>CAXUCF010000001.1:0-53065 GCA_964249275.1 uncultured Lichenihabitans sp.
AGCTTGATGAACTCCGCCGGGTTGGTCTTGAAGTAGTCGATGGCCTTGTAGACGCCGATCAGGAAGTGCTTGTACTTGTCCGGATTGGCCTTGAGGTCGTCCTGCCGGACGATGAACACGTCCGTGATGTAGCCGGGATACTTCTCCGAGCTGACGATCTCCAGCGGCTTGCGGGCCGTGTCGGTCTTCAGCGCCTGTGACAGGTAGGGCTGGTAGGTGGCCACCGCCGCGATCGAGAGGTCGGTAAAGACCGCGACCGTGTCGCCGGTGGCGATCTCCTTGAGGTTCAGGTCCTTGAGGGTCAGCCCGGACTTCTTGAGCTCGAGCTGCAGCAGCAGCCGCGCGGGGATGTTGAGCTCGGAGGCGACCGTCTTGCCCTTGAGGTCGGCCACGCTCTTGACCGAGCCGTCCGCGATCACGCCGTCGCCGCCGAGCGACTCGTCGATGGTGCCGATGAGCACGCCGGGCGTCTTCTCGTTGCGCGGGCGGCCCTGGTATTCGCCGACCGTGCGCATGTCCATCTCGATGTCGCCGCGGTCCATGGCGGCCATCACGTCGGCGCGCTCGTCATCGAATTTGAGGTCGACGGTAAGGTCCATGGCCTTGAAGTAGCCGAGGTCGCTGGCGACGAAGACCGGCGCATAACCCGACCAGGTCGGCGAAAGGATGCGGATCGTATCGGCGGCCTGCGCCTGGACAGCCGAGAACAGGCAGGCCGCGACGGCCGCGGAGGCCAATGCACGCTTCATCAGGTCGTCCCCCGTGGATAGGAGGCCATGCTCGACCAGCGCGCCTTGGCAAGATAGCAAAATTAATCGAACGTTGGATCGAGAAACGCCAAACTTCGCGAGGGTCGATGCGACGCTTGGACACGATCGACCTGCGCCTCCTGCGCGTGTTCATCGCGCTGGTGGACGCGCGCGGCTTCGCGGGCGCGCAAATCACCTTGAACCTGTCGCCCTCGACCCTCAGCATGCATCTGAGCGGTCTCGAGAAGCGGATCGGCGGGCAGCTTTGCGTGCGCAGCCGCAAGGTCTTCCGCCTGACCGACCTCGGCCAGGCCACCTATAACGCGGCAACCAAGCTGTTCCTCGACATCGACGAGTTCCGGCATCGTGTCGGTGCGGCGAGCGGACGGCTGACGGGGCGCCTGCGGCTGGGCATCGTGGACGGCGTGATCTCGAGCGCCGTCATCGGCCTGCAGCATGCCATCCGCCGCATGCTGGAGCCCGATTTCGACGTCTTCGTCGATCTCGTCCAGGCGACGCCCCTGGAACTGGAACAGGCCGTCGCCGAAGGCCGCCTGGACGTCGTCGTGGGTCCCTTCTCCCAGCGCGCGCCGGGGGTGGTCTACAAGCCGGTGTTCCGGGAGGCGCATCGGCTCTATTGCGGCCACGGCCATCCGCTGTTCGACCTGCCCGACAAGGCGATCAGCCGCCGCCAGATCGAGACGGCGCGACTGTCGGTGCGCGGCTATCGCCAGCTCGAGGACCTGTTCCGGATCGGCCACCCGAAGGCTGCCGCCTCCGTGCTGCAGATGGAAGCGCAGACGATGCTGATCCTGTCGGGGCATTATCTGGGCTTCCTGCCCTGCCATATCGCCGAGCGCTGGGAACAGAGCGGCGAGCTGCGGGCCATCCAGCCGCGCACATACGCCTTCGAGTCGCAGCATTTCCTGGCCTACCGGCGTGCAGCGGACAAGGTCCCGGTGATCGCCGCCTTTCTCGCCAGCGTCGCGTCTTCCTCCACGTCGGGAGTGCCGGACCGCTCGGCCCAGAAGCTCGTCCAGGGCGACCGGCAGCTCCCGCGCGCGCTGGCCGGCGTCATGAAGAAAGGCGTTGCCGACCGCCGCCGCGGTGCCGACGAAGCCGAAAACCTTGACAGCCGCGACCCTTAGCGGATTGATCTACGGATCGGCTCGGCCGCAGTCGATGGCGTCGGTACCCGGACTTACAGGGACGGGATATTCATCGAAATTTGATTTTAATTATTCGGCCTGGGTTGTGGGCTGCAGAACGGAACTGGACAAGCTTCTCGAAATGTTTGCAAGCGAGTCTCTTCGGGCCGGTCAGGTGAAAGGCCTGGCCGCTTCTCTACTGCCCGTTCTCCAGAGCAGCCATTCTGCTCTCGGCCAGTTCTTGCCATTCCAAGCGATTTTCGTGCGGCCTCATGGAGGCGCGCTACGATCGCGATCGATGCACCTCAAGTCCCGGCAAGCCCCTCGACGGTCTCGGCCTGAAGCGGAGAAACCCTCCGCAGCTCGGCCACGAACCAGTCCATGACGCCGAGGAAGCTATCCATCGCGTCGGGAACCGTGAGCACCGCGAGCCGGAGCTGCGGCCGCTTGCTGATCGTGTCCTCGCCGAGCGCGATGCCGTCGATCTCGTTCAGTCGCCGGCGCAACTCCTCGCGGCGTGAGATCTCGCCGAAAATCGGACGACCCACCAAGTACTGAAACGTAAAGTTGATGGCGCCGTCGGTCCAGATCCGGAATGGCCCCGGAACTGTGACTGTGCCGACCTGGAACTCCGGCATCATCGACCCCCAGCGCGGGTTGCTGTTGAAGTCGACGCGATCGGCATTGCGATTGATCCAGGAGATTAGCTTGCGGGCGGCCTCGACCACGGCAGGCTCGGCGCGGCTCTCCATGTCGGCGAGCAGACTGTCTTCGGTCCAGGCGCGCTTCGGCAGGGCAGGGCGGTTGGCCGTGCCTTTCTTCTGTATGGCGTCCTGGGTCTGGCCGAGCACGATCGGCACGAGGGTCTTCAAGCCCTGGCCCTCGTACTGGCGCAGCTCGATCGCCAGCACCTCCGCCGGCTGCATTTGCCGGTTGAGGAACTCGACGATGCGGCGCAGTTCCGAGGGGATGCGGTCGGCCACGAACAGCAGGCGGATGCGACCGGCCGTGAGATTGGTCCTCACCTGCTCCTAGAAGCCGTCGGGATCGCCGTCCGGACCGATCAGCCGGCCGAGGGCGGCCCCGGGCTCGTCGCCATCGGCCATGCACCGCGCCGCGAACCTGGCCCTCAGCTCGTCGACGGGCCAGTGCAGGATCGAGTTGGAGGCGTAATCGAGCATCTGTCCCACGACCTCGCGCCGGATGCGGGTGTCGGTGCCGCGCTTCACCTCGACCAGGGTCGGGATGCCGTCCTGGTCGAGGAACAGGTGATCGAGCGACCAGCGGCCGCCGCCGCCTTCCTCAGAAGCGATCGCCTGCTCGCGCGCCACGAGGATGAAGCGGCCCGGGCTCTCGCTGTCGATCTGGTCGCCCGCGAGCAGTTCCGGAAAGGACGCGAGCAGGCGCTGGAAGTCGTCCTCGGAGGCGAAGCTCGCGGCCTGCATGGCCACGAGCGTTGTTTCGTCTCTCAGCACGAAGACGCCGGTTCCCGTATTCACAGCTCACCCTCTCGCGCGGGCCGAGCCGAACCGCAGCTGGGTTCGGGATAACGGGCGTCGAGCGAAGCCCGCTTCGGCATGGCGGTACACTTGCGAAGTGTGCTTCGTAGTCAAGTCCAAGGCCCACAGCCACGCTTTGGGTCATGGCGGATGAGCTGAGACGACGGCTGGGGCTGACCGTGCAGGCGGCGCGGCGCAGGGCAGGGATGACCCAGGAGGGCCTGGCAGGGCTGATCGGGCGCACGCCCGAGAGCGTGTCGAACATCGAGCGAGGCTTGCAGCTTCCCACGCTCGAGACGTTGGTGGACCTCGGCCGCGTCCTGGCTGTGCCGCTGGTCGACTTCCTCGAGGGGCTCGACGCGTCTCTGCCTCTGACGCACGAGCGGGCCCAGATGGAGGCTCGTTTGAGGGAACTCGCCCGTGGGCTCACCGACCGCGACCTCAAGGTAGCCATCGCACTCACCGAGGCTATGGCCGAGCGGTCATGAGTGGTGGCAGGGCAGGGAGGTCCGTGATCGCCGCCCCGGTGTGGTCAGGTCCGCGGAGATCCGAGAGCCCGAACACCCATCGGCAATGGCCTGATGTTGATCCTTTGCGGACCTTCGGAAGGTTTGCTCCCGGGCGAGCGCCGCCAGCCTCATGCGCTCTCCTTGAACGTCATGTTGCGGCCTGAAGCTTGGCAGGTCAGCTGATCCATCCCTATGGTGCCATGATCGGCGCGGCATCCGACGAAAGGGCCTCGTCGGTGCGGGAGGCACGCGCGCCAGTCGGCGCCGCAGGGCGGGATGTGCATGCGCGAAGGCGACCTCAACTGGATCGCGAACTTCATCTGGGGTATCGCCGACGACGTCCTGCGCGACCTCTACGTTCGCGGCAAGTACCGCGACGTGATCCTGCCGATGACGGTGCTGCGCCGCCTCGACGCCGTGCTGGAGCCGACCAAACCCGCTGTCCTGTCGATGAAGGACAACCTCGACAAGGCCGAGGTCACCAACCAGGACGCCGCCCTCCGGCAAGCGGCCGGGCAGGCCTTCTACAACGCATCGCGCTTCAACCTGCGCGATCTGCGCAACCGCGAGCCAATCACAGCTCAAGGCCGACTTCGAGGCCTACCTCGACGGCTTCTCGCCGAACGTTCAGGAGATCCTCGACAGTTTCGAGTTCCGCAATCAGGTCCCGCGCCTGTCGAAGGCAGACGCGCTCGGCACCGTGATCGCGAAGTTTCTCGACCCGTCCGTCAACCTCGGCCCCGCGCCGGTGCTGAACGGCGACAAATCCGTGAAGCATCCGGGCCTCGACAACCACGCCATAGGCACGGTGTTCGAGGAACTGGTGCGCCGCTTCAACGAGGCCAACAACGAGGAGGCCGGCGAGCACTGGACGCCGCGCGACGCCGTCAAGCTCATGGCGCGGTTGATCTTCGAGCCGGTCGCCGACCGGATCACCTCCGGTACGTACCTGCTCTACGACGGCGCCTGCGGCACCGGCGGCATGCTGACCGTGGCCGAGGAGACCTTGAAGGCCCTCGCCGCCCAGCGCGGCAAGCAGGTCTCGACGCATCTCTTCGGGCAAGAGATCAACGCCGAAACCTACGCCATCGCCAAGGCCGACCTGCTGCTCAAGGGCGAGGGCGAGGAGGCCGACAACATCGTGGGCGGGCCGGAATAATCGACGCTGGCGCACGACGCCTTCCCGTCGCGCGAGTTCGACTTCATGCTGTCCAACCCGCCCTACGGCAAGAGCTGGAAGGGCGACCAGGAGCGCATGGGCGGCAAAGCCGGGATCAAGGACCCGCGCTTCCTGATCGACCACGATGGCGACCCCGAATACAGCCTCGTCACGCGGTCCAGCGACGGGCAGATGCTGTTCCTGGCCAACATGCTGTCCAAGATGAAGCACGGAACGACGATGGGGAGCCGCATTGCCGAGGTGCACAACGGCTCGTCCCTGTTCACCGGCGACGCGGGCGGCGGCGAGAGCAACGTCCGGCGCTGGATCATCGAGAGCGACTGGCTGGAGGCCATCGTGGCGCTGCCGCTCAACATGTTCTACAACACCGGCATTGCCACCTACGTGTGGGTGCTGAGCAACCGCAAGCCGGCCCATCGGCGCGGCAAGATCCAGCTCATCGATGCGACGGCGTGGTCGCGGCCGCCGCGCAAGAATCTCGGCAAGAAGAACTGCGAGTTAGGCGACGCCGACATCGAGCGCATCGTGAGCGCCTTCCTGGCCTTCGAGGAAACCGAGCAGTCGCGCATCTTCGACAACGCCGCCTTCGGCTATTCCAAGGTGACGGTCGAGCGGCCGCTGTGCGCCACGGGCATCGACGCGGGGCACGTCCACACACCGAAGGAGATCAAGATGCTGAAGGAGCAGGGCCGCGTCTCGGAAGCCGGCGTGCCTGTGGTCCGGCGCATCCACAGATCCGGCAAGGTGGCGGTGGACCCGCTGCGCGGCCTGTTCCCGATGACGGTCGACGGCCGGCGCTGCGTCGTCGAATACGAGCCGGACGGCGACTTGCGCGACACCGAGACGGTGCCGCTGACGGAGCCCGGCGGAATCGAGGCCTTCATGCGCCGCGAGGTGCTGCCGCACGCGCCCGACGCCTGGGTCGACGAGGCCAAGACGGCGGTGGGCTACGAGGTCAGCTTCACCCGCTATTTCTACAAGCCGCAGCCCCTGCGCTCGCTGGAGGAGATCCGCGCCGACATCCGGGCGCTGGAGCGCGAGAGCGAAGGGCTGATGGCCGACATCATCGGGGCGGCGCGATGATCGACGGACTGCGCCCCTATGCGGAGATGAAGGCGACTGGAGTCGATTGGCTTCCGGTTCTGCCAGACGGCTGGCAGATTCGGAGGGCAAAATACTCCTTCCGTGAAATCGATGATCGGTCGGAGACCGGGGGCGAGGAGCTTCTCTCTGTATCGCACAAGACTGGCGTAACGCCTCGGAGCCAGAAAAACATCACGATGTTCATGGCCGAGAGCTATGAAGGTCACAAGGTCTGCCGCCCAGGCGACATCGTGGTCAATACGATGTGGGCGTGTATGGCCGCGGTCGGCGTCAGTCGTCACGCTGGCATAGTCAGCCCGGCCTACGGGATCTACCGCCCACGATCCATCGATCATTTTGAGTCGAGATTTCTCGACTATCTCCTTCGTACTGAAGCATACCGTGCGGAGTACCTGCGCAGTTCGCAAGGCATCACGACATCAAGCTAAGGCTTTACCGTCCTGATTTTCTAAATATTCCATTTGTCCAGCCGCCGCTCGACGAGCAGCGACTCATTGCGCGCTTTCTGGATTGGCACGGGGCGCAGACGGTAGCTATGATCCGCGTGAAAAAGAAGCTCATTGCACTGTTGAATGAGCAGAAACAAGCAGTCATCAATGGTGCTATTGCTCGTGGGTTCGATATGAATCTCGCGCTCCGGTCCTCTGGTGTTCTCTGGCTAGGGAAAGTACCCGCCAGATGGGCCGTGAAGCGGCTTAAGTGGGTGACCCGACTTCAGCGTGGCTATGATTTGCCGGCAGACAAACGGATCACAGGACCTTACCCCGTAGTTTCATCAGGGGGAATCATTGATCGACATGTCGACCGAAAGGCTTGCGCCCCCGGAGTTGTGATGGGACGATATGGTTCTACTGAAGCTGTGTTTTATCTCGAAGAGGATTATTGGCCTTATAACACTTCCTTGTTCGTGAGCGATTTCCAAGTAAATCTACCTCGATGGTGTTTTTATCTGCTCAAAACGATATCGAAAGCAGATCATTCCGGTAAAACAGCCGTGCCAGGGGTCGACCGAAAAGACCTCTTCGACATTATGGTACCACTCCCCACCTTTGATGAGCAGGTCGAGATTGTGCGCGGCATCGAAGAACGTACGCGAGAGATGAACAAATCGCTAGATGAAGTCGAAAGGGAAATCAGCCTCATACAGGAGTTCCGCACGCGCCTGATCGCCGACGTCGTCACCGGCAAACTCGATGTCCGCACCGCTGCGGCCAGCCTGCCCGACACCGCCGACAGCGGCTCGGTTGACGAACCGACCGAAGAGGAAGACATCGACGAGGCCGCCGAAGCGTTCGAGGACGAAGAGATCGCCGCCTGACTCTGTCCTTTTCGCCGCGCGCCGCTATGATGGCTCAACCGGCAATCACGTCCCAGTCGGGAGGCGAGGGTTGAGCGAACTCCATCGGATCACCGTCGACCCTGGCCAGTGCGGCGGCCGGCCCTGCCTGCGGGGCTTGCGCATCCGCGTGCGGGACGTGCTGGACCTACTGGCCGCCGGCGCCGACCGCGCCGAGGTCTTGGCGGACCATCCGCTGCTGGAGGACGGCGACATCACCGCGGCGCTCGAATATGCCGCGCGGCAGAGCGACCATCCGGTGCTGCGCGTGGCCTGATGCGCTTCCTGGTCGACGCGCAGCTGCCGCCGGCCCTGGCCCGCTGGCTCGAAGCGGAGGGACATGCGGCGGCGCATGTCGGCGACCTCGGGATGCAGGCGGCGGGCGACGTCACCATCTGGGACCACGCACGGGCGACGTCCGCCGCGATCGTCACTAAGGACGAGGACTTCGCGCGGCGCAGAATGTCGGCCGCGGACGGGCCTCCCGTGGTCTGGATCCGGCTGCCGAACACGCGGCGGCGCAACCTGCTGGCCTGGTTCGCGGCGGTGCTGCCGGACGTGCTGGCCGCGCTGGCGCGCGGCGAAACGCTGATCGAGGTCACATGAAGACCGACACGTCCGAGAAGGGCCTGGAGGCCCTCATCGTCGCCGACATGACGGGGCAGCCCACAGCAGCGGCCGGAGGCGGCTTCGCCGAGGAGCCGAAGCCCTTCGTCGGCCTGCACGATTGGCGGCTCGGCGACTCGAAGAGCTACGACCGCGGCTGGACGGTCGACCTCGGCCAGTTGCGCGCCTTCGTGGCCGCGACGCAGCCGCCGCTGCTGGCAGCGCTCGACCTCGACCGGGACGGCCCGACGCGCCAGAAGGTCCTGGCCCGGCTGCAGGGCGAGGTCGGCAAGCGCGGCGTCATCGACGTGCTCCGGCACGGGATCAAGCACGGGCCGCACGAGGTGGCGCTGTTCTACGGCACGCCCTCGCCCGGCAACGTCAAGGCGGCCGGGCTCTTCGCGCTGAACCGCTTCTCCGTCACGCGCCAGCTCCGCTACAGCCGGGACGACACGGCCCACGCGCTCGACTTGGCGCTGTTCGTCAACGGCCTGCCGGTCGCCACCTTCGAGCTCAAGAACAACCTTACCAAGCAGACCGTCGACGACGCCGTCGAGCAGTACAGACGCGACCGGGATCCGCGCGAGAAGCTATTCGAGTTCGGCCGCTGCATGGTCCACTTCGCGGTCGACGACGCGCGGGTGATGTTCTGCACGCATCTCAAGGGCAAGGCCTCCTGGTTCCTGCCCTTCGACAAGGGCTGGAACGACGGGGCCGGCAACCCGCCGAACCCGGCAGGGTTGAAGACGGACTATCTTTGGAAGGAGATCCTCACCCCGCCCGGCCTCACAGACATCATCGAGAACTACGCGCGGATCGTCGAGCGTCGCGACCGGAAGACCGGCAAGGTCAGGCGGGACCAGCTCTTCCCGCGCTTCCACCAACTCGACGTCGTCCGCAAGCTGCTGGCCGACTGCCTGATCGAGGGCGCGGGCCGGCGCGTGCTGATCCAGCATTCGGCGGGATCGTGCAAGTCGAACTCCATCGCGTGGCTGGCGCACCACCTCGTGCGGCTCGAAGGCGCCGCGGGGCAGGTCTTCGACTCCGTCATCGTGGTGACAGACCGCCGCATCCTCGACGAACAGATCCGCGACACCATCAAGCAGTTCGCGCAGGTCGGGGCGACGGTCGGCCATGCCGAGCATTCCGGCGACCTCCGGCGCTTCATCACCGACGGCAAGAAGATTATCATCACGACGGTCCAGAAATTCCCCTTCATCCTCGACGACATCGGCACGCTGCACCGCGACCGCCGCTTCGCGATCCTCATCGACGAAGCCCACTCCAGCCAGAGCGGAAAGGCCGCCTCCGCGCTGAACGCCGCGCTGGCCGGGGCTGACGACGACGCGGAGAGCGTCGAGGACCAGATCAACGCCCTTATGGAAAGCCACAAGATGCTCCCGAACGCGAGCTATTTCGCGTTCACGGCGACGCCGAAGAACAAGACGCTGGAGATCTTCGGCGAATCGTACCCCGAAGGCGACAAGGTCAAGCACCGCCCGTTCCACAGCTACACGATGAAGCAGGCCATCCAGGAAGGGTTCATCCTCGATGTCTTGCGCTACTATACGCCGGTCGACAACTATTATCGGTTGGTCAAGACCGTCGAGGCCGACCCGGAGTTCGACGTCAAGCGCGCGACGAAGAAGCTGCGCCGCTATGTCGAGAGCGACGACCACGCGATCCGCCTCAAGGCCGAGATCATGGTCGACCACTTTCACGAGCAGGTGCTGGCGCTGAACAAGATCGGCGGGCAGGCGCGTGCGATGATCGTGACCTCCGGCATTGAGCGCGCCATCCAGTATTTCCACGCCGTCCGCGCCTACCTCGACGAACGCAAGAGCCCGTATCGCGCAATCGTCGCCTTCTCGGGCGAGCATGAATTCGGCGGCGCCAAGGTGACCGAGGCGACCCTCAATGGCTTTCCGTCGAAGAACATCGCCGATGAGATCGAGAAGGACCCCTATCGCTTCCTGATCTGCGCCGACAAGTTCCAGACCGGCTACGACCAGCCCCTGCTGCACACGATGTACGTTGACAAGGCGCTGTCGGGCATCAAGGCGGTGCAGACGCTGTCGCGGCTGAATCGGGCTCACCCGCAGAAGCACGATGCCTTCGTGCTCGACTTCGTGAACGACACCGAGACGATCTGGACGTCGTTCGAGACCTTCTATCGGACGACGATTCTCAGCGACGAGACTGACCCCAACAAGCTGCACGACCTCAAGGCGGCGTTGGACGACTACGAGATTTATCAGTCGGGAGTCCGCGATCGCGTGGTCGAGCTTTATCTCGCAGGCGCGGGTCGACCCCAGATCGATCCGATTCTCGATGCCTGTGGGGCGGCCTACAAGACCGATTTGGACGAGGATGGACAGGTCGACTTCAAAGGCAAGGCCAAGGCCTTTGTCCGGACCTACGCCTTCCTCGCTGCCGTCCTGTCCTTCACGAATGCGGAATGGGAAAGGCTGTCGATCTTCCTGAACCTGCTGATTCCGAAGCTGCCGGCTCCGCGCGAGGAGGACCTGTCGAGAGGCATTCTCGAAGCCATCGACATGGACAGCTACCGCGTCGAGAAACAGGGGGTGCAGCGAATCCAGTTGGCAGACCAGGATGCCGAGATCGTACCCGTCCCGACCGACGGCGGCGGACACAGCTCGGAACCGGAATTGGAGCGGTTGTCGAACATCATCCGCGGGTTCAACGACCTGTTCGGAAACATCACTTGGGAGGACGGTGACCGCATTCGGCGTCTGATCGCGACCGTGATCCCGGACAAGGTTGCGGCTAACCCTGCTTATCAGAATGCAAAGCAGAACTCAGATAGGCAGAATGCTCGGATTGAGCACGACAAGGCGCTTGGTGCCGTTATCATCGGTCTGATGAGAGATGATACAGAATTATTTAAACAGTTCAGCGATAATCCAGAATTCAAGAGATGGCTCGCCGAAATGACATTCCAGGCGACATATAGCCAGCCATCACCTCACATGCCGTAACTATCCACGGCGAAGTACGACATAAGTCAGCCAGCGCTGACGCTTGAACGTCCGCAAGGTGGCAACCCCTGAACGTCGGCACTTGGCCGATGAACGAACCGCTACGCGGGAGGGCTCGCCTGGCGAGGTTGACATAGAATCAGGACTGTTGCGCGCCCGTTGAGCGACGCCGGGCGGCGGCGGAGCATCGGGGTTCCTTTCACCCAAGGAACTCTGCGATGGACGATCTCATTCCAGCTGCCCCGATCAGCCCGCTGCGCCAGCGCCTGATCGACGACATGAACATGCGCCGGTTCTCGCACGAGACCCAGCGCAACTATATCCGTGACGTCGGGCGCTTCGCCACTTTCATGGGGCGCCGGCCCGACACGGCGACGGCCGAGGATCTGCGCCGCTTCCAAGTCGAGCAGCGCGAGGCTGGTGTTCCGGTGCCGACGATGAACATCATCGTGTCGGCGCTGCGGTTCTTCTTCACGCAGACGCTCGACCGGCCCGATCTCGCACGCAGGCTCGTCCGGGTGACGCATCCGCGCAAGCTGCCGGTGGTGCTGAGCCCCGACGAAGTCGCCCGCCTGCTCGGCGCGACGACCTGCCTCAAGCACCAGGCGGCGCTGTCGGTCGCCTATGGCGCAGGCCTGCGCGTCGCAGAGGTCGCGAGCCTCAAGGTCGCCGATATCGACAGCGAGCGCATGCTGCTCAAGGTCGAGCGCGGTAAAGGCGGGCAGTATCGCAATGCCATGCTCTCGGCGGACATGCTCGTCCTCCTGCGCCAGTGGTGGAAGGCCGGCCGGCTGCAGGGCGTGATGCACCCCAAGGGCTGGCTGTTTCCGGGCCAGCACGCAGGGAAGCCGATCAGCACCCGGCAATTGCACCGGATCGTCGTCGAGGCAGCGCGGGCTGCGGACATCGCCAAGCGGGTCGGGCCGCATACGCTCCGCCACAGCTTCGCCACGCACCTTCTGGAGGACGGCGTCGACATCCGCGTCATCCAGGCGCTGCTCGGCCATGCCAAGCTGGAGAACACGGCGTTCTACACCAAGGTGGCGACCCGCACGGTGCGCGCCGTGACCAGTCCGCTCGACAGGCTCGGTCTCTTCGTGCCCGACCAGGGAGCGCCCGGCGGCTGAGGCGTTGCGTACCTCGCTGGAGGTCGCCGATATCTTCCGGGCCGCAGGAGCGGGCTACCGTGCCGCCCAGGCAGGGCATCTGAGCCTCTCTCAGTTGAAGGTCATGTCGGCGATCCAGACCTGCCGGACGGCCGCCCTCGGCGGTCATGTCGAGGGCTGCGACGCCTGCGGTCATCTCCGTGTCGCGTATAACAGCTGTCGCAATCGGCATTGCCCGAAGTGCCAGGGCGCAGCAGCGCGAATTTGGCTGGCCGAGCGCCAGGCCGACCTGTTGCCGGTCGGATACTTCCACGTCGTCTTCACCCTGCCGGCCGAGATCGCCGACATCGCCTTGCAGAACAAGGCCGTCGTCTACGACCTGTTGTTCCGCGCCGCGTCCGAGACGATGCTGACGATCGCCGCCGACCCGAAGCATCTCGGCGCCCGCATCGGCATCACGGCCGTGCTCCACACCTGGGGGTCGGCCATGACGCACCATCCGCACGTCCATATGATCGTGCCCGGCGGCGGCTTCTCGCTCGACCGCACCCGGTGGATCACCGCGCGGCCCGGCTTCCTCCTGCCCGTCCGGGTGCTCGGCAAGCTATTCCGACGGTTGTTCCTGACCGGGCTGACCGAACTTCATCACGCCGGCAAGCTTGCCTTCTTCGGCGCACAGGCCCACCTCGCCGACCGCGACGTCTTCCTGCGCCATCTCGCACCGGTCAGGCAGAAGCCGTGGATCGTCTACGCCAAGGCACCCTTCACCGGACCAGAAGCGGTGCTGGCCTACCTCGCCCGCTACACACACCGGGTTGCGATCTCGAACCGGCGCCTGATCGCCTTCGACGAAACCGGCGTCACCTTCCGCTACAAGGATTACCGACGCGACGGTGATGACCGCCAGCAGGTCATGACGCTCGCAACCCACGAGTTCATCCGCCGCTTCCTGCTGCACGTCCTGCCGCGTGGCTTTCACCGCATCCGCCACTACGGGCTGCTCGCCAGCGCCACGCGCAAGGCCAACATCGCCCGCGCCCGCGAACTGCTGGCTGTCCCGCCGCCGCCGGATCCCGTCAAGGCTGCGGAGCCGCCGTCCGATCAGCCTCGGCCCTGTCCTTGCTGCGGCGGGCGCATGCGCATCATGGAGACCTTTGCGCGCTGGATGCAGCCGCGCGCACCACCCGACGCCGCCGCGACAACCGGAGTGATGTCGTGACCCGGCACGGCCCGATCTTCCTCTCCGTCGCAGCATTGTCGCTCCGACGAACGATCCGACGCGTGTCGCTCGCCAGTGACAATCCGATACGCGTCCACTTCACTGTGAAACGGCGTCTTCCACCGGTCCGGCTATCCAGGCACTCTGCCACCGAGATCAGGCCGGCAGCCCTTCCAGCACCGTTGGACCGCGCTCCACCACGCGCATAAACCTCAAATCCCCATAATGTGACCTGGACCTCGCGGGTTCGTTCCTCGGCGACTTTCGTACGCCTACCGGCGTCCGAAACTCTTCACGGAAGCTGCTTGTCCGCTTTGGCCAATGAACGGGACGAAGCAGACATCGGCGACCGGATGGGGTGGGATCCATTGCAGAAGGTGCCTATGCCGCCTGTAGGCTCAGGGAATCCATTGCGCTGCGTCAAGAGGACCTCGATGGTGTGGGTTCAGAACTCAAAGCACAGGGGTTTTTTATGTCCCGTTCGCTTCACGATCTGATTGATCGGCACACGGACTTCGACAGGGCCAGGATGGCGGCATCGGCATCTTCGCGCCGAAGAAAGCCTTCGTACTGGAGTCGTTTTGCGGAAGTGAGCAGTTTTGGGGTTGATCGCCGTAGCGCCGATCGAGGCGCGGATCGGACGGACCGATTTGCGAACGGCGTCGAGGAAGGCCGTGCTCGCGTTTTCCATAAGGTGCCAGCGGGCGGCGACCTGAACGACATGCCGTCTGACCGCCGCGTGACTCGAACTCCCGCATAGCTCTGAAAATTGTGGCTCCGGTCAGGGAAAAACGTCGATCGGCCTCCCGAAGGAGTCGTGAACCGCATGAACCCGCACTTGACCGATTCCCATGCCCGAAAGGCCGATTGTGTAGGCCCTGGTAACGAAGGCCTGAGGGCGAAAGCCGAACACCACGGTGTCCCCTACTTCGGGCGCTCCCGGGCCGGAAGCGTCGATCATTCCGTAATAATCGATGGCGGCAGGAGGCGGAATATCCACGCTGCAGATGTGACCCGCCGCAGCCTCCGGCGTGTGACCGACCACCGCTTTCACATGATAGTCGGGAAAAACCGGATCGATGTAGAGGCCGCCACCAAAACAATAGGCTCGGCCGGCGTGCCGGTGGGAGACCTCGCTCACGTAGCAGACGGCAGGCGTCTCCGGGAGGTCGCTAACCGCATGAAGCGGGGTCGTGGCGGTGAGGCCGTGGCCGGGTTCGCATTGCGTCGCCCCATGGTCCGCCAGCATGCGGATCGTCACCGCCGAGGTGGTGCCGGGCGCATTGACTTCGATATCGCGACGACCCGCCTTATGCAGCGCCTCGACACTGCGGGCCAGCGTCGCGAGATTGGGCGTGGGGCCGACCGTCCCGCTTCGATCTTCGAACAGCAGTGCCGGAAATGTCGTGATCCCGGCGAAGCTTCCCCCCTCCAGCCGATCCAATTCATCGGCAACGGCCGTGATGTCCTCGGCGGGAAAGCCCCCCTCGTGCCCGCTGTAGAAGCGGTCTCCAGCGGCATGGATTCGCGCCAGCAGTGCTTGGCGTCGTCCTTGGATCTGGGCGGCGCCGGCAGCCTCGCCAGCCTTCTCCCGATTGAATACAGTCCAGAAATCCGGCGCCAAGGCCCCGCCGGCTCGCGCTTCGTGGCGCGGCACCTGAACGAGATGACCGAGGTGACCGATGCCGAGCCCGGCGCGGGCGCAGGCCCGGGCGCATTCCATGTCAACCGCGACCGCCTTGTCGATCCCGCCCGCCTTCACGGCACGGCAGAAATCGCCGTTCCGGCCCATCTGCTTGGTCATGGCGAAGACCTTGAGACCGGCCCCGTGGGCCTCGGTCCGGATCAGCGCCGCATTCCTGGCGACCGCATCGAGATCGATCACATAGGTGTTAGCCGGGATAGCGCCGGCTTGATGTAGCGCGATCGCCTGTTCGAGGAGACCCGGGTTTCGAAGTCTCAAAGTCTGGAGAAACATGGCTTCCTCCCGTGTTCCGGTTCCCCGGCCAACGTCATAGCGCCAGTGCCGCTTCGATGTCGCTGAGGCTCGGCAAAGCCGCTTGCGCGCCGTAACCTTGTGTGGACAGCGCTGCGGCCTGGTTGGCAAAGCGAAGGGCTTCCAGCCAGACGAGACGCTGCACGAGGCGCGCGTGCAGGCAGGCCGCCGCGAAACAATCGCCCGCGCCGGTGGTGTCGAGGACGTCCGCCGGGAAACCGGCGACCTCGAAACACTCCGCGCCGTCCTGAACACGCGCCCCCGCCGCGCCAAGTGTCGTAACGATCGTCGGGGACAGAGCGGTGAGTTGTTCATCGAGTTGTTCGTCTAGGAAGGCCCGCGCCTCGACGTTGCAGAAAACCAGATCGAAGCCCGTGATCGCCGCTCCGAGCTCGGCAGGGTCCGCCGGGCAATCGGCCCGCTCGACATCGACCGAGGTGGTGGCCCCGCACGCCTGTGCGACATCGAGGACGCGACGGCATAGCGCTGGGTCGCCCAAGGAGGTGAGGTGGACATGGGTCACGCCCCTGCAGACCTCCGCCGTCATATCCGCGGCGCTCGGCCGATAGGCGGGCGTCATCAGCTTGACGAGCGACTTCTCCCCGTCCGGCGTGATCAGTCCGATGCAGCTGAAGGTGCGCACGCCCTGGAGCCGAACCACACAGGCCACATCGACGCCCGCCCGCGCAAGTCCATCGAGCGCAAAGGCGGCCTCGTCATCGTCGCCGACGCGGCCCAGGATCCGTACTGCCCCACCAAGGCGTGCCAGCGCCACGGCCACGTTGCCGGCCATGCCGCCGGGGACGCGCTGCAGGTGTTCCCCGTTGACCTTGCCGTCGCGTGTCGGCAAGCGATCGACGCCGATCAGGATATCGACGTCGATATCGCCGATGCAGAGAAAGCGATGGGGCTGCCTTTCTTTCAAGCTTGGCCCTTGTTGCGCGGGAGAACCGTCCAGGATGCGGGTGTCAGAACGTGCGTCGCGCCATCGAGGATGACGCGTCCGCCGGGTTCGGAATAGGCTTCAAGAGCCTCGCCGGTCGTTTCCACCTCGATGTTTCCGTCGCCGTCTGTGAACAGGGCGAGCTCGGTCCGGTCCCGCTGGATCCACCAGGCGGCAAATTCGGCCACAGCCATACTGGGTAGGCCCAGGCGGGCGACCGCAAGGAAGAGCGAGGGCAAGACATCCTGCGCCATGCGGCCGAGCACTTCGGGATGTCCGTAAAGGTGGGTGGGCCGGCGCAAAGCGACCTGCCGGTCGAGTGCGGTCAGGAAGTGATGCAGCACCGCGCGGCTGTTCGGTGGTCCAAGGCCCGCATCCTCCTGATGAACCGCGAAGCGCTCAGGCGAAAAGGGATGGACCGGGATCTGCAAAACGCCGGCTTCGGTGAAGAAGGGCAGCGAATCGAAATCGAGCCCGAAATCGGACGAATAAACGTGGCCGAGGCTGGCCATCGCCTGGTCCAGCGAATTGTTCCAAAGACCGCGCGGGGCCACGTAGCCGGTTGTTCTGACGCCGAGACGCTGCTCGACCCAATCCATGCCACCTCGTAGATTGACCGTGTTCCGCTCGACCGCATCGAACAGGTCATGGACATCGCCATGGTGGGCGACCTCATGGGCGGCGAGCCACTCGCGGGACAGTTCGCCCGGATGGGCAGTGCAGAGCGCCTTGTTGAAGTAGAATGAGCCCCGGATGCCGTGTGCCGCGGCGACGTCGGCGATCGCGCGGCAGTTCGCGCCAAACAGGCCGTCGACGTCGACGCGGAAGAGGAAGATCGAGGGGGCCGACTTCGGATAGCGTGCGACGCGGACGAAGGGCAGCTCGAGCCTAGTGAAGGCCCGCGCGAGCATCCAGGTCATGGTGTCGGCGATCTCGGCCTTGTCCACGGTGGCGACCCGCTCGGTGACGTTCGAGGCCTCGGTGAAACTCCTCAAACTGTCGCCGACGGCGCGAAGGTGGGTGGCAAGCGGCAGGCCGGTGAAGATCAGCCAGCCCTGGCCATGGCGGCGTGTCAAAACAGCGGGGCGAATATCCGCCAGGTTGCCGCTGCGCGCCTTGCGGTTTTCGTGAAGGCGAATCTCGCCAGCACCGCTTCCGTCGAATATCCGGGCGAGGCAGGGCAGGACGGCTTCGCGGTCGCGATCGGGTGGCCGGAACCGGGTCAGGGTTGCGGTAACGCTCGGGCCAAGCAGCGTGTCGGCTTTCGGCGCGCCCGTCACCACCCCGACGCCGCCACGTTCGACGAAGCCCCCGCACCACGCCGGGAGCGCGCCATCGAACACGATGATGGGCCGATCCGGGCCATCGACCCGGTCCCACGGGAGCCGGTCCTGGCGTAGCACGCGGATCCAGCCGTCGAGGGCCTCTCCGCTTGGGCATAGCCCGATCCGGATTTCGCGGCGCATCGCTTAGGCTTCCGCCCGGCGCAGACCGGTCACATAGCCGACAAGCGTCGGTCCATCGAGGTTTGCGACCCGCTCGTCCGCCACCTTGCGCCCCAGCCGCAGGACGAGGACCCGGTCGCAAACCTCTAGCACCTGCTCCATGTTGTGGGTAATCAGAACGACCGCGATGCCCTGCTCGCGAAGACGCGCGATCAAATCGAGAACATGGCGGGTCTGGCGCACGCCGAGCGCGGCAGTCGGCTCGTCGAGAAACACGATCCTCCGGCTCCAGCCGACCGCGCGGCCAATGGCGACGCACTGGCGCTGGCCGCCCGAGAGATCGCGTATGCGCTGGCGGACCGAGACCGTGCCGCCCATGCCGACCTGGTTCAAGATCGCGCGAGCGCCGGCTCGCATGGCCCGTTTGTCGAGCCATCCGATCTGCCCGAGCACGGGGATGCGCGACCGGATCTCGCGGTTGAGGTAGAGATTCTGCGCGACATCGCCGTGCATCACGAGCGACAGATCTTGATGCACCACTTCGATGCCGAGTTCTGCTGCGCGCTTCGGACCGCCGTGGCCCATGGCGACGCCGCTGACCGCAACCTCGCCCTCGTCGGGCGTGTAGACGCCCGCGATGCACCGCACGAGCGTCGACTTGCCGGCGCCATTGTCGCCGACGAGGCCCACGACCTCGCCGGGCCAGACCGCGATGTCGATCCCTTCGAGCGCCCGCAGGCCGCCGAAAATCTTACCGAGTCCCGAGACACGGAGGAGCGGCGGCTCGCCCGGTTCGTGGGCTGCGCTCATTCGGCGGGCTGCCTTTGGCTTACCGCGACGGCGATCACGATGATGACGCCCTGGACCACGATCTGCTGTTGCACGGTGGCGCCCATGAGCACGAGTCCGTTGACGATCATGGCCATCAGGATCGAGCCCATCAGTGCGCCGGGAATGCTGCCCTGACCGCCGAACAGGCTTGTGCCGCCGATGACGACGCCGGCCAGCACGGTCAGAAGATCGCTGGAGCCCAGCGTGTAGACGGCGCCCTGCACCTCGCCCGCATATAGCATGCCGGCGAGCGCGGCCGTGCAGGACGAGATGACCATGACGGAGACCCGCACCCGCCGTGTGTTGACTCCGAGCGCCCGGGCGCTCGCACCACTGCTGCCGGTCGCCATGACGCGCCAGCCGAAGGCGAGGTTGCGGTAGGCGATCTGAGCCACGACGGCGCCGATCGCGAGCCAGACGACCGCATCCGATAGCGGACCGATAGTGCCCGAACCGAACAGAGTCGCATAGGTCTCGTTCAGGATCGGCACGTCCCGCAACTGCGTCGACATCTGGGCAATGCCGCTGAACAGCTGCATGGTGCCGAGCGTGATGAGAAAGGACGGCACCCTTAGGCCGACAATCAGGAGTCCATTGAGCAGACCGGAGCCGACGCCCGTGAGGACACCGAAGGCAATGCCCACCGGCAGGCCAAAATGGCGGAGCCCCAAAGCCGTGAAGAGCGCCGACATGGCGACGACCGAGCCGATCGACAGATCGATCTCTCCCGCAGTCAGAACGAAGACCGCCCCGAACGCCATGAGGGCGATCGGGGTGACTTGCGAGACGATCGAGGTGGCGTTCTGCGTGCTGAGAAAGCCCTTGTCGCGCAGCGTCACGGCAAAGAAGGCGAAGACGAGTACGAAGCCGAGGTAGACGGTCAGATCAGCCCAGCGAAAGCCGCGACGGTCCGTCAGGCCGGGCGTTCGCGCCGCGGCCGATTTGTCGGCTGTGATGGTGGGCTGATCGATCATCGGATCAACGAGCCTGCATCGACCCATCTCGTCCCGCATTCCATCCGCCTGTCACCTTTCGGTTCGGTCGCTACACAGCCGGCTCAGCATCAAGATGGGCATCTGCCGTCCTCGAAGGAACGAACGTCGGTCACTCCTTGCCCAAGGCCTGCGTGACTTCGGGCGGCGGCGCCGCGTGGTAGCTTTTGGCGTAGGCGTCGAGGATGCTCTCCTTGGTCACGGGAATGGCCGGCACCTGGATGTAGGCGGGAGCCTTCTTGCCGATCAGGGCATAGCCGAGCTCGGCGACCAGCGACTTGCCGATGGAATAGGGATCGTCGATCGTGAGCGCCTTGATGGCGGCGCCCTGGACGAGCGAGACCGCCACCGTGTTCGACAGATCCATGGTGCCGACCGCGATATCCGTGCGATGCGCCGTGCGGATCGCCTGCAGAACGCCGGCCGCAGGCTCGGCCCAGGGAGCGTAGATGGCCTTCAGCTTCGGGTTTTGCAGGATCATGGCGCTGGCGATCTGGACGGCACGGGCCGGGTCGGAGAAGCCTTGCGTGGCCGCGATCTTGATCTTGGGAAATTCCTTCTCGATCGTGGTCCGAAAAGCCGCGTCGCGCTGGTTCACCACATAGGCATTGGCATCGAAATAGAGAAAGCCAATGTCACCCTCTTCGCCGATCGCCTTGGCGAGCCCCTGCGCGGTCTTCTGGCCCATAGCGAAGAGGTCGTCGCCGACGAGGCCGACATAATCCTTCCCTTGCTGGAAGCCCGTCGGCATGTTGCTGATCAGCGCGAGCTTGACCCCGGCATCGGATGCCTTCTGGAGTGCGGGCTTCAGTTCGTCCGGGTTTACGGGCCACACAACGATGCCCGAGGGCTTTTTGGCCAGCATGGTTCCGACCGCATGCGCCTGGTCGGAGGCGCTGTAGTTGGAATTGCTGAGGCCGGCGACCTCGATGCCGAGCGCTTTCAACTCATCCTGCGCGCCGAGCGTCACCGCATTGGCCCAATCGGAGCTCGTCTGGAACAGCAGAGCGACCGAGTACTTGCCCGCCTGTAGCTTCTTGATCTCCTTATCCGTGAAGGTCAGGACGCTCGCAGGCTCGCCCTTCGCACCGTTGGGTCCGACCGTCGAGGTCACTTGGCCCTTTAGGGCGAACTCGCCACCCACCATGCCGTCGGCGGCCCGCACCAAGCCGGCCGAGCCGGCCAGGAGGGTGCCGGCAAGGGCGACGAACCTGATACGGTCCAATGCCGACCAGAGCGGAGTGAGTTGGCGCGCTTGCATGGTATGATGCTCCAAGATTGAAGGCCGAAGCCTTCGGCTAACCGAGTTGTTGTACACGCGGCAAAGGCACGACCTGTGCCAGGCCGCCGTCTACGCTGGGCGTTTTCGGCCGGCGAGCCAGGTGACGAGATTGATCCAGAGCGGTCCGTAGCCCGCCCAGTTGAGAAAGGCTGGTGGGCCCCAGTGCGGCCCGCAATCGGACGAGAACACCGCACTGCGCCCCTGGCCAGGTTCACGGACCGCGATGAACGGGTCACCGCCGAAGCGCGCCAGCACGGTCGCGTCCGGCCGCGCCGTCGATCGATTGTAGCCGAGGAAACGCGGCCAGTCCGACAGGCCGGCGAGCACGGGATGGCCCGCCTCGACGATCGTCGGCGTCACGCCCTGCGGCTGCTCGTTGCGGTCGTCATGCGCGAAGAACTCGATCGGCAGCACCTCCTCGACGGCGCTCCCCTTATAGTTGCCCTTGCCCTGGATGCCCTGAAAGGTGAGATAGCCGCCCACCATTAGGAGACCGCCGCCCCCCACGACGAAATCGCGGATGAGGTGCAGCCGATTGGGCGAGGCTTCCGAGCGGATCGCGACACGGTCTGGCAGCAACAATGTGTTGGCGCCGATGTCGCTGAGGATCACCACATCGAACCTGTCCAGCGCTTCCCGCTCGTAGGGGAAGTCGTTCATCGCGACGTGGCTCGGCTGGTAGGTCACCTCGACACCGCCATCCCGCATGGCCGCGATCATTGCAGTGCCGCCCTCATGGTAGGACGACATTTCGAAGGAATCGAAGCCCTTGATGTGGAGACTGTGGGTCATCCACGACTCGCCGGCGAAGAGGACTTTGACAGGGCTCGGCATTGGTTGGCGCTCTCTTATCGTTCTGGCGAAGTCAAGCGAGCCAAGAACTGCTCGCTTGCGGAGATGAAACAGGTTGTCGCAAGCTTCTCGCTTTCGCGCCCTTGAACGGACGGGCGTCGCTTGCACAGGAACGCCACTACGCAGGGCCCGGAGCCTTCCGCGGCTGCGAAGACGCCGGTCGCCTCCGTCAGCAGCGTCATTGCGCGTCCCTGACCTTGCGGACGGCCGTCATCAGTTGTTCCACCCGGCGCGGATCGACCGGGTTCCACCAGCGCCCGTCGGTCTTCAGCCACTGCCCGACGATCGCGCCGTCGGCCGATGCGAAGAGCGCCGGGACCTGGTCGGCCGAGAGGCCGGAGCCCACGATGACCGGTAGGTTCGTGCCGCTACGCACGTCGTCGACCTCGCGCGGTTCCGTCGGGGAGCCGGTGCGGGTGCCCGAGGCGATGAGCACATCGGCGTCGAACCATTCGGCGTCGGTCGCCTGTTCGGCGATGCTCCGGTCGGCGGTGATCGCATGGGCGCCGAACTTCACGTGGACGTCGGCGAAGATCGCGACTTCGTCGGCGCGAATGCGCGAGCGGTAGCGCATAGCTTCCGGGGCGGGACCGTTGAGAATCCCTTCATTGGCCACATAGGCGTTGACCCATTGATTGGCCCGCACCCAGCCGGCCCCGACCGCCTTGGCGATCCCGAGCGCCGGGATGACGCCGTTCGCCACGCAGGTGATGCCGATCGGCGTCGACACCGCTGCCCGCACGGCCAGGCAGGCGGCCGTGAGTGCCGCCACGGTCTCGGGTCCGATATGCTCGGGGCGCGAGAACGGCATGTCGCTCGCATTCTCGAGAATGATGCCGTCGACCCCGCCCTCGCTCAGCGTGCGGGCGTCGGTCACGGCCGCGGCATAGACCTCCTTGAGGGCTTGGCCCGCGTAGCGGGGCGCTCCCGGCAGCGGCTGCAGGTGAATGACCCCCATGATGGGCTTTTTCACCGGAAACAGCGCGTCGAGCGCGTTCTGTTTCGGCGGAAGGACTCGTGGTTTTGCCATTCTGTCTCGTTGTCCCTAACAGGGCCGGCCCCTGCGTTCTGGTCTATTGGCCGGCGAGGTCGATGCTGAAGCGGTAGCGGTCAGCTCGATAGTGCATGATCGCATATTCAATCGGGGCTCCGTCCGCGTCGTGCGAGCGGCGCCGGGCCACCAGCACCGGGGCACCCAGCGGGATGTCGAGCCGGCGCGCCATGTCGGCATCGGCGATCGCCGCCTCGACGAACTCCTTGGCGCCTGCGATCTGGATGCCGCACCGGCCACGGAGCCAATGGTAGAGCGAGCCCGCGTCGAGGTCCTCCGGGGTCGGACCGGACATGTCGCCGAGCGCCGCCGGCGCGAGCCAGGCTTCCGACATGCCCATCGGCTCGTCATCGGCGAGGAGCAGGCGTCGGATGAAGAAGACCGTGGCGTCGAGATCGAGGCCGAGTGCCTCCGCGGCTTCGGCTGAAATCTTCGACGGCGCCGCGCTGAACGTGGCATACGACGCCAGGAGTCCGCGCCGGCGCATGTCCTCTGAAAAGCTCGCCAGCTGGTTGACGGGCTGTTCGACCTTGGGCTTCAGCACGATCGAGCCCCGCCCGGATTGCCGGGAGATCAAGCCGTCGTGCCGCAGCCGGTCGAGCGAAGCCCGTGCCGTGGTCCGGCTGACCTTGAAGGCGGCATTGATCTCGGCTTCCGACGGCAGGGCGTCGCCGGGCCTGAACTCGCCCGTCGTGATCGACGCGCGCAGGCGCTCCGCGATTCGGAACCACAGGGGCGTGGGACTTGAAGCCGAAAGATCGTCGTTCCAACGCATGGGCGTATGGTAGGAACGTCATGACAGGTTTGTCGAGACCAACTTTTAGGCGCCGGCGCTGATCTCGGCGTCGCGTGCCTGAAACCGGTCGTTCCATCCCAGGCTGACCGTCAGTTTCGACTTGGCTTGCCGGGGTCGTGGGTTTCTGAAACGGTTAGCCGGTCACGATGGTCGGGTGTCTGGCTTACCCGAACAGATCGGGAGGGGTGCGTGTCACGCTCGCGTTCTCGCTTCGCCGCCGGGCATCACCTACGTCGAGATCGTCAATAAGCTTTCGACTACAGAAGCGACTGCAGCCTCGGCTCCTGAGCCCGGGGTGCGATCGAGGGAACCAATATGACGACCATGACGCCCGACCTCGTTCGCACCTACCTGGACAGCGACGCCCTGCGGCTCGCCGGCTTGGTGCGCAGCAAGGCCGTTACACCGACCGAATTGACGGAAGTCGCGATCGGCCTCATCGAAGAGGTGGATCCCAGGCTCAACGCGGTCGTGATCCGATCCTTCGACATGGCTCGGGCCCGCGCCGCCCAGCCACCGGGCGACGGTGTTTTCGAGGGCGTACCCTACCTTCTCAAGAACATCGGCTCGCAATGCGAGGGTCTGCCGATGACCAACGGGCTCGAATACCTGAAGGATTACATCAGCACCGCCGATTCCGAGATGGTCCGCAAGATCAAGGCCGCTGGCCTCAACATCCTCGGACGCACCAACGTCCCGGAGAACGGCTGGTGCATCGCAACCGAGCCGCGCTATTACGGCCCGACGCTCAACCCCTGGAATACGGCCGTCACACCCGGGGGATCGAGCGGCGGTGCGGCCGCGGCGGTCGCGGCCCGCATAGTGCCGATGGCGGAGGGCACGGATGGGGGTGGCTCGATCCGGGTGCCGGCGGCCTGCTGCGGGCTGGTCGGGCTGAAGCCCTCGCGCGGGCGCATCACCTATGGACCCGAAACCGTCGATATCTGGTTTGGCAGCGTCTACTTCTTTGCGCTGACCCGTACGGTGCGGGACACCGCGGCGTTTCTGGACGTAACGGCCGGCAATCTGCCGGGCGATCCGTATACGCCGCCAAAACCGGATTCGAGTTGGCTCGCGTCGCTCGCCGATCCGCCAAAACGGTTGAAGATCGGCTTCACGCTCACCTCGCCCTGGGGACCGGCCTTCGCGCCCGAGGTGATCCAAGCCGTGAAGAGCACTGCGGCGCTCCTCGAGCAACTTGGCCACCATGTTGAGGAACATCAGTTCACGAGCGACATCGAGACGCCCTGGTTCGAATACAACAAGATGAACGCGGTCCAGACCGTTCTTGACTTCGATCAATTGGCCAGGACTGTCGGCCGTCCGGTGCAGAAGTCCGACCTTTTCGCCTTCAACTGGGCGCTGCTCGAGCGCGGGCGTTCGCTCTCTGCCACCGAGCATGCCGCCGCCGTCAATGCCATGCGCAAGGCGAACCAGCAGATCCAGCTGGAACTGCAGCCCTACGATCTGTTCCTGACCCCGACCCTCACGCAGCCGCCGCGCCCCGTCGGCTATTGGGACATGACCGACCCAGACGTCGACCGCTACAATGCCAAATGGTCCGACGCGGCCTTCATGTTCGCGTTCAACGTTTCGGGTCTCCCGGCCATGTCCCTGCCAGGAAGCTGGACCAAGGACGACGTGCCCATCGGTGTGCAATTCGTCGGTCGCTACGGCGATGAGGCGACGATCCTGCGGGTCGCGGCGCAGGTCGAGGAAGCCCGGCCGTGGATCCAGCGCCGCCCGGCCATTTGTGCAGCCGCACGATGAACGAAGACGAGCGCCGCGAGCCGCTGCTCAGGGAGCGCCGTCCGACGGCTCGACGCGGAGACGACCCCGCTCTGACAGGATGGCGGTGAACTCCGAGCAATCGGCGAAATAGGCGGCCTTGACCTTGTCGAGCTTGCTCGAGTCGATCACGAGGTAGCTCTCGGCGGCCTTGTCGATCACGGCCCGCTTCATGCCGATTTCGGAAAAATTCGCGCAGCTCACGCCAAGTCTCGGGTGAACGCCGCCGGCCGAGACGAAAGCCTTGTTGACGCGGACGTCCTTCAGGATGGCAGGGCCGTGCGGGCCCGAGAATGAGGCTGTGCTGCTCTCGTAGTGGCCCCCGGTCAGCATCCAGCGGATGGTTGGCACGCGGGCAAGGATCGATGCGACGTTCATCGAGAAGCAGACGACTGTCAGATTGAGATCGGCCGGCAGCCGACTGGCGATGTGGCAGGTCGTGGTTCCGCTGTCGATGAAGATCGTGTCGTCCCGCTCAATGAGCGGCAGGGCATGGCCGCAGGCCGCGATCTTGGCGTCGAGATGACTGTCCTGTTCGCTGTCGAGCGTGTAGGGGGCTTCGGGATCGGTGGCGGCGATGACATGACCGCCCAGGATCGCGAGACGCCCGTTGCTGCCCGCGATGTCGCGCCGAACCGTCATTTCCGATACATCGAACAGAGTTGCGGCCTCGCTCAGCGCGATGAGGCCGCCTGCCTGCACCCTGTTGAGCAGGCGCGCCACGCGCCCGTCCGTCTTGCCGCCCACGTCGATCCCCTTTCCGCAATGGCGATGCTCCGCCCAATTTTGTGACCTATTTCACATGGATTGCCCAGGCTTCAACCTGTCTGTCGTTTCGATCTACACAGTCGTCTTGACGACCTATGTCTTGCTCACAGCACCGAAGAGCGCAGCTTGACAGCCCTGAAAATGTGAATAGCGTAACATTTACATTGTAGCGGGTGGCTCGTCGAGACAGAGGATCGATCATGTCGAAGCGTTTTGGTTTCGTTGTTGCCGCGGCGCTCGCCGCATCGGGGCCGGCCTGGGCCGAGGACAAGCAGCCCGTGACGCAGAAGACCTGCACGGAGTTGCTGTCCTCCTACAAATCGCTCCCCTTTACCGACGTCCTCCCGATTCCCGAAGGCCCGGTCAGCATCCCGGGCAAGACGGGCGACCTCACGATCGGCTTCTCGCAGACGGCCTTCAATCATCCCTGGCGCGTCGCCATGCTGGCTGCTCTTCAGGCGGAAACCTGCCGCCATCCCAACATCAAGCTCATCGTGCTCGACGGCAATGTCGACGTCGCTAAGCAGAGCAACGACGTGCGCGATCTTCTGGCGCGTGGCGTCGATGCGGTGCTGCTGAGCCCGGTCGAGTCGGCCGCCCTCGTGCCGGCGGCCCGCGCCGTAATGGCGGCCAACATCCCGCTCATCGTGATGGATCGCGATGTCCCGGCCGACAAGACTCTGTTCATCGGGCAGAGCAACGTGACCATGGGCGAGGGCGTAGCCGAAAAGATGGCCAAGGACCTCGGCGGCAAAGGCAACATCGTCGTGATCACGGGCCTCAAGGGCTCCTCCCCGGCGGTCGACCGCGACCAGGGCATGAAGAACGTCCTCGCCAAATACCCGGATATCAAGGTCCTGGCGACCGGTGACGGGCAGTGGATCCGCGACCCGGCCGTGCCGATCATGGAGGATTTCCTCACCGCCTATCCGAAGATCGACGCTGTCTTCTCGCATGCCGAGGAATCGTCCTGGGGCGCCCAGCTCGCCGTGGCGCGGGCCAATCGCTGCAAGGACGGCATCAAGCAATATACGTTCGACGGCTCGAACGCCGGGTTCAAGGCCGTCAAGGCGGGCGCGTTCCAGGCGGACGGCAACTATACACCCTTCATCGCTGACATCGGCCTACGTGCGGCGCTCTACTCGCTGATGAAGAAGCCCATTCCGGGCGAGGCCGCCTATAGGTTCCCCGGCCACCAGCTGGTGCTGCCCGACAGCCCGACCGTCGTGGCCGACAACGCCGATCAGTGGATCGGGCGGGGCTGGGGCGATTTCGAGCCCACACCGGACCCCTGCAAGAAGTAAGACGCGATACTCGTGACGCGCGCCGCTGATGGTCACGAACGCAGGGTCCTTCTCCACGCCAAAGGCGTTGGGAAGTCCTTCGTAGGCAACAGGGTGCTGGCGGACGTCGATCTCGAGGTTCGGTCCGGCGAGGTCCACGCCGTCGTCGGGGAGAACGGGGCCGGCAAGTCCACCCTGATCAAGATCCTGGGCGGCGTCCACCAGCCCGATATGGGTGATGTGATCGTCGACGGCGTTCCCCGGCGCCTCCGCTCGCCGCGCGACGCGTTCGCGGCGGGAATCGTGGTCATCCACCAGGAACTCTCGCTCGCGCCCGACCTTTCGGCCGAAGAGAACATCTTCCTCGGCCGCTTTCCCCGCACGGCCTTCGGTACCGTCGACCGACGGACCATCCGCAAGCGCGCCGCCGCTCTCTTCGCGCAACTCGCCATC
Source organism: uncultured Lichenihabitans sp. (assembly GCA_964249275.1). Classification (GTDB taxonomy): domain Bacteria; phylum Pseudomonadota; class Alphaproteobacteria; order Rhizobiales; family Beijerinckiaceae; genus Lichenihabitans. The sequence goes on from CAXUCF010000001.1 coordinate 27,936, forward strand.
GCGATCGAGCCCGATCGCCCGATCGGCACCCTGAGCATCGCGCAGCAGCAGATGGTGGAAATCGCCAAGGCGATCTCGGTCGACGCTCGCGTGCTTGTGCTGGACGAACCCACGGCGGTTCTCGACGAGCAGCGGGTCGCCACGCTGTTCGGCACCGTCGAGCGCCTGCGCGGCCAGGAGCTCGGCGTCGTCTTCATCTCGCATCATCTCGAGGAGATCTTTCGCATCGCCGATTGGGTCACGGTGCTGCGCGACGGGCGCGTGACCGGCAGCGCCAGGGTGGCCGACATCGACCAGGACTGGCTGGTCGGCCGCATGATCGGCCGCGATTTTCTGGCTCATTCCCCGCATGTCCGTGCTGCCGGACGTCCCGCGCTCGCGATCCAAGGTCTGTCCGTGCCCGGCGAGTTCACGGACGTCAGTCTCGCGGTCGGTGAGGGCGAGATCGTCGGGCTGGCGGGCCTTGTCGGCGCGGGCCGCACCGAGGTCGCCCGCGCCATCGTCGGCCTGAGCCGCCCGAGCGCCGGGCACGTCACGCTGTTCGGCGCATCGGTGACGATCCGCAATCCCAACAAGGCGGCGCGCCTCGGCATCGCCTACGTCACCGAGGATCGCAAGACGCAAGGGCTGCTGCCGAACCGCTCCGTGCGCGAGAACGCCACGATCTCCAACCTGCGCCGCTTCGCGACCGCCGGCATCCTCCGGCTCGGCGCGGAGTCTGGTTACGTCCGGAAACTGATCAGGAGCCTCGATGTCCGCCTCGCCGGGCCGCGCGTCGAAATCCGCACGCTCAGCGGCGGCAACCAGCAGAAGGTGCTGATCGGTCGGGCGCTGACGGTCGGCCCTCGGATCCTGATCCTGGACGAGCCGACCCGAGGCGTCGACATCGGGGCCAAGCAGGAGATTTACGCCTTGATCGAACGGCTTGTCGGCGAGGGGATGGCGGTGCTCTTGATCTCCTCCGAAATGGAGGAGGTGTTGCGTCTCGCCGACAGAGTCGTGGTGCTGCGGCGCGGTCGCGTCGCCGCCACGCTCGCACGGGCTGAGGCCACGGAAAACGCCATCATGAAAGCCGCCGCCCTTGCCGCCTGAGGGGCTCACGGTGCCCAGCCCGCGCCGCCACCTTGCCACACTGACCCGCGGGTGGCAGCGCGTGGGCGTCCTGGCCGCCCTGATGCTGCTCGTCATCGCGGCCTCTTTCCTCTCGCCGCGCTTCCTCTCCGTGCCGAACCTGCTCAACGTGCTGCGGCAGGTCTCGATCGTCGGCATCCTGGCCACTGGCATGACCTTCGTCATCCTGACGCGGGGCATCGACCTGTCGGTCGGCTCCATCCTCGGCGTCGCCGTGGTGCTCTTCGCAGGCTCCATGGACAGCCGCGGTATGGCGGTCGCGATCCCACTGGGTCTCGGCGCGGCGGCGCTGGCCGGCCTCGTCAACGGCGTCGGCATCGCCTATGCGGGCCTGCCGGCTTTCATCATGACGCTCGGCATGCTGTCCTTCGTGCGCGGGCTCGCCTTCATCAAGACCGGCGGCACGCCGGTTCCGATCATCAGCGAAGACTTCTACGCGCTCGGCAATGGCTATCTGCTCGGCATTCCGATCCCGGCCCTGATCCTGCTGGCGGCCTTGATCGTGAGCGGCCTCATCTTGGGACTGACTCCGTTCGGACGCTCGGTCTACGCGATCGGGTCGAACGAGGAGGCCGCCCGCCTGTCGGGCGTTCCGGTACGGCTCTATAAGACGATCGTCTATGTAATCTCGGGCCTGATGTCGGGCCTCGCTGGGCTCGTCTATGCATCCCAGCTCAGCATCGGCACGCCGATCGCCGGCCAGGGTTATGAACTCGACGCCATCGCGGCCGTGGTGGTCGGGGGCACGTCGCTCTTCGGCGGCAAAGGTTCGGTCGCCGGCACGTTCCTCGGCACGCTGATCATCGGCGTCTTGGCCAACATCCTCAATCTCACCGGTGTCGATCCCTTCGTGCAGCAATTATTCAAGGGAGCGCTCATCATCGTCGCTGTGTTCATCATGAGCCGCCGCACGTGAGCGGTCTCGACGACCTCATTCCGGCGCTGCATGCTCTCAAAGAGGACGTCGATCGGCACGTCACGCGGGAGCGCGTGCGGCGCTATCTCTCCGCCCTCATCGACACGCCCGCGCCTTCGACCTTCGCCGCCGCCATGCGGTTTCCGGTGCTTCACCGCCTCCTTGCCGAGGATGACGCGCTGGAGGATGGAAGCCTCCACCTTCAAGGCGACTACGCCCACACCGGCAGCCCGGTGATCCTCACGGGCTCGGCGGAGCCCACGAAGCCGCTCTGGTACTTCGCCCACCTCGACACCATCAGCTATCTGGTCCAGCCGGGCGACGGCGCCACCTATCCGCTCGTGCCCTTCTGCGCCCACATGATCGCGGATGGGGTGCGCGCCGCGCGGGCCTATCGCTATGACCTGGGCCTGAATGCGTTCCGCCCCGTGGCCGAAGGACTGCTCGTGTCGCGGAGCGGAACGCCGACGTTTCAACCCGAGCGCTCCGCCTCGCCGCTGGGGCCTGGGGACCGCGTCGCCATGGTGTCGGCTTACCGCGAGAGTCCTGCGTCCGGCCTTTTCACCGGACCAATGGACAATGCGGGCGGGGTCGCGGCCTTGGCGGTCGCTGCACCCGTCCTGGCACAGGCCGGAATCGAGGCCCTGCTGGCTTTTCCGGATGAGGAGGAAGGGCCGGTCGCGCCCGGTAACCAGATGATGGGACGCGGCGGCAGCCGCCTGATCGGACTCCTGCCTGCGCCCGAACTGGCGATCGTGGCCGATGTCCAGCAAGGCGGCGGCGACCCCGACGCGGACACGCGGGGCGGCATCGTCAACTCCGCGCGGCTTGGAGAAGGGGCCGTCCTGGCCGAGTTCGCCAGCCTGGGCCGCGGGGCCGTGACGCCCCCCGACCTCTATGTGTTGGCCCGCCACATGGCCGAGTTGCTCGGCGATTTCGGCGTCCGCATCCAGGAATCCAACAATTCCTACTCGTCGCGCAGCGACGATGTGAGCGTCATGCTCAAGACGCCGAACATCCTGCTTCTCGGCTTCCCCGGCTTGAACCGCCACTATGATCGGGGCGAACCGCGCGCCCATCTCGACGATGTGGTTCACCTCGCCAAAGCGCTCGTCTACGTGGCGGCGTTACGGCCCGTGTTCACGGCGCGCCGTCGGGCGCTCCTCGCAGGTGAGCCATGATGGACGTTGTGACGGTCGGCTGGCTCACGATGGACGACATCGTGCTGACCGACCATCGTTGCCGCCCGAACGTGCTGGGTGGTGGCGCCCTCTATTCCGCGGTCGGCGCGCAGATCTGGGCCGCCCAGGTCGGCATCCATTCGGTGACCGGACGGCCGTTCCTTGACGGCGTGCGGGACGCGATCGGACGGCGCGGCCTCGACACCGCAGGCATCGGCTCGATCGAGGGTAACGGCCTGCAGCTCTGGCTGTTGCACGAAAGCAAGACCAACAAGCAGCAGGTGCCGAAACTCACGTCCTCCAGCGCCGACGAGATGGACCGAGGCCGAGGCCCGATGCCAGCGGCCTATGCGCAGGCGCGAGGATTTCACATCGCGCCCCAAAGCCCGGTCGGCTCGATCGACAACGCTGCGCGTCTGCACGGCATGCCGGGCCGTCCCGTGGTTACGCTCGATCTCCTCTCCGACGCCTTCATCGATCGAAGGCTCTATGCCGACCTGGGGTTCCTCGACGCCGTGACTGCGTTTCTGCCCAGCGAGGCCGAGATCACGCGGATTTGGGATCCGCCCGATGTTCAGGATTGGCTCCGCCGCCATGCAGCGAAGTACGGCTGTCACATCGGAGTCAAGCTGGGCGAGCAAGGCTCGATGGTGTGCGACGCCCAGAGCGGAGCCCTGACCCATGTCCCGGCCTTCCCGACCCAAGTCGTCGACACCACGGGCGCGGGCGACGGCTATTGTGGCGGCTTCCTGGCCGGACTCGTCGCCGGCCGACCCCTCACGGAATGCGCCGCCATGGGAACGGTTTCGGCTTCCTATGTGGTCGAGGCTTGCGGTGCGCTGGAAACGGAGCGGCCCCACCCGGTAGAACGGGACGCACGGCTTCGGTCCGTGTTGGATGGAATCTCGTCGGTCGGTTGACCCACTACCTCATTTGGGCCGACAAGCGATCGATTAACAGAACGACGATCAGCAGGGCGCCGACGATGCCGACCTGCCATACGCTGTTCACGTTAAGCTGCAGCAACCCCGTCTGCAGCGTGACGAGCAGCACCACGGCGGCCAGCACGCCGGCGAGGCCGCCCCTACCGCCGAAGATGCCGATTCCCCCGAGCATCGCGGCCGTCAGCGACGTGAGTTCGAGGTTTTGGCCGATGTTCGGGCGCCCGCTACCGAGCCACGCCAATGATACCAAGGCCGCCAGACCGGCCAAGAGGCCACTCACCGCGTAGGCGATGAACCTGACGCGGTCGACCGGGATGCCGACGAGCCGGGCCGCTCGTTCGTTGTGACCGAGCGCATAGATCCACCGGCCCCAGGAGGTGGTGGCGAGCACCATTCCCGCAACGAAGAAGGCCGGCAGGGCCAGGGTGAGAAAGGGAAGCGGCAACCCACCGACGACGCCCCGCCCCCAAGGAATGAGCCACGTCGGCACGCCACCCTGGGCCGCGCCATTGGTGAGCGCCAGCGCCAGCCCCGAATAGGCATAGAACGTGGCGAGCGTGGCGATCAAGGGCAGGATGCGCAACCGCGTCACGATCGCGCCATTGAGGGCGCCGAGCCCGACCCCGAGCAGCAGGCAGACCGGGGGCACGAGCCAGGCTGGCATGCCCGCCCGAGAGGCCATGAGGGTCGCGACGCCCGACAGCGAGGCGATCCCGCCGACCGAGAGGTCTATGCCAGCCCCACCGCAGAGCACGACGAGGCTCTGGCCGAGCGCCACAAGCGCCAGCAGGGTGGAAAACTGCAGCACGGTCGTGACCGTCTCCGCCGCGAAGGCGCCGGGCCTGAGAACCAGCAACCCAGTCACGACCACGGCCCAGAGAAGGCCTAGAATGACCAAGGTTGGTGATCGGCCCGGCCGCGCGAGGGTGCTCATGTCGCTCCGGCTCGCGGAAAAAGCCCTAGGCGTCCCTGCGCGGCTTCAAGACCCAACACGCTCAGCAGAAGGATGCCCGTGACGACAGACTGCCAAAGCGAGGGCACCCCGACCAGGAGAAGACCGTTCTGAACCAGCCGCAGCAGAACGACGCCGAGCGCGGTGCCGAGCAGGCTGCATGATCCTCCCGTCACGGCCGTACCGCCGAGCACCGCGGCGGCGATCGCCTCGAGCGCCAGGGTGCCACCGACCGTGGTAGCGACGTTGCGGTAGGTGGCTACGTAAAACGCGGCGCCGAGGCCGCAGAGCACGCCATTGAGCACGAAGGTGATGAAGCGGGTACGGACCACCGCGACGCCCGAAAGCCGGGCGCGCTCTTCGGCATTGCCGATGCTCAGGAGATGGATTCCGAACGGCATGCGGCGAAGCGCCGTCCAGATCAGGGCGTAAGTCGCGCCGATCACGTGCAGCGCGATCGGAATGCCGCCGGGCTTCGCACTCAGGAGATCCGTCAGTCCGACGGGGAGGCCGGACAGCCAGGACCCGCCGAGGACGAGGAAAATCGCCGCCCGGTAGACCCCCAGCAGGCCCAGCGTCCCCACGATGGCGGGAACGCCGCCCAGGACCACGACGGTACCGGTCGCGAGCCCGAGCGCGCCGCCGACCAGCGGCCCGGCAAGCGCGGCGAGGACCGGCGGCCAACCGGCAAGCAGAAGGTGCCCGATCGCGACGGCGGCGAGGCCCATGACCATGCCGACCGACACGTCGATGCTGCCCATCGCGAGCAGAAGCGTCATGCCGAGGCTGACCAGCATGAGTTCGTTGCTGTTGCGCAGCACGCTCAGGAGATTGTCCGTGGTGGCGAAATTGGGTGCCGCGACCGTGAAGACGGTCACGGCGACAAGGCAGGCGGCGAGCAGCAACGGCTCGCGCGCCGGGCCGATTGACGGAAGGGTCCCCGAGAGCACCGAAGCCCGGTCAGAACTTGTACTTGTCGACGTTCTCGGCCGTGAAGACCGCCGGGGCTCCGAGAAGCAGCACGCCCGTTCCCTTGTCATAGGTCACCGGATGGTCGAGGCCAGGCACGGTGTTGCTCGTCGCGAAAGGCTTGCCGTCGATCAATTGCTTGCCAGCCCACACGGTGAGGTAGCCGAGTTCAGAAGGGTCCCACAGGACACTGAAGCCGAAGGCACCGCTCTTGAGATAATTGCGCGCCGTGTTGGGGCTGCAATAGCCTGTGCCGATCACCTTGCCGATCCTGCCCGCGGTCTCGATCGCCTGGGCCACACCGGGGCAGGTCGTGGAGGCCACGCCGATGATGGCCTTAAGGTCGGGGTTGGCCGTCATAAGATCGCTGGCGACCTGTGCCGCCCGCTCCGCCGTGCCGCCGGCATATTGCGGCGCCAGCAGCGTCAACTTGGGATATTTATCCTTGGCGCGTTGCTGCATGAAGCCGATCCAGGCATTGAGGTTGGACGCCGTCGCTTCCCCGGATACGATCCCGACCTTGGCGTCGGACCCGACGCGCTTGACCAGTTCGTCGACGATCGCGAAGCCGAGGCCCTCGTCGGTCGCCTGGGCCACGTAGACCGCCCGTCCCGACTTCGGGGCATCGCTGTCGGCCGTGAAGAGCGTCACGCCCTTGGCCTTGGCGGCTTCCACCACCGGCGCGATGCTGGACGCGTCGAGCACACTGACCGACACCGCGCCGACGCCCTGGTTGACGAGGTTCTGCACGATCTGGAGCTGATCCAGCGGATTGGTGTCGACCGGCCCACTGTAGATGAATTTCACCCCCAGCGCTTCCGCGGCTTTCTTGCCGCCAGCCTCCATGGCGTCGAAGTAAGGGATGCCAATGAGCTGCGGCACGAAGGCCACGGTGTTGTGCTCGTCGGCTGAACGCGCCGGAACGGAAGCCAGGGTCAGGAGAGCGGCACCCGCCAACAGGGCGCCGAGCTGTTTCAGCATCATCGGTTCAGTCCTTCGTCTCGGCGCGCTTTGATCATTCGATCGCCTCGAGCGCCCGCGCGTCGGGATGGGCACCCGTGATGAGGGACACGATTTCTTCCGAGGTGGTGTCGTGCCGCCGCCGCTCCGCGATCTTGCGGCCGCGTCGGAATACCACCATGCGGTCGGCGACCTCGAAAACGTCGACGAGATTGTGAGAGATGATCACCACGGCGCAACCGCGCTCCGCGAGCCGCCGCGCCAGGCTGAGGACCTTGCGCGTCTCGGCCACCGCCAGCGCAGCCGTCGGCTCGTCCATGATGACGAGGCGCGCCTCGAGGTTGAGAGCGCGGCAGATCGCGACGGCCTGGCGCTGGCCGCCCGACAGGCTGCCGACGGGCGCGTCCGGGTCCGTGATATGGGCATCGAGCTCGCGCAGAAGCGCGGCGACCTGGGTCTTCATCGCGGTGCGGCGAAGGAACGGGAGACCTGCCACCCGGGTAACCAGCTCGCGACCCAGAAAGACGTTTTCGGCGATCGACAGATTCTCCGACAGCGCCAGTTCCTGAAAAATCGTTGCGATGCCGTGATCCGATGCCTCTTGAGGAGACGCGAAGGCCACCGGCTTGCCATCGAGCACGAGTTCCCCGCCGCTGGGCTGATGGGCACCCGCCAGGATCTTGATGAAGGTCGATTTGCCGGCGCCATTGTCCCCCAGCAAAGCCAGCACCTCACCGGCCCGGATGTCGAGGTCGACGTCCGAAAGGGCCTTGAGTGCCCCAAAGCGCTTCGACACGCCTCGCGCCGCCACCAGGGGATGAGCCGACACAGGCGCCCGCATTAGACGGCGGGTTCCGTGGACTCGAAGGGCGCGTGGTGAAAGGCGATTTCAAGATCCAGCGCCCGGCCGAAAAGCGTCGATAGATGGCGGCGCCTGTCTTCGCTCAAACCATCGCACGCGTCGATCTGACCTCGAAGCCATTCGGACTGGGCATGAAAGGCCGGCTCGGCATGGAGGTCCACCCAGTGTTTCAGCTCGGGGTTCGAGATCGCGCCCCTCGCGGCCCTTTCGCACCAGGTCCCATACATCCACTCGGCCGCCATCATGATCACGACGCCGTCGAGATAGTCGCCGTCCCGTGCGACCTCGAGCATGCCCTCGCGGAACGCCGGAACGCTGCGCGGCGGGACCTGCGCGCGATCGGCCGGCGTGATCTCGAGGGCCGCGAAGGTGCGTTCGAAATAGCCGATCTGTTCGCTCGCGAGCGCCTGGAGCACACCCGCGAGCCACCGCCGCTCGGCGAGACCCGGCGCCTTCACCAGCATGTGCCCGAAGATCAGCATAGCGGTCTCGACGAAGTCGCACTCGTAAACCAAGTAGGCCTTGAAGACGTCCGGCGGCAGGGCGTCGCGCTCGATCTCGGCCACGAAGCGATGCGCCTGCATGGCGTCCCAGGAGGTGGCGTTGCTGGCCCGAATGGCGTCGGAGAACCGACCACTCATCGGTGTGGCTCCGCCTCGCGGAGCTTTTGGCGGAGAGCCCGGACCCGCACCATGAAGGTTTTCACGCGCGCGATGTCGACACGGTTCCACCAAACGCCGCCCTCCTTGAGGGCGCTCGCGACGATGACGCCGTCGACCAGCGGCAGAATGGTGTCGACGTTGGCGTGGCTGACGCCGCTCCCAACCAGCACCGGCAGGGCGGTTCCGGCGCGCACCGTCCCGATTTCCTCCGTCGTCGCCGCGTCGCCCGTGCGTTGGCCCGTCGCGATCACGGCATCGGCATCGAAGAACTCCACGTCGCGCACGAGTTCGCCGATCGAGCGATCAGCCACGATCGCGTGAGCGCCGTGCTTGACGTGGGCGTCCGCGAAGATCGCGACATCCCGGGCACCGATCTTGGCCCGGTAGCGCAATGCGCGGGCGGCCTCGCCTTCGACGAAACCTTCATTGGCCACATAGGCGTTCGCCCATTGATTGACCCGAACGAAGCGCGCGCCACTGGCTTTGGCGACCGCGAGGGCTGGAATAGCCCCGTTGGCCAGTACATTGATGCCGAGCGGCAGAGGCAAGGCCTGGGCGACCCGATCGGTGATCACGGCAAGGCTGGCGCTGGTTTCCGGTCCGATGTCATCAGGTTTCAGGAAAGGAATATCACCGTGATTTTCGATAATGAGTCCATCGACGCCCCCCTCGGCATAGGCTTTAGCATCATCGATCGCGATTTGCAGCGTCGCGCTAAAGCTTTCCCCTAGATGACGTGGGGAACCAGGCAGAGGAGGACAGTGAACAACACCAATGATTGCTCCCTTTACGCTGAAGATCGTGTCGATTGCATTTGTCTTGTGTTGAGTTATAGCCGACAGGGTAACCTCCTAGGTGCATGAAAGCCGATGGCCTTTATCGTTCTTGGCAATGTCACGGTGGACGAGGCGATGACGACGCCCGTCTGGCCGACACCCGGCGAGACGGTCGTGGTCGGACAACCGCGTCGCGATCTCGGCGGCAAGGGCGCCAACCAGGCGCTCGTCTTGAGGCACGCCGGCGAGGCTGTGCGCTTCGTTGCGGCCATCGGGCAAGACGACCTCGCGGAATGGATCGTCGAAACCCTCGAGCTTGACCGCTTCGACACCGCCGCGCTGCTGCGCCTGCCGATGCCGAGCGATCGGTCGCTCATTTTCGTCGGTCCGGACGGAGAAAACGCGATCGCATCCATCACCGGCTGCTCGGCCGCCATTACGCCCGAAGACGCCGTGGCGGCGCTGCGAGGCACGGCGGCGGGTGACGTTCTCGTTCTTCAAGGCAACCTGTCGTTGGCCGCGACGGAAGCGGCGTGTCTCGAGGCGCGCCGGCGCGGCGCCCTCACGGCGTTCAATCCCTCGCCCCTGCAGGCTGGCTTCGTGACCCTGCTTCCGCTGGTCGACCTTCTGGTCGTCAACGAAGGCGAGGCGGTCCAACTCGCCGGAGCACAGGCCCCTCAAGACATGCTGCGCCATCTCCATCGCGCCGGTGCCGCCGACGTCGTGTTGACCTTGGGGGGGCGCGGCTCGATGTCCTTCGGCGGCCGCGGAGCGGCGGAAGCCGCCGCACAGACCGTGACGGTCCTCGACACGACGGGCGCGGGTGACACCTACATGGGCGTCTTGGCGGCGGGGCTCTTCGGACGGCGGCTGCCGGTGGCAATGGCTATGAAAGCCGCGTCGGCGGCCGCGGCCATCACGGTCGGGCGCCGCGGCACTTGGTCGGCGTTTCCGACCGTGCCGGAGATCGCGAGCGTCTTCGCGCTGCTGTGACTCGCCTGGAAAAGTCATGTCGCGGCGAACACGGCGCGCGGGTTCGCGACCATCATCGTCTGGCACTGCTCGGCCGTCACGCCATGCCGCTGGAGGCGCGGCAGGAAATGGCGTTGCACATAGGCGTAACCGAAGCCGCCGTGGCGGGTGAGCATCATCTTGAGGAAGACATCCTGCGAAAGCAGGATCTTGGCAGCGAATCCCGCGTCGATCAGTCGTTTGATGGCGGCGGCATTCTCATCGTCCGACGGCGATTGCACCTGCTGGTCGGCATACCAGAAATCCATGCCGATCATGTCGTATTCGAGAAAGGCTCCGCGTTCGGCCAGTGCGATCTGGTAGGGCTGATCGGCTCCCGAGGGGTTCATATGGCACAGCACGGTGTGTGCTGGATCCCCACCCTCCTCCTCCACGATGTCGAGCACGCGATGGGCGAGGCGGAACCAACCCGGCAGATGGACCATCAGGGGCAATTGCGTGCGCGACTGGGCGCGCGCGGCGCCGCGCAAGGACTTCTCCTCCTCGGCGGTAAAATCCGACGATACGCCGATCTCGCCGATCAGCCCGATCTTGACGCCCGCACCCTCGACACCGTCGAGTGCCTCGCCGACGATCTCGTCGGCGACCGCGCCGATCGACATTCGCGCAAGACTGTCGGGGTGGGAGGTCTGCAGGTAGTACCCCGCGCCCATGACGATGTTCAGACCCGTCGCGGCCGCGATTCGCCGCAGTGCCGAGGGATCCCGGCCGATGCCACGGCAGGTCGGATCCACGACCGTGCGACCGCCGAGCGCCACCACGGGCATGAGCTCCTCGATCGCCAGCGCCTCGTCGTCGAGCGTGCAATTTTCGCGATTGACGAAAGGGTCCATCCGCAGCTCGCCCAAGATGTCGGTCTCGACCGGGCCATGGGCCAGACATTCACGCTCGGGCTCTTTCGGCTTGTTCCACCAGCAGCGGCAGTCATTGAGGATGTGCTCGTGCATCAGCGTGGGCCCGAGATCGTCGGCCGCGATGGGGCCAAGGACGGTCATGACCTGGCCGGAGCGGACGTGGGCTTGCGAACGTTCATCCATGGCGCGTGATTCTCAGCTTCGGCGTTTCGTGGTTCCGAGGCGATCGAAGATGCGGGTGTTCAGCCAGATCGCGATGAGGATGATGGCCCCCGTGACGATCTGGGTGAAGAAGGGGTTGATATGCGCCAGGATCAGGCCGTTGCCGATCACCGCGATCGTCAGCGTACCGAGCACGGTGCCGATGATGGTGCCGCGCCCGCCTGAGAGCGACGTACCGCCCAGAACCACCGCGGCGATCACGTCGAGCTCGACCCCGACGGCCGCGTTCGAGGAACCTGACCCGAGGCGGGCCGCGATGACCAGCGCGGCGAGCGCCGAAGCGGTCCCGCTCAGCACGTAGACCGAGGCGATCGTGGCTTGCGCCGGCATGCCGACGCGTCGCGCCGCCTCCGTATTGGCGCCCACCGCCACCAAGCGGCGACCGTAAACGGTGGTATTCAACACGATGTAGCCGACGACGGCGACCATGAGCCCGAGCAACGCCGGGTAGGGCACGCCGAACATCGTGCCGCGCCCAATGACGAGAAACAGGCTCGGCGGGATCAGGATGGAGAAGCCGCCGGTGAGCACCAGGGCGCAACCTCGGAGCGCCGAGAGCCCTGCCAGTGTCACGATGAAGGCGGGGATGCGCTGATAGGCGACGAAAAAGCCCTGGGCGAGACCGATCAGCGCCCCGAACGCCAGCGTCAGGAGCACCGTGATCGGCCAGTCGAACCCCGATTTCAGGAGCACCGCCGCCATCGAATTGACGAGCGCCACGATGGAGCCAACGGAGAGATCGATGCCGCCCGTGGTGATCACCAGCGTCATGGCGATGCCGATGATGAGGTTCGGCGCCGCCTGTCGCAGGATGTTCAGCATGTTGCCTGGTTCGAGGAATACACTCGACAGCGACGCGAACACGACGCAGCACAGGACGAAGAACAGGGTGATGGAAAGCACATGGGCGTGCGACTGGAAGAAGTCGTGCCGCCGCGAGCCCACCTGGCGTTCGGTATAGGCCGTCATGCGTGAGCCACTTCTCCCACGATCAGGCGGACGATGTCCTCGAGATTGGTCTCGCCGATGCGGCGCTCGGCGACCTTCACGCCCTCATACATCACGGCGATGCGGTCGCAGACGCGGAACAGATCCTGCAGCCGATGGGTGATCAGGATCACCGAGACACCCCGGGCCTTCACGCGGTCGATCAGCTTGAGGACCGCCTCGACCTCGGCGACCGCGAGGGCCGAGGTCGGCTCGTCCATGATGAGAACGCGCGGCTCGAAGGAGGCCGCGCGCGCGATGGCGATCGCCTGCCGCTGTCCCCCCGAGAGTTGCGCCACGTTGGCGGACAGGTTGGGAATGCGGATCTCCAGTCTCCGGAGCATGTCGTGCGCGCCCCGCAGCATCGCGCGCTGGTCGAGAAAAGGGCCGCGTCGCAGCTCGCGTCCGAGATAGAGGTTGCCCGCGACATCGATCGTGTCGCACAGGCTCAAATCCTGGTAGACCATCTCGATGTGGCGGGTCCTGGCCTCGTTCGGACCGGAAAGGTTGAGCGTCTCACCGTCGAGCGCGATCGTCCCCTCGTCGGCGATGTAGGTGCCGGCGAGGATCTTGGTGAGCGTCGACTTGCCGGCGGCATTGTCGCCGACAATCCCCAGGCATTCGCCGGGCCAGAGATCGAGGTCGACGCCGCGCAGCGCCTGGATGGACCCGAATGTCTTGCGGATGCCGCGCACGCTCATGCGCGGCATCGTTCCTGCCGCAAAAGCGGCCGGAACGACGGCCTGCGCGGCCGGTGCTGGAGCCGAGGCCCCGACCGACATCACTTGTAGGCGGCCCGGTACTTGTCGACGTTCGCCTTGGTGACGATCTCGATCGGAACCTTGATGGTCGCCTCGACCTTGCCGCCGCTCGTCAACGTGTCGAGCGCCTTGACGGCCTTGTAGCCTTCCTGGTCCGGCGCCTGCTGGACCACGGCCACCACGGTTCCGGCATCGATAGCCGCAAGCGCCTGCGCGCTGAGATCCCAGCCGAAGATCTTCACCTTGTCGCGCCCTTGGCTGGCCGCCGCCGCGATGGCGCCGATCAAGGCGGGCTCTCCCGTCGCATAGATTGTGTCGAGCTTCGGGCTCCCGGTGAGGAGGTTTTCCCCCGCCGCGAGAGCCTGATCCTGGATGTTGCGTCCGTCGACCACGCCGACTTTGGTGATCCCGGCGTCCGCCCCCGCGACCGATTCGAATCCCTTCTGCCGCAGTAATTGCAGGTTGGAATTGAGCGCCCCGACGACGCCGAGCGACGCCTTGCCGTCCATGTTCTTCTTCACGTAATCGACGTAGAAGGTCCCCATCTCCTTGCCGGCCGCCTCGTTGTCCACGGTGATCCCGGCCTTCTGCGGCCCGGGCGGCAACGCGGCGTCGACGGAGACCACGGGAACCCCGGCCTTGTCGGCGGCCTTGACCGAACCCATGATCCCGTCGGGATCGACAGCCACGAGAATGATGCCGTCCACCTTCTGCTGGATGTAGGTGTCGAACGCGTTGTCCTGCGCCGAAGCTGAATTGTTGGCGTCGAACACGACGAGCTTGTCGCCCTTCTCGTCGGCCGCCTTCTGGGCGCCCTTCGTGATGTCCGTGAAGAACGAGACCTGCTGGTTGTACTGGATCAAGGCAAAGGTCTTGCCCTTGGCCTGCGCCGCTCCCGCCATCAAGGCCAGGGCTGCGACCGTGCCGGCCAGTCTACGAAGATGTTGATTGGGCATGTGTCTCACCTTTTCGCCGTGGCGGGTTCCGCTTTCGCGCCGCGGGAGGCGCCACCGACCCCCGCACGACCAATTCGACCGAGAGCCGCTCGACCGCGCTCTTCATACGGGTGCCGGCCATTCCCGAGACCAGGAGCTCGACGGCACGTCGGCCCATCTCTTCCACGGGCTGCCGGACGCAGGTCAGCGGCGGATTGAAGAGATGAAAAGGCGCAACGTCGTCGAAGCCGATGATCGAGAGGCGCTCCGGAACCCGGACGCGCTCACGCGCGAAAACTTCGAGGGCGCCGATCGCGATCTCGTCGCTTGAGACCAGGAGGGCCGTGACGCCCTCGTCCCCTGCCAAGAGGCGCTCGGCGGACCGGCGTCCGTCCTTGACCGAATAGGCGCCGTAGAAGGTGGTGACGATCTGCGCGTCGGGTGCATGCGCGGCGATCGCCCGACGGCATCCGGCCAGCCGCTCGCGCGTGCTCATCATGCGCTCGGGGCCCGCGAAGAAGGCGATGCGGCGGTGCCCGGCCTCCACTAGGTGCCGGCCGGCCAGGTAGCCGCCCTGCTCGTTGTCGCTGAAGATCTTCGGCCCTCGTGCGTCCGGCACGTCCTCGTCGAGGATGACGACACGGCGGCTCGCCCGACTGATCGGCTCGACCAGCGAACCGTCATCGGGGCTGTTGGTCGCGAAGAGCAGGCCATCGATATGGTTGCTGGCGAGCCGCCTCAGGTATTCCCGTTCGCGCGCCCGCTGGTTGAGCGTGGCGCAAAGCACGAGCGCTAGCCCATGGAGGTCGGCCGTCCGCTCCACGGCGGCGGCGAGCCGCGCGAAATAGGCATTGCCAATGTCGGGGATGACCAGGCCGATCGTATCCGAGCGCCCACGGCTGAGACTGCGGGCATGCGGGTTCGGATGGTAGGCAAGGTCCTCGATGGCGCGCTGGATGCGATCCACGGTCGGGCCCGGCAACTGGATTCGGCCGTTGAGGTGACGCGACACGGTCGCCACCGACACTCCCGAGCGCTGCGCTACGTCGATCAATCGTGCGATCCCGCCGGCCATGTGTAACCGCTTTAGTAAACCGCTTACAGATTGCCACATGCATGGCGCCGTGCAAGGGAATGTTTTTGGCAATTCCTGCCCATTTGTCGGGCTCGCGGTCGAAGGATGAGCACCGGCCGACGGCTGCGCACGGCTTGATCGCCGGCGCGCGTGGCGTAAGGGTGAGCCACGCTCACGGAGCCCGGAGGGTCGATTGGACATCAACAAGCCCAAGGTGGTCGCGGAAGTGCGGGCCGCGTTCGACGATTACGAGTCAGGCCTGCGCACCGCCAACGCGCCGCTCCTCGATCGGCTGTTCTGGAATGCTCCGCACACGGTGCGATATGGGGCGGGCGAGAACCTGAATGGGCACGACGCCATTGCGGCCTTCAACGCACGCCGTCGGCCGCTCGGCTCCAGCCGGAAGCTCGCCCACACGGTGATCACGACCTATGGCGAGGACGCCGCGACGGTGTCGACGCTGTTCATCGAGCCGCCCCCTGGAACGATCGGCCGGCAGATGCAGACCTGGATGCGCATGCCGGAGGGCTGGCGGGTGGTCGCGGCCCATGTCAGCGTGATCCCAGAGCCCTGACGGACGCTTCCGCATTTGGCACTGTGGTCGGCTTGGCGGCGCAGGTCGCGTTCGGCAAGAAGCCGGCCCTTCGCGTCCAGATCCGGGCAGCCGCAGGAAAGTCCATTACGCGGCTGCCCCGGGCGCGGTCGCGCGGCGGCGCCCTGGTACATCATCCTTCCGGCTGCGGGCTCGCGAACTCCGTCTGTTCGAGCGCTTGCGCCATCCCGATCAATTGCAAATCGGATCCTCCCCATCCGATAAGCGACACCCCGACAGGGATCGATCCCGCCCTCGCGAACGGCAGGTTGACCTGCGGCAAGCCGGTCAGACCCGCAATGCAGGTCAGCTCGACCAACCGATCGACGGCGAGGTTCATCTCGGAAAGTCGCGCGTCACGAAGGATCGGCAGGATCGGCGTCGTCGGCAGCAGCAGGACTCGGCGACCGTCAAGGATGCTTTCTATGCGTCGCCGAGCATATTCGCGGAAGCCGCGGCCCGCGGCAGCTTCAGCGGCGCTTAAGTGGGCCGCTGAGGCGAGGGCGCGGGCGACCTCGAATGAGAAACGTGGGTTGCAAGCATCGATCCAGGCCGCGAAAGTGCGGCCGAATTCATCGCTTTGGAGCCGTCGCTGTTGGCAAGCCCACTCGGCGAGGCCATTTTCGGCAAGCCGGACTTCAGACATGCGGGCGAGCGTCGACCGCAAGCGTGCTACCACGGGGTCGAGAGCTGCCCGGATTTCCGGGTCCGCGATCGCGAAGCAATCGGCGGCCAGAACGATCTCGGCCGGTAGTTGGGGCGCCACGCGCCCACCGAGCAGAACGGCAGCGGTACGCGCGAAAGTGGCGGCGTCGCGAGTGAAAAACCCGACCGTATCGAAGCTGGGCGACTGGGTCATGAGCCCATCGACAGAAATCTGCCCATAGGTCGGGCGAAGCCCATAAAGCCCGCAGAAGCTCGCCGGGACGCGCACTGACCCGCCCGAATCGGTGCCGAGCGCGATGTCCACCACCTCGCTTGCAACGGCCGACGCCGAACCGCTCGACGAGCCCCCGGGTACGCGATCCGAGGCCCGCGGGTTCAACGGCGTTCCCTGGTGCCGATTGATCCCCAGCAGCCCTAGCGATATCTCGTCCGTGATGGTTTTGCCAAGGAGATCGGCGCCCGCGTCGAGCAAGGCCTGTACGGCCCACGCCGAGCTTGCCGCTGGCCCGTGGGTCGAGGCCCAGTCCGGGTTGCCACATCCGGTTACCGTGCCCGCGACATCGAACAAATCCTTGGCCGCAAACGTCAGCCCATGCAGCGTTCCCGCGCGCTGCCCCAACCGGCGCGTATCGTCATGCGGCACAAAGGCGCCGAACCGCTGGTGACAATCGAGTACGCCGTTCATGCATTTCCCTGTTCGTCGTTTTTGTCCCTTCCGTGCACTCACAGAAGGGAATCGCGACACGCGGTCCAAGTGGCAAGGTCGCTAAGCTGTGCCGACCAGCCGCAATTTAGCCCGGAAATTTCACTGTGAGGTGACGAGTGTTCAGAGGATGAGAGCCCATGACCCCCATCTATCTTACAGCATCGCGTTCAAGGGCCAGGTCGCGCAACACTTCATCTCTGGGGAAACGCTGCATGGCTTAGCCAAGCAGCATTGTTTGTCGCGCAACCTGATCCGTCTTGAATGGCTGCTTCGAGAGCGCACGTCGGCAGCCTGAGCGACTGACATCGGCGCTCTGCAGCCGGCTGGCCGCACCACGGCATGTCTGCTCTGGAGCAACCCGCCCTCGACGCCGAACGACGGATTTGGGTCGACTCCGGCCCGTTCACCGGTCGTGACCGAATGTCCGCAAATTGGCAATGAGCCAACGGCAGCTCCTGGCGCAAGCTCACCATCCAATCCGCGTGTCGTCGGCCTGGAAACATAAGGCTATTGCTGACACCCCGTCCGGCCCGATTGCTTCATAGAGAGCCTGATCCGCCCCGCGACTCGGTCGCTGCGGGCAGCATAGCTGTGCGGCACAAGCACGGCACTGTGTGGCTGCTCACCCGGAACGAAGCGCGGGAGGACTAGACGCGTACGCCTGTTGGGAGACAACATCGCCAAGCGGCTGGACACCGGTGCCGCTGCTCGCAGAGCGGGCCAACGCTGGCGACCTGGTGGCCGGCCGCAGCTGATTGATTGCCATTGTGGCGGACGAGGACATGGCTACGATGGCGATGTCGTCGTCGAGGGCCCGACTAATGGGCGTCGAGGTTGTCGCGAAAATCGTTGAGATCCGCATCGACGGACGAGAGCGCCTCGATCCACTCGTGCATGGGTCCGCCCGTTACCGGGTCCTTGGCCGGGATGGGACACATCATGATGCGCTTGGCTGCGGCGCGGCGCAGCTCCTCGGTGAGGTGCTCCACCTGCATATTGTCCCAGTCACGGCCTTCGGGATAGCCGCCGACCATCATAATGTCATCCGAGTGCCCGACCATCACATGGGACACGCCGGCCGGCATGACGATCACGTCGCCCGCCTCGACCCGTACGTGCTTGCCGCCACGGCCGAACAGCTCAACCTCCATCCAACCTGTGCCGACGCCGAGACACTCATGGGTGGTCGAGTGAAAGTGCGGGTACGTGTAAACCCCCGGATAGCGCCAGTTGTTGTACCAACCGTTGGCTCGGAACCGCTCCCACACGGCGTCCACGCCTCCGCTCGCAACGCCGTTGCGGTGAACGAGTAGGGGAAAGCGACTGTTCGGCAGCAGACCGTTGGGCTTGGAGGCGTGTTTTTCGACCTCGGGCATCGTCGTTCTCCTTTGAGCGCCGCCCGGCGCGGAAATGGGGCCATGCATGATGGCCCGCCGGCGGTCACATTATATCGCAGGGCGTTCCGCCCGGATATTAAAGCCTGGTGCTCCCGCGCGACCGGTTCGTCCATGCCATGTCTCGCATCGCGGGTGCGACTGCGGCGCGCGACCGCGTGACAGCGGCGGCGAAAGGCGAGAGGATAGGCGCTGGAGGGAACGTTCGGAGCCGCGGCGATTGAGCAGCGAGCCGGGCGTGTGGTGACGAGCGTGCCGAGCCCGGCGTTGGAGATGAACCTCATATCAAAGTCGTTTCCCGGCGTACGGGCGCTGGAAGACGTAAGCTTCGACTGCCACACCGGCGAGGTTCACGCCATTTGCGGCGAGAACGGCGCTGGCAAGTCTACTCTGATGAAGATTCTGGGCGGCATACACCGGCCGGATACGGGCGAGATCCGCATCAAGGGCCAGCCCGCGGCTTTCGGGCACCCCGTCGAGGCCCGGCGCGCTGGCATCGGCATCATTCACCAGGAACTCAGCCTGCTGCCGTATCGCACGGTCGCCGAGAACATCGCGCTCGGGCAGGAGCCGGCCCGTTTCGGTGTGCTCGACCGTGCCGCCATGCGCCGGCGGGCGGAGAGGATCCTGCACCGCCTCGAGTCACCCGTTGCGCTCGACAGCCGTGCCGGGATCCTGTCCGTGGCCGAGCAGCAGATGGTGGAGATCGCCAAGGCGCTGGCGAGCGAGCCGCGCATCCTCATCATGGACGAGCCCACGGCCGCGCTCGACGTTAAGGAGGCTGCGCACCTGCTTGCCCTGGTGCGCCGGCTGCGCGCCGAAGGCGTCGCGGTGATCTACGTGTCGCACCGCATGCCCGAGATCGCGGCGATCTCGGACCGGGTCACCGTGCTCAAAGACGGGCGAAAGATCCTGACGGACCGCACTGCCGCCATGCCGGTGGAGCGGCTTGTCCGCGCGATGGTGGGCCGCGACCTCGCCGAGTTCTTCCCTCCCCGCGGCACGGAGGCCGGCGCCGTGCTGCTGGAGATTCGGGGCGGCGGCAACGCCGTGCTGACGGACATCGACCTGACGGTCCGGTGCGGCGAGATCATGGGCGTGGCCGGGCTGGAGGGCGCGGGCAAGTCGGCTCTAGGGCGTGCCATCATCGGCGACCAGCCTTTCACGCGCGGAACCATGCGGCTCAACGGGCAGCCCTACGCGCCCCGCAGGAGCCGGGACGGCATCCGCGGCGGGGCCGGGTTCCTGCCCGATGACCGCAAGCGCGAAGGCCTCACCCTCGGCCAGTCGCTGCGGGACAATGCGGCCCTGACGCTGCGCGCCTTCGCTCGAGCCCTGACGTGGCCCTACGCCCGGCCCATGACGAGGACGGCCCTGGACCGTATAATGCGCGATCTCGATGTGCGCGCGGCGCGCTTTGACGATCCCGTCAGCGTGTTGTCGGGCGGCAACCAGCAGAAGGTCATCATTGCCCGCTGGCTCGCCCGCGACCCCTCCCTGCTCGTCTTCGCCGAGCCGACGCGCGGCGTCGATATCGCGGCCAAGGCCGCCATCTACGCGATCATGCGCGACCTCGCCGAGCGCGGTCGGGGCATCGTGATGATCTCCTCGGACCTTCCAGAGATCATCGGGGTTAGCGACCGCATTGTGGTCATGCACGAGGGCCGCATCGCGGGCGAGCTGCCCGCCGGCGTGAGCGAGGAGGCGGTCATGACCCTCGCGGTCGGCCATCACGACAGGGCCAATACCCGAGCGCCGGGGAGCGTCGGGTGACCCTCGCACTCAATCAGCCTTCTCGGCGGCGATCAATTTCGACCCCGCTGCTTCTGTTACTCGGCTCCGTGGCGCTCTACGTGGGTGCGGCCGCGTGGACAGACTCGCTGAACCAGCTCGACCTCGTAGGCGTCGTCGGCCTGCTCCAACGCATGGTCGCGCTCGGCACGGTTGCTTTGGGCCAGACGCTCGCAATCCTGTGCGGCTCGATCGACCTTTCGGTCGGCAGCACGATCAGCGCAGCGGCGGTGCTGGCCTCCTTCATCATGCGCGGCGACCCCGCCCTGATCGCGCCGGCCGTGCTCGCCGTGCTGCTGGTGTCGGCGGCGATCGGCGCCCTCAACGGGCTTGTGATCGCGCGGCTGCGGGTCAGCCCGCTTATCGCCACGCTCGGCTCCGGGCTCATCCTGCAGGGCGTGCTATCCGCCAACTTCAACAATTTCGCGGGGTCGGTTCCGCCGGTTTTCGAAAGCGTAGCCTATGGCTTTGCCGGCCCGATTCCCTGGTCCGTGCTCGCCCTGTTCGTGCTTGCGGCCGCCACGGCGTGGTTGCTGCGCAGCACGCGGTTCGGCGCCCACGTCTATGCGGTTGGCGGCAATGCCGCTGGATCGCGCCTTGCCGGGATTCGGACCCATTGGGTGCTGGTGCAGGCCCACGTGCTGTGCAGCCTCTTTGCGGGCCTGACCGGCCTGTACCTGGCAAGCCGCCTCCGCTCCGGCGCACCCTGGATCGGCCGCGACGGCGTGTACGACCTCGAGTCCATCGCGGTCGTGGTGATCGGCGGCACGCTGCTCACGGGCGGACGGGGTGGGGTGTGG
Source organism: uncultured Lichenihabitans sp. (assembly GCA_964249275.1). Taxonomy (GTDB): domain Bacteria; phylum Pseudomonadota; class Alphaproteobacteria; order Rhizobiales; family Beijerinckiaceae; genus Lichenihabitans. The sequence goes on from CAXUCF010000001.1 coordinate 49,104, forward strand.
GGCACGATTGCCGGCGTCCTGCTGTTCGCGGTGATCGACGCCTCCTTCAACATGCTTGGGGTGCCGGCGTTCCCCAAGCTGGTGATCCGCGGCGTCATCGTCGTCGCCGCCGTTGCGCTATACTCGATGCGTATGAAGGGGCACGCGGCATGACCATCGCGCTACCCGGCCCGGCGCCCCGCCAGCATGCGGCCTCGGTTGCCCGCCACCTGAACGTAGGGGTCGTGATCTTCGTCGTGCTGTTCGCGGCGGTGGCGCTCAAGCAGCCTTCCTACCTGGAGCTGGCCGGCTTCATGAACTTCCTGCGCCGGGCCGCGCCCCTAGCGATTCTGGCCTCGGGCCAGGTGTTCGTCATCGTGGCGGGGGGCTTCGATCTGTCGGTCGGCTCGCTCGTTACCCTGAGCGTCATCGGCGCATCCATGATTACGGGGGGCGACCCCGCGCTGACCGGGGGCGCGCTCGCGGCCCTGTACGGCATGGGGCTGGCCGTCGGGCTGATCAACGGCCTATCGGTCGCCTATCTCAAGGTCCCGTCCATCATCGTCACCCTCGGCACCCTGTTGTCGGTGAACGGCGTCGCGTTGATGTGGTCGGGCGGCTCGCCGCGCGGCTACCTGCCGGACAACTTCCGGATTTTCGGCCGCTTGGTGTTCCACCAAGTGCCCGTGGTCGGCCAGTTGCCGCTCTCGGTGCTCGTGCTGGTCGCCGCCGCCGCGCTGGCTTGGTGGGCGCTGCACGGCACCGTCTTCGGCCGGCGCGTCTTCGCCGTCGGCGACAACGCGCGGGCGGCCGAGCTCGCCGGAATCAGGATCGAAGCGACCCGCATCGTGGTTTTCGTCATCTCGGCCCTGAGCGCGGTCACGGCCGGGATCCTGCTCGGCGGCTTCGGCGGCGTGTCGACCGACGTCGGGCAAGGGCTTGAGCTTCAGGCCATCGCGGCGTGCGTGGTGGGCGGCGCCCGGCTGATGGGCGGCCGGGGCAGTGTCGTAGGGGTGGTGTTCGGCGCGCTCAGCCTGTTCGCGCTGTTCACGCTGCTGAACCTGCTTGGCCTGCCGCAGGCGCTGCGCGACACCGCCCAAGGTGTCATTCTGATCTCGGCCGTGGCGTCCAGCGCCTTGCGCCAACGCACGGACGAGTGACAAGGGCGGCCCTGCAAACCGCCGACACAAGAGGAAGGGAACACCGATGAAATCGATGGCATTGCTTTGCGGCGTCGCGGCGCTGGCCTTGGCCGCGTCAGACGCCGGCGCGCAGGAGTTCAACAGCCAGAAAGACTTCGACTACGCCCAGGAACTGCTGAAGATGTCGCAGCAGGGTCCCGAGGGCAAACCCTGGGAGCAGAACCTCGGCGGTCACACGATCGACACGTCCAAGTACAAGAAGCCCGGCCCCTACAACATCTGCTTCTCGAATGCGGGGGTCGACAATCCGTGGCGCGTCGTCGGGTGGACCGACATGCAGGCCCAGGTCGACCTGCTGAAGTCTGACATCAAGAGCTTCACGGCGGCCGACGCCGGCGGCAAGGACGACAAGCAGATCTCCGACATCAACGCTTTCGTGTCGAGCGGCAAGTGCGACGCCCTGATCGTCTCGCCGAACACCACGGCGGCCCTCACACCTGCCGTCGAGGCAGCGTGCAAGAAGCTGCCTGTGGTGGTGTTCGACCGCGGCGTGCAGACCGACTGCCCGGTCACTTTCGTCAACCCGATCGGCGGCTACGGTTGGGGAATCACTACCGCGGCGTTCATTGCCAGCAAGCTGCCCAAGGGCGGCAAGGTGCTGGGCCTGCGCATCCTACCCGGCGTGGACGTGCTGGAGAACCGGTGGGCCGCGGCGGACCGCATCTTCAAGGCGAACAACGTCAACGTGGTGGGCGCGGAGTTCACCGGCGGCGACAACGCCAAGACCAAGGCCATAGTCGAGGACTACATCAACCGCTTCGGCAAGATCGACGCTATCTGGATGGATGCGGGCGCGACCGCGGTTGCAGCCATCGAGGCCTTCGAGGACGCCGGCCAGCCCTATCCGATCATCACGGGCGAGGACCAGGAGGACTTCCTGACCGCTTGGAAAAAAGACAAGCTGACCGCCTTCGCGCCGACCTATCCCACCTATCAGTGGCGCTCGCCCGTGATCGCAGCCGTCAAGATCCTGAAGGGTGAGCCGGTGATCGGCCCGACCTGGAAGCTGCCGCAGCCCGTGATCACCCAGGACACGCTCGACAAGTACGTGGATCCCAACATGCCGCCGCTGCACTATGCCATGTGTGGCTGCCAGGACATGCCCGGCTATCCGCAGCGCTGGGGCGGCAAGTAGACGAATCGGTCGGGGGTGCCGGCGGCACCCCCGACCTTGCCGGACAACCTAGCCCTCACCGTCAGGCGAAGATGCGGCGCAGGTGCGCCAGCCCGTCCGTCGCGAGCGCATCCTCGCTCGCCGCGAGCGGGCGCCATAAGGAAACGGCCCGGGCGATCTCCTTGATCTTAGGCGTGAAGGCCTCGATCACGACCGGCCCGTCGAAGCCCGTCTCGCGCAACACCGCCGCAATGGCGGGCCAGGGCAGGTGATCCTCTCCTGGCGTGCCCCGATCGCTCGAACAGGCGTGGAACTCGACGATATGCCGGCCGGCTCTGCGGATCGCCGCCGGGACATCCTTCTCCTCAATGTTCATGTGGAACGTGTCGAGCAGGAAGCCGACGTTCGGGCGTCCGATGTCGGCGATGAGCTTCAGACCCTGGTCGACAGTGTTGACGAGGTCCGTCTCGAAGCGGTTCAGTGGCTCGAAGGCAAGGGTCACGCCGCAGCTCGCGGCGTGGTCGGCGGCACCCGCAAGACCCGCAACCGCGCGGTCCCACTGAGCCTGCCGGTCCGGCCCGTCGCGCATCGCGGTGGCTCCCACGCCGGCATACATCGGGCCGGACACGCTGCGGCTGCCGAGCCGCGCGGCGAGGTCGACGCAGGTCCTAAGATATTGCGCTGCCTGGGCGCGGACCGCCGGGTCGGCCGAACTCATGTCCCGGTTCGGCCCGAAGGCGCCGCACACGAGGCAGTCAATCGCGCAGGTGGACAGCCGCCCGCGGATAAGATCGACCTCGATCCTGGCCGGGTCCTCGACGCAGATCTCGATGAGGTCAAAGCCGAAGTCTTTTACCTTGTCGATTAAATCCAGGGTGCCCGACCCGAAGGGCGAGACCCAGATGAACGTACTCGCGCCGAACTGCATGCGCCTTCTCTCCGGCGGTTGATACCGCGCCTACAGCAAGCTGCGGGGCCGCGACCTCGTCAAGCCGCGTGTGCTGCTGCGGCTGAGTTTCGCGCGCCAGCCGTGACGAACCCTGAAGGTTGGTCAGGGGCGGAGTCGAAGTCGACCAGGAGAGCGATGCCGCGCGCCGTCCGCTGCTCCAGGGCCCAACCTCCTGCGCACTCGCAGCGAACATCGGTAAGCTGCACGTCGTGCCGAGACCGAGGCGACTCTGGATCGTGAGCGCCCCGTTCAGCTGCGACGCAAGGCCGTGATCGATGGAGCAGATCGACTTCAATGTGCGCCGAGCCGAAGGTCTGCTTCCTGGCTCGAAGCCAATGTCCGCTGTTGGCGCAAACTAGTAATTCGCCTCTCGAGCACGACGGCGGGGTGCTGAGGGTTGATTGAGACATCGGCAGCGGTCTCGTCCTTGGCCTCGTTCTTTGCAGCGGAGCAGAACGAACCGCTCTCGATGGACCAGGTGCACGCAGTCCCCGGGTGAGTCACCATTCCAGGCCTGTCGCCGCCATGATCGGCGAGGCCGCGAGAAACTTGCCGCGCCATCGTCCTTTTCGACTGGACTACGCTGCCGTTGCGAGCATTGCTGCGCCTGTCCCGAGGCGGGGCACGACGCTCCCGCAGCCCGCACCTCACCCGACCGCCTAGCAGAGCCATGAGCAACACGCATTCAAATACCCCAGCCGGTAAGGCCGGCATCCTT
>CAXUCF010000001.1:53075-62379 GCA_964249275.1 uncultured Lichenihabitans sp.
AGCAAGCTGTCGCAGGCCGCGCTGATCCTGCTCGGCCAAGCGGCGGCGCGCCCGGACGGCATGGTGCTGCCGCCGCCCGCAGCCCTGCGGGCCCGCGGCGGTGCGCTGCAGAAGGTGCTGCAGGCGCTGCTCAAGGCGGCGCTGGTGAACGAGGTGCCGGTCGACGACGCGGCGCAGAGCTGGCGGAAGGACGAGGCCGATCGGTGCTTTGGGCTGGCCATCACCGCCGAGGGGTTCGGGGCCATCGGTCTGCCGGTGCCCGCGCCTCAGCCGGTCTCGGTGACGCCCGACATCATTGCGCCGGACGACGCGGCAGCCGAGCCGATCGCCGAGCCCTTGGCGGCCGAGGCGAAGCGGATCACCAAGCAGGCGAAGCTTGTGAGCCTGCTGTCGGCCGAGGGCGGGCAGAGCGTCGCGGCACTGGCCGAGACGCTGGCCTGGCAGAATCATACCGTGCGGGCCGCCCTCACCGGCCTGCGCCAGAAGGGTCATGCCCTGACCAAAGTGAAGACGGCCGAGGGCACGACGGTTTACCGGATCGCGGCCGGGCAGGGCGTCGCTCCGGCCGACGTCGCGCCGCTCGGCGCTGGGCACGGAGCGTAAGGCCGATGGTCGCCGTTTCCCAGCTCGACCTCGCGGGATGCTTGGCGCAGCTCGCGGCGCTCGACCGCGATGGGCTCGCGGCCGCCTGGACCGCGGCCTTCGGGTCGCCGGTGCCGGTGAAGGCGAGCCAGGCCTTCCTGCTCAAGGCCGTCGCCCACCATGCCCAGGTCGCGGCGACGCGCGATGTCCGCCCCGCCGTGCGCAAGGCGCTGCTGCGGATGGCGCGCCACCTGCGCGACGGCATGCCGCCATTGGTGCTGCCGCCGGCCGCCCCAAGCCTCAAGCCCGGATCGCGGCTGATCCGCGCCTGGCAGGGCGAGACCCACGAGGTGACGGTCATGGCCGACGGCCGCTTCGAATGGCAGGGGCGGCGACACCGCTCGCTGTCGTCCATCGCCACGGCCATCACCGGCACCCGCCGCAACGGTCCGGCCTTCTTCGGGCTGCGCGACGATCCGGGACGTGAAGCCCCGGCGGTAGCGACGCGCCGTTCATCGGCGCGATCGATGGCCCATGAGGCGCGGCCATGAGCCCGCGAGCCACCGGTCGCGGCGGCCGGCAGAAGCCGTCTCGGACGGAAGCAGGGTCGCGCGATGCACCCCGAGCGGCATCGATCCGCTGCGCCATCTATACCCGCAAATCGAGCGAGGAGGGGCTGGAGCAGGACTTCAACTCGCTTCACGCCCAGCGGGAGGCCTGCGAAGCCTATGTGGCGTCGCAGCGACATGAAGGCTGGACGGTACTGCCCGAGGTCTACGACGACGGCGGCTTCTCGGGCGGCACGCTGGAGCGTCCCGCCCTGCAGGCGCTGCTCGCCGCCATCGCGGCCGGACGGGTCGATGTGGTGGTGGTGTACAAGGTCGACCGCCTCACCCGGGCGCTCGCCGACTTCGCCAAGATCGTCGAGGTGTTCGATGCTCAAGGCGTGTCCTTCGTCTCCGTGACGCAGCAGTTCAACACCACAAGCTCGATGGGGCGGCTGACGCTCAACGTGCTCTTGTCCTTCGCCCAGTTCGAGCGCGAGGTCACGGGCGAGCGCATCCGCGACAAGATCGCGGCCTCGAAGCGCAAGGGGATGTGGATGGGCGGCCATGTGCCGCTCGGATACACGGCCAACGACCGGAGCCTCGCCATCGACGAGGCCGAGGCCGCGACGGTGCGCCGGATCTATGGGCTTTATCGCGAGCGCGGCACGGTGCGGCTGGTGCAGCAGGAGGCCGACAGGCTCGGCCTAGTGTCGAAGCGACGGGAGCGGCCGGACGGCACGACGAGCGGCGCGGTGAGCTTTACGCGCGGAGCGCTTTACAAGCTGTTGTCGAACCCGGTCTATGCCGGCGACATCGTGCATCGCGGCACCCGGCACCGCGGGCTGCACCCGCCGATCGTCGCACCCGACCTATGGGAGGAGGTGCAGCTCCAGCTCACCGGTCGAGCTGCACGCGCTCGCGGGCAGGGCTCCATCCAGTCGCCGAGCCTGCTCGCCGGGCTGATCGTCGACGAAGCCGGCGAGCCGCTGACCCCGACGCATGCCAACAACAAGGGGCGACGCTACCGCTACTACGTCTCGCGCGCCCTGATCGGCGGGCCGAAGGCCAGCATCCCAAATCCGAATCAGCAGCGTGACGGTGCCCGAGGCTGGCGGCTGCCGGCCGGCGAGATCGAGGCGCTGGTGCTCGACAACCTGCACGAGTTGCTGATCGACCAGAGCCGGCTGATGGACCGGTTCGGCATCGGCCTGCTGCGCCCCGACGATCTCGATCGCACCCTGAAGGCGGCGGCTGACCTCGCCGACACGCTGAGGGCCGCCAACGGCGAGGAGCAGCGGGCGCTGCTGAAAGCCTGCTGACCCGCGTCGCTATCGCGGCCGAGCACGTCACGTTGGCCATCGATCCCCGAGCCTTGTGGGACGAGCTCGGGGCGCCTCATGCATCGGGCCACCCGAGCGACCAGCCGGTCGAGCTCGTGCTGCCGATCCGCCTGGCACGGCGGGGGGCGGAGCTGAAGCTGGTGATGGCCGTCCGCCAGGCGAGCCGCCGCGACCGCGGGCTGATCGGTAAGCTGGCGCAAGGCTTCCTCTGGTTCGAGGAGCTGCGAACGGGTGCGGTCAAGTCGCTCGGCGAGATCGCCGAGCGCGAGGGCATCCAGACCGTGATGGTGCGTCGCGCCTGCGACCTCGCCTTCCTGTCCACCGACGTGATCGAAGCCATCCTGGCCGGCGACCAGCCGGTCGAGCTCAACAGCGAAGCCATCGAGCTCGCCTACCCGCTGCCTATCGGCTGGGAGGAGCAGCGGCGCGTGCTCGGCTTCGGCTGACGGCACGATCCCCACCGAACACCAGCACGCCGACCATCAGGAGCCGCCTTCGGGCGGTTCCTTCGTTCCTGGCGACGGCCGACATCACAGACCCGAGGCTCGCGCTGAGATCATCAGGACAGCAGCAGAATGGCCGTACGAACGCGGGCTGACCAAACCATAACGTCGAAACAGAGGTCCTGAGCAAGTCGGCCCGCCGGCGCCTGAAGACGCTCACAGAGACGAGAAATTCCTGTCTCAGCGTAGTAGAGAGACGGCGTACCCGCGGACATTGCGGGTTATTTACGCGGCCGCCACGAATAGGCGGTTCGGGCTGAACTGCTTGGCGGAGAGGGAGGGATTCGAACCCCCGATAGGCTTGCACCTACGCCGCATTTCGAGTGCGGTGCTTTCAACCACTCAGCCACCTCTCCGGGCCGTCCGACGCCATTGTGAAGGCGCCTAGCTGATGGCGACGCGTCCCTAGCATGGTCGGCTTACCCTGGCAAGCGGCTTCAAATCGCCTGATCTCTGGCCGGAATCCCCAGCACTCATATTCGACGATCGAGTTGTATCACGGTCCATTCTATCCATTCAGCCAAGTATGGATGCTGGCGCAGTCGCAACTGTTTTCGGCAAATTGCCTGATTGCGGTGTAGGTCGACTCGTCTGTAACGATCTGCTTGGAAGGCGGGCCAAACAGAGCTTCAGGGCATCTTCGATGCTGTTCAGCGGAACGGGCTGCCACTGGCCAATCCGTGAGATCAAAGACCAGACGTCACCAAGCCGAAGCGTTGGCCGGGTAAGCGCAGTTGTGCAGGTCCTGTGGCAGCCTTGGTAGCTTCGAGGCCCAGGCGATCTCAGCGTATGAGATAAACAACATGGATGTCATAGCTATCAGCAGGACAGAGACGATCAGACGAACCCGCGTTTCCAGATTGACTGCTTGCAGCACAGCAAGGGACAGCAACAGAACTGAAGCGACAGAAAAAATCAAGCCAAGTACCGTAACGCGATGAAAAAGAAAGCTTATGACTTTACGGGCGCCACAGACGCTTGTTTCCTGTTCGGAGTAGACATACGGAACCGCAGACCCTATGAATCCCATGTGGACCAGCAATAACAAAGCAAACAGGGCAAACGTATATTTGTAGACGACTCTGACCTGTTCCGCTTGGCTTTGTGAGAACTCATATTCCCGCATTGGCGTTCCGATCCCAGGTTTTCATGATGTTCGCCTTCGCTATTTCACCGACGCGTGATTATAGCTAGGATGGAATCGCCTCATACTTCGGGCTGCGCCACAAGAGGGCGACAGTTAGGGACACAAATCGGGCGAAAATGCAGCAGCCGCGGAAACACTTTCACTTGCGCCTCGAATATCACAGTCGATGACTTCATAGCGGAGCAGCATTGTCCCGAAATCTTCAACGCGCAGGCGGTCGTCAACAAGCCGACGTTGTTTTCGCCACCTTACCTCCCGCAGGTGGGAGTTAAGCGAACAGCGCGCCCTTGCGCACCGACACGGACCCCGTGTAGCCTGAGCCACCGTGGAGGCGGTCGCGCCGCGACTCCTCCGATGGAAACGGCGCCAAGCCGTCCGTCCGAGGGAGAGACCGCCGATGACGTGGCAACCGACAAGACAGATCTGTGCCGCCGCCGTCCTTCTGTCCGCAATGGCGTTCGCCTCCGAGGGCGCCCGCGCGGCCGGCCCGCAGGTCGTGGCGGGTCCTGCCGCCGATGCCCAATGTTTCGTGCCCTGGACGGCCGAGACCAAGTTCCTGAAATACGCCAGGAAGCCAGGTCCCTATCGCGTGGCGCTGGCCAACGGCTTCATCGGCAACACCTGGCGCATCCAGATGATCAAGACCGCGAAGGCCTACGCGGAGCAGCCCGACGTCAAGGCGAAGCTCAAGGAGTTCAAGGTCGTTTCGACCGGCGACGACATCGCGGCGCAGATCTCGGCTGTCAACAACTTCATCGATTCGGGCTATGACGCCGTGGTGATCGACGCCCAGAACCCGACCGCTTTCAAATCCGTGGTGCGACGGGCCCAACAGGCCGGCGTGGTGCTGGTGGCCTTCGACAACACGATCGACACCGAGGACGCCATCAACGTCAACGTCGACCAGGAGGGGCTCGGCAAATATTGGGGCGACTGGCTGGTCAAGAGCCTGCCCAAGGGTGGCTCGATCCTCGAGGTGCGCGGCGTGGCCGGCACCTCCGTCGATACCGACCGCCACAAGGGCCTGCAGGATACGTTGAAGGCCAGCGGCAAACCCTTCGATACGGTCGAGGTCGTGGGCAAATGGGACGACGGCACCGCCCAGAAGGTGGCGGCCGACGCCATCGCGGTGCACAAGCATTTCGACGGCATGACGGCCCAGGGCGGATCGACCGGCATGGTGCGGGCCTTCATCGACGCCGGCGCGCCGCTGGTGCCGGCCGGCGCCGAGACCGAAAACGGCTTCCGCAAGCTTTGCCTGGCCGACCAGTCGAAGGGCCTCGACTGCGCATCGGGCGGCACCGGCCCGGCCCAGGTCGCGGTGGCGATCAAGACCGCGCTGGCGGCGCTCGATGGCGAGGTGGTGCCGCAATCGGTCCGTCTGCCGCTGGCCCATGTCGAGCATCCCGACTTCAAGGCCGGCGTCAACGTCTTCCCGGACCAGACCGACAACTTCTTCGTCGGCAATTCCTTTCCGACCTGCGGCATCAACTTCACGGCGCAGGAGATCATGGGCCGGTCGGAAGCCAACCAGTAGGGCAATATCCCACGAGTCAGGCGGGCAGGATATGGTTGCGCCCCTGTTCCGCATGACCGGCATCTCGAAGCGCTACGGCGGCGTCCGGGCGCTGGAGGACGTGGACCTGACGATCGCGGCGGGGCGCATCCACGCGGTGCTGGGGGAGAACGGCGCCGGTAAGTCCAGCCTGATCAAATGCATGGCGGGCGTCGTGCAGCCCGACCGCGGCACCATGGCGCTCGACGGCATCCCGGTGCGGTTCCCCGATCCGGCGGCCGCCAACGCGGCCGGCATCGTGTGCATCTTCCAGGAACTGTCGCTCGTCCCCGACCTGTCGGTGGCCGACAACATCCTGATCGCCGACCCGCCGCGGCGCTTCGGCCTGATCGACCGGGCGCGACAGCGGCGCCTGGCCGAAGAGGCGCTCCACCGCGCCGGCGCCGAGGACATCCATCCCATGGCGCTGGTGCGCGATCTTCCATTGTCGCGCCGGCAGCTCGTGGAGATCGCCAAGGCGCTGGTGCGGGCGCCGCGCCTGCTCATCCTCGACGAGGCCACCTCGGCGCTCGCGGCGCGCGACGTCGAACGCGTGTTCCGGGTGCTGAAGCAACTGCGGGCGGGCGGTACGGCGCTGGTCTATATCTCGCACCGCATGGCCGAGATCGCCGAACTCGCCGATGATTGCTCGGTATTCCGCAACGGCCGCCACGTCGACACCTTCGCCAACGGCGCGCGCTCCGACCGCGAGGTCGTCGAGATGATGATCGGCCGCGAATACAGCCACGCCTATCCGCCGAAATCCCCACCCGTGCCGGCCGACCGCGCGCCGGCACTCGAGGTGCGCCGGCTCGGCTGGGCGCCACGGCTCGACGACATCTCGCTCGAGGTCAGGCCCGGCGAAGTCGTAGGCCTCGGCGGGCTCGACGGGCAGGGCCAGCGCGAACTCCTGCTGGCCCTGTTCGGCGTGCTGCGCGGCACCACCGGCGAGGTGCTGGTCGACGGCCGCTCCGTGTCGCTCGGCGGTCCTTCCGATGCCAAGAGCCGCCGCAACCGCATCGCGCTGATCCCCGAGGACCGCAAGACCGAAGGCCTGATGCTGCCCATGTCGGTCGGTGCCAACCTGAGCTTCGCGTCGCTCGACCGACTGTCACGGGCCGGCGTGATCGACCGCAAGGCGGAACGAGGCGCCATCGGCGACATGACGAAGCTCCTGGCCATCAAGTCGGCCGGCAGCGGCACCGCGGTCGCGTCGCTCTCGGGCGGCAATCAGCAGAAGGTCGTCATCGCCAAATGGCTGATGACGGCCCCGCGCATCATCCTGCTCAACGATCCGACGCGGGGCATCGACGTCGGCACCAAGCAGGAGATCTACCGGCTCTTGCGCCAGCTGGCCGACGAGGGCGCCGCCATCCTGCTCTATTCCACCGACTATGCCGAGCTGATCGGCTGCTGCGACCGCGTTCTCGTGATCTACGACGGGCGGATCGTGCGCGAACTCGAAGGCCACGGCATCACCGAGCACGCGCTGGTAGCGAGCGCCCTCAACATGGGGGCGGCGGCGTGACGGACTGGCGCTACCGTTTTCGCGACAACGCGGCAACGCTCTCGGCCGTGCTGGTCTTCGTGCTGATTTTCGCGCTTTATGTCGCCAACCACCCGGCCGGCTTCAGCGCCAACGTGGTGCAGACGGCCGCCAACAAGGGCGTGCTCCTGGCTTTCGTGGCGGTGGGCCAGTGCTTCGTCGTGCTGACGGCCGGCATCGACCTGTCGGTCGGGGCCGTGTTCATCCTGGCCGACTGCCTGGCGTCCTGGATCGTCGCGGGTCCGCCCTGGGCCGTGGCGCTCGGGGCCGTCGGCGTACTGGCGGCCGGAGCCGCGTGCGGGGTCGTGAACGGCGCCCTGGTGATCTACGGGCGCCTGCAGCCGATCGTCGCCACCATCGCGACGGGTGCCATCTACTTCGGGCTCGCGCTCGAGCTGCGCCCGCAGCCCGGCGGCGACGTCGCGCCCGAGTTCGCCGACGCGGTAACGGGCCAGATCTTCGGCGGCATCCCGACCAGCGCGGTGGTGCTGGCCGGGGTGATGCTGCTGATCTGGGTGCCGTTCCGGCGGTCCGTGTGGGGCAGGGCCGTCTACGCGGTCGGATCGTCGGAGGGTTCGGCCTACATGTCGGGCCTGCCGATCCGCCGCGCCCGGCTCCTGGCCTACGGCCTCGCCGGGTTGTTCGCCGCCATGGGTGGGCTGATGCTGGCGTTCTTCACCTATTCGGGCGAGGCTTCGGCCACCAACGCCTCGACCTATACGCTGAATTCCATTGCGGCCGTGGTGATCGGCGGCGTGTCGCTGTTCGGCGGTTCGGGGAGCGCCGTCGGCGCCATCTTCGGGGCGCTGATCTTCCGCACCATCAACGACCTGCTCTTCGTGTTCGACCTCGATCCCCTGTGGCAGCCGCTGTTCCTCGGCTTCGTGCTGCTCGGGGCCGTGTGCCTGGGCTCCTTGCGTCTCCTGAGGTTGCGCAACCGGCTGGAGCTGTTCGGGCCATGACGCAGAGGCTCGAGCCGGCTCCCTCCCGCATCCCGGCAGCCCTGCGCGGCGTGGACCCGGCGGTCGCGACCGCGTTCGGCTGCATCCTGGCGCTACTGGCCTTGGGCAGCCTTTATTCGACGAGCTTTCTATCGCCCGACTACCTGCTGCAGCAACTGCAGGTCGGGGCCTTCCTGGCCCTGGTGGCAACCGGCATGATGGTGGTGGTGCTGCTGGGCCAGATCGACCTGTCGGTGCCCTGGATCGTCACGGTAGGCGGCATGATGTCGACGGCCGCGGCCGGTCACGGCGCTCTCGGGGCGGCCCTGGCGATCCCCTTCGGCGTGCTCTGCGGCGTCGGCTTCGGCCTCGTCAACGGGTTCGGGGTCGCCTATCTCCGGGTCCCCTCGATGATTTTCACGCTCGGTATCAACGCCGTGGCCCAGGGTCTGATGGTGCTGAAGACCGGCGGCTCGGCCCCGCAGGACATGGCGACCCCGCTGATGCACGACCTCGCCACCGGCCACGCCGTGGCGGCCATCCCCAACGCGGTCTGGATCTGGCTCGCGGTGGGCGCCGGGACGCTGTTCCTGCTCGGCCGCACCACCTTCGGCCGTGCCGTCTACGCCATCGGCAACCGGGAAGGAGCCGCCTACCTGTCGGGCATCCGCACCCGCCGCGTCGTGCTCGGCGCCTTCGCACTGTCGGGCGGGCTGTCGGCCCTCTCGGGGACCCTGCTGGCCGGCTATTCGGGCAAGGCCTACCAGGGCATGGGCGACAGCTACCTCTTGCCGGCCATCGCGGCCGTCGTGCTGGGCGGCACCTCGATCCTGGGCGGGCGGGGGTCCTATCTCGGTACCACGGCGGGCGTCATCCTGATCACGCTCCTGCAGTCGATCCTGTCGGTCATGCAGATCCCCGACGCGGGCCGGCAGGTCATCTACGGCGCCGTGATCCTCGCCATGCTGCTGCTCTACGGGCGGGGAAGCCGGGTCGGCGGGTGAGGTTTGTCAGCCGAGCAGCGCCGCCGCGTCCGTGAACCGCACCGCCGGATGGGCGCGGAGCCGGCCGAGCACCTCCTCGAGCGCCGCCCAGGCCGTGGCGTCGTGGGCGAGGTGGTGGGTCAGGACACCGACGACATC
>CAXUCF010000002.1:0-17187 GCA_964249275.1 uncultured Lichenihabitans sp.
CGCCCGAATCCGGCACCCTGGTGCTCGGCAGACCCGGGGAGGCTCTGGAGGATGCCCTCGCGGCGCTCGCGAACCGGCTCGGCGCCCCGGCGAGCGTCGCCGTGCCTGCGCCGGCGCTCGACGGCATGCCGGGCGGCGAACTCACCGATGCCGCCATCTCGCGCGCCGTGGCGCTGCTGCTGCCGGAGGGCGCCATCGTGGTCGACGAGGCGATCACCTCGGGCCGCGCGATCTTCGACCTGCTCAAATCCGCGCCGCCGCACGACTACCTCATGCTGACCGGGGGGGCGATCGGCTTCGGCCCCGGGGCTGCCGCCGGGGCCGCGCTGGCCTGCCCGGGCCGCAGGGTCGTGGCGCTGCAGGCCGACGGCTCCGGCCTGTACACGCTGCAGGGGCTCTGGACCCAGGCGCGCGAAAAGCTCGACGTGGTGACGATTGTCTATTCCAACCGGGCCTATGCCATCCTGCAGCGCGAGATGCGCAACGTCGGGGTCAACCACTTCGGCGACAATGCCCGCCGCATGATGCAGCTCGACGACCCGGCGCTCGACTGGGTGGCGCTCGCCAACGGCATGGGGGTCGAAGGCGCCGCGGTGGAAAGCGCCGAGGGCTTCTTTTCGGTGCTGGACTATGCGCTTAGCCGCTCCGGGCCGTTCCTGATCGAGGCCGTGATGGCCTGACGGAGCGACGGGCCGATGCCGCGCAGTTGGATGCGACGTCCGGGCCGGCTATCATGGCTGGATGGGAGATATGCTTATGAAGGCCACCCGCGTCACAGCGAGCGAGTTTCAGCAGGCCTTCGGCGTCTTGAGCGACAAGGCACGTCACGAACCCGTGGTCATTACTCAGCATGGGCAGGACACGCTCGTGGTGATATCGGCGGAAGAATGGGCGCGGCTGAGCCGGCGTGAGCGGAGGGTAGGTCTGACGGCCGACCTGCCCGACGAATGGCTCGAAGCCGTGCTCGCCGCGGAGGTGCCCGCCGAATACGCTCATCTCGACGCAGAGTTGGATTGAGCGCCTATGGCGCTTCCGACGCCGACGCCCGGTTTGGTGCTGCGCTACAGCTATCTTTGGCATCGCGAGCATGTCGACGGGCGGGAGGAAGGTCGCAAGGACCGGCCTTGTGCCGTTATCGCGGCCATTCGAACCGATGAGGACGGAAATATTCGGGTCGTCGTTGTGCCGATCACGCACAGGCCGCCCGACCGCGATGAAGCAACCGTCGAACAGCCCGCTAAAGTAAAAGCTCGCCTCCATCTCGACGAAGCACGATCGTGGGTAGTGCTGTCCGAGTGGAACGAGTTCGTGTGGCCTGGGCCCGATCTGCGGCGCATCCCGGGCAGCGACGATGCATCCGTCGCCTATGGTATCTTACCGCCTGCACTATTCGCTGTCATTCGCGATCGCTTCATCACGATGATCAAGCGCCGCACTGCTCGTCCTGTCCCTCGCGATTGAACCGCCGATACCTCACTCGTTGCCAGAACACGAAGCAAGGCCATGGTCGGAAAAGTCGAAGCCTATGCGGCCCTCGGGGCGGTGCTGAAGAACGAACGCTGGGCGTGGTCGGGCCACAGCGAGGACGAGAACACCGTGGTGGTGACGCTCTGGGACGACAAGCTGCGCCACGTGCCCGGTGGCGTCCGCTACGACATCTTCGACGACCCCGATCTCGAGTCGTGGCGCACGAAGCGGGGCAACCGGGAGCGTATCCGCGACCTCGTGCTGGCGCGGGACCGCTGCCATGGCCTGTTCCGGGTCGTGATGGGTCGGGCCAACGACGGGGGCGACGCCATGCTGGAGGGATCGCTCTACGAGGCCGCGCCGGACATCACGATGCGCCTGATCGACCTCGACGAGACGACCGGCGAGTTCAGCGCCGAAAGCGCCGAGGTCTGACCGTCCCGAGCCGGCTTCGCCCCGGCAAGCCGGTGGCCAGCACGGCGCCGCCGATGATCAATGCCGCCGCGACGATCAGGTTTGCGCTCGCGCCCGCCTGCCCGGTGAGAACCAGCAACAGTGTCGAGACGAGCGGCGCCAGGTAGGACAGGGCGCCCAGCACAGGCAGGCGCCCGTGCTTGGTGGCGTGATCCCAGGCCAGAAAGGCGAGGCCGGTCGGCCCGAGCCCGAGCAGCACGATCGAGATGCCCTGGCCGGCATTCGGCCAGACCGTGGGTTCGACGACGGCGTGGCAGAGCGCGCCCGCCAGGGCCACGGCCCCGCAAACCCCCACCAGCATGCCGCTCGGCACGTCGGCGTAGCGGCGGTTCAGCACCGAATAGCCGGACCAAACGAGGGCGCAGCAGAACGCGGCAGCGTATCCGACGACGCCCGACGGCCCGAGCGCCGGAGCATCGGCGCTCCGCCCCAGGACGATCATGGTGGTGCCGCCGAGCCCCAGCATCGCCCCGCCGACATGGCGCGCCCGAAGTCGCTCGCCCGGCAGCGACGCCGATATCAGCACGATGAGCAACGGCCAGAGATAGGCCACGAGGCTCGCGCTCGCGGGCGGCGCGGCCGACAGGGCGAAGAAGTAGAGCGCGTGATAGAAGAACAGGCCGCAGAAGGCCAGAAGCCAGGGCGCCGCCGACTGCCGCATCTCGGCGAGCCCCGCCCGGCCTCGTGCGCCCAGCACTCCCAGCCCCGCCGTGCAGGCGACGCCGAAGCTGAGGGCCAGCAGTTCGAGAGGCGGCAGGCCCCGTGCCGCTACCGTGAACAGCGCCAGTGCGGCCCAGAGCAGGATCGCGCCGACCCCGATGGCGGTGGCCCGGAACGACCGCGGTTCCATGAGCTGCAACTCCGTCCTTCGAGCGAGTGGCACCCGGTCGCCGGCCACGCGCGGAGGCGCGCACCGCTCAGCCCTCGTCTGCACCTCGCGCCCGGTTCCCTCGGCCGTCCGCCATCCTGCCGTCGCGCCGCGAGGCGACGGTCAGAGCCCGGCCGCGCTCCTGAGCGCGGCGTTCATGCGGTCCTGCCAACCCGGCCCGTCGGCCTGGAAGTGCTCCAGCACGTCTTCGTCGATGCGCAGCGTCACGCTTTGGCGCGCGCCCGGGATGGCCGGCGTCTTCGGTGCTTCTGCGGCCGGCCGGGCAGGGGCCTTGCCGAAGACGGCTTCGGCCTCCGAGAAGGGGTCTCGCGGTCTGCGGGTCCTGTCCATGCTGCGTGTCCTGCTCTTAGCGTCGATCCTGTCGTGAGGGACTCGTCGCGCGTTGGCAAGCTCGGCTCCGCAGGCCGAGGATGCATCGGGAGGGTGGCAGGTTCCGTGACGGCGTGCTTTATGGCACCCGCATGACAGGTGTCCATCCCATGATGTTCCGGCCGCGGCGCAGTGTCCTGTATGTCCCGGGCTCGAATGCGCGCGCCATCGCCAAGAGCCGGACACTCGATGCTGATGGGCTGGTGTTCGATCTCGAGGATTCCGTCGCGCCTACCGATAAGGCGGTCGCGAGGTCCTCCGTGGCGGCGGCCGTGGCCCAAGGTGGTTTCGGTCATCGCGAACTCGTGGTCCGCATCAACGGCCTCGACACTCCGTGGGGTCGGGATGACCTTCTGGCCGCCGCCGCCGCGCGACCCGACGCCATCCTGCTGCCCAAGGTGGCGTCCCCGGGCGACGTCATGGTCGTGGCGGCCGACCTCGCCAAGGCAGGGATCGCCGATACCGTCCGGCTGTGGGCCATGGTGGAGACGCCTGCGGCGGTGCTGCACGTCGGCGGGCTCGCCCGCACGGCGGCCGATCCTGCGTCGCGGCTCGATGTGCTGGTGCTGGGCACCAACGATCTTGCCAAGGACCTGCGCATCCGTGTCGCACCGCGGCGGGAGCCCCTCACGGTCTGGCTGTCGACCTGCGTGGCGGCGGCGCGGTGCTACGGGCTCGACATCCTGGACGGCGTGTTCGACGGCCTCGACGATCCCGAGGGTCTCGCCGAGGAGGCGCGGCAGGGGCGCGACTTCGGCATGGACGGCAAGACCTGCATCCATCCCGACCAGATCGAGGTCTGCAACGCGGCTTTCGCGCCGCAGCCCGACGAAGTCGCCTGGGCCCGCAGGATCGTCGCGGCCTTCGACGGTCCTGAGGGCGCCTCCAATGTCCTGCGAGTCGACGGCCGGATGGTGGAACGCCTCCACGCCGAGTCTGCCCGGCGCCTGCTCGCCGGCGACGACACGCTGGCGGCGCGGCGCCGCCAGCGCGATGCTGCCCGGCTTTGACCGGCTACGGGCCGCGCGCTAAGGGTCCCCTGCACGAATCATCATTTTCAATCATGGGCTCGCCACGGGGCAAGGTTCGGACAGAGCGAAGCGGTTGTTCGCGTGGGAGCCCTAAGCAGCCCCCTTATCATCGCTACGGTCGATGTTGCTGTTTCGAAGCCAGATAGACGCTGCTCGACATGCGCGATGGGGGCGGGTCCGCAAAAACCTGCTCGCAGGACGCGACGTCGCGAAAATATCGGGGATGTCGTGCCGAATGCGGGGTTCGGGCGTTTGCATCTTCGGGCAGGCCGGGCGGTCGGAGCCGGCGCGCGGCCTGCCCGGACGCGGCGCGATGGAACGCGGAGAAAGGGACAGGGATGGCGGAAGACGGGAACCGTGGGCCGAACGATGTCCGTGGGCGCGGCGGCAAGCGGCGTCGCGAGCCACCGATCATCGACGCGTCCGCGACCGAAGTCCCCGTCCCCGCCAGCCATTCCGGGGGGGAAGACGCTTCCGATCCCGCGGCCTATAGACCCGAGCCATCGGCCGGCACGGCGGCCGAAGCCTCGACGGCCGGCGAGCCCGTGCTCTTCGGCAGCGCGTTCCGCGATGCCGCGCCGCGCGACGGGGCCGTCTCCCGGACGTTGCAGGACCCTGTCGAAGCGGGCGCAACAGCGCCAAGGCCGTCGGATCGGCTCGCGGAGGATCGGGCGAGCATCGATGCGGAGCAGAGCACCCGCGAGGTGCCGTCCGTGGAGGGTCCGGTCGGCGGTGGCGCGATGCACGAAGCGGCAATGCCGGGAATCCACGACGGCCCGGCGCCTTCGCCGGCCGGTGAGGATGTCCTCCGGGAGACGCCGCCGGCCGCCGCGCCGCCGGTCTCCCGGTCGCGCGCCGGCCTGCTGCCCGGCCTGCTCGGTGCCGCTTGCCTGATGCTGCTCGGCGTGATCGCCTGGCTGCTCTACTCGGAACCGCAGCGGAGCGGCCAGGACCAGACGAGGGCGAGCCTGACGGACCTCCAGGCCAAGGTTGCGGCGCTGGAAGCGCGGCCCGAGCCAGCCCAGGCGGAAGGCAAGCTTCAGGGCGACGTAGCGGCGCTCGACAAGCGCATGGCCGCGGCCGAAGCGAACCGCTCCGGCCTGGCCGACACCGTCGCCGGACTGGCGTCGCGCCTCGATGTCGTGGCCCAACAGGCTCAGGCCGCCAAGGCCGACGCCGACAGTGCCTCGGCGGCCGTATCGGCCAGTGGTCGCGCTGCTGGGGCCGACGCCGCGCCATCGCCGGAGCCGGCCTTCGCGACGCTCGGTGCCGTGGCGGCTTTGGCCGCCAAGGTCGACGGCCTCGACGGTCGGCTCGGAGCCGTGTCGGACCAGCAGACCAGCACCGCCAAGACCTTGGCCGACCTGCCGAAGCCGGTCGCGCCCGATTTCGGTCCGGTCGACGCCAGGATCGCGGCGCTGGACGCGCAGGTGACGTCGATCGACAACAAGCTTAACGGTTCGGACGCGCGCCTCAACGGCTTCGATGCCAAGGTCAACGGTGTGGACGGGAAGATCAACGGCTTCGACGCTCGCGTGAACGGGCTCGACGCCCGCGTCAACGGCCTCGAAGCCAAGGTGGATGGCGGGGCAGCTCAGGTTGCCAAGCTACAATCGGCCTTGACGAACCTGCCCAAGGTCGACCTGGGACCGCTACAAGCCGCCACGGCCACGCTCGACGGGCGGGTCGCCGAAGTCGAGGCGCAGCTCGCCGCCCCCAAGAACGGCGCTCGGCTGACGGAAGCCCGCGCGGTCGGCAGCGCCGACGAGACCAAGGCGACGCCGCTCGCCCTGGTCGGTCAGGCCATCCAGGGCGCCATCGCGGATGGCCGACCTTATGGTGCGGAGTTGGACGCCTTGAAGGCGCTCGGTGCCGAACCCGAGACCGTCGCCAGGCTGTCGCCCATGGCGGCCCGGGGCGCCCCGACGGCGGCGGCCCTCAAGCACGACTGGGATGCGGTCAAGGGAGATGTCCTGGCGGCCGTGAAGCCGCCTGAGGCCGGCAGCGCCCTGGATCGCCTCACGGCCAGCGCCCGCGCGCTCGTACGGGTGAGGCGGGTCGGAGCGATGCAGGGCGACGATCCCGCGGCCATCGTATCCCAGATCGACGCCGCGCTCGATGCCGGCGACGTCACGGCCGCTCTCGCGGCCTGGGACAGACTGCCCGACGCCGGCAAGGATCCCTCGCGCGACTGGGCGTCCTCGGCACGGAGCGAGGTCGATGTTGCCGGCGCGGCACAGTCCCTCGTCGGGCGCGCCATAGCGACGCTCGGCAGGGTCAAGAGCTGATCGCGCCGGCGATGCGGGTGATCGCGCCTCGCCCGTCGTGAGCCGGGCCGGCTGACCGGCCCCACGCCGGACCGCTCCGACGACAGTCCGGACCCCGCGCCCCCGCCCTGGTGCCGGCGCGGGGCCGCAATCCGATGAAGGTGGGCCATCCATGATACGCGTGCTGATCTATTTCGCCATCGTGGTGCTCCTGGCGCTCGGCGTGGTCTGGATGGCCGACCACCCGGGCACCGTGCTGGTCACGTTCGGCGGCCGCGAATACCAGGGGTCGACCCTGGTCGGCTTGATCCTGCTCCTGGTTGCGGCAGCCTTGGTGGCGGCCATCTGGGGGGTGATCCGCTTCGTCTTCCGTGTTCCGTCTTTGCTGTCAGTGGCGTCGCGTTCGCGACGGCGCCAGCGCGGCTTCACGGCGCTGTCACGCGGCATGGTGGCGGTCGGGTCGGGGGATCAGGCCTCGGCCGAGCGCTATTCGGTGGAAGCCGACCGCTATCTCAAGGGCGAGCCCATGGTGTTGCTGCTGAAGGCACAGACCGCCCAGATGGCGGGCCACCAGGATGCGGCGGAGCGGGCCTTCGCTGCAATGCTCGACCATCCCGAGACCCGCGCCCTCGGCCTGCGCGGCCTGCATATCGAAGCCCAGCGCCGCAGCGACCCCGAGGCTGCCTACGCCTATGCCGAGGAGGCTCTGAAATTCGCCACCCTCCCCTGGGCCGGGCAGGCCGTGCTGGAACACCGGGCACGGGGAGGGGACTGGGCCGGCGCCTTGACGACATTGGAGCGCAATGCAGGCGCACGCCTCATCGATCGCACCACGGCCGACCGCCAGCGCGCCGTGCTCAAGACCGCCCTGGCGAGCGAGGTCGCCGAGCGCGATCCCGACGAAGCCTTGAGCCTGCTGCGCGACGCCCTCAAGGCCGCGCCGACGCTGGTTCCGGCGGCGGCGCTGGCCGGCAGGCTCCTCACCCGCAAGGGCGATATCCGTCGCGCCTCGAAGCTCCTCGAGACCGCCTATGCGGCGACACCCCATCCCGACCTCGCGGACGCTTATGTCGGTGTCCGTCCCGGCGATGCGGCCGCCGACCGGCTGGCCCGGGCCGAGGCCCTGGCCCGCATGGCGCCACACCATCCGGAAAGCCTGATGGCGACCGCGCGCGCCGCCCTCGAGGCTCGTGAATTCGAGCGTGCCCGCGACACCTTGAAATCCCTCGTCGAGACCGCGGATGGGGCGCGCCCGACCGTCAAGGTCTGCCGTCTCATGGCCGACATCGAGGAAGCCGAACACGGCGAGACCGGCGCATTGTTCGAGTGGCTGCAACGGGCCGGGCGGGCCACGCGCGATCCTGCCTGGGTGGCCGACGGCATCGTCTCGGACCACTGGGCTCCCGTGTCGCCCGTGACGGGCCGGCTCGATGCTTTCGTCTGGACGACGCCGAAGGAGCAGTTGAACCGGAGCGACGACCTGCACGAAATCCGGGTGCGTGCGCGAACGCCGCAGAAGGAGATCACGGTCGGCCAGCCGCGGGGCGCGGCACCCGAGGCGCTGCAGGCCGCCGTAACGCCGGAGGCGCCAGCCGAACTCGAGCGTGAGGTCGCGGCTCGGTAACGGAGGAGACGCGGCGACATAGTACCCGTAGCCGGGCCATTCCTTCAGGCGCGGGTGTCGACGGAGCGATGGCCCGGCCGCGCCCCGCCTCGAAGCGATCGTCCGATGCGCGGCGGTGGTTCAAGGCGGCCCGAGCCCAGGAACAGGATGTCCTCTGTACACCGGCGGCCGAACGCCGGGCGCATCGTCCCGGGCCGGGGCCCGCGCTTGTCGGGGATCTCGGGATGGGACTATCAAGGGGCTCCGCGACAGGACGAGGGCTCGCATGCGCGAGACCAATTCGCGGGTGGCCGGCCGGCGGGGACACATCATGTTCGGGCGACAAGGGTTGCGGCGGCGCGGGGCGGGCGACGAGGCCGAGGCCGAACCGCCGGAGAGCGCCGACGCTGCCCTTGGCGTCGCCGTGGCCGAGATCCGGGCCAGCAACCTGTTCGACGCGGATTGGTACCTGGAGCAGTACCCGGATGTCGCGGCGGCCGGCATCGAGCCGCTCGTGCATTACGTCACGGCCGGAGCCGCGGAGGGGCGCCGGCCCGGCCCTAAGTTCGACGTCCTGTGGTATCTCGGCGAATGTCCCGAGGCCGGTGCGCCGGGGACAAATCCCATCCTCCACTACCTCCGGCAAGGCCGCGCCCTAGGCCGGACCCCGACGGCGCTCGACGAGGGCCAAGCCTTCGACTCCTTCTTGGCCGCCACGCAGGCTGGCCAATTGCCCTACGTCGAGAACCTGCGGTCGACCATCGACCATGTCCACTTCGCGCTGCATCCTCCAGGCAAGGCCGCGCCGGACGGCGAACTGCCGCTCCCGCCACTGGAACTGTCGATCCGTATCGGGTCGCCGTCGCTCGAAGGCTTCGACGAGATCGGCCGCGGCGTGAAGCAGACGATCGCGCGAAGCCTGCCCGCCGATTTCGATTTCCGGAGCACCCGCTGTCTCGATTTCGGATGCGGCATCGGCCGGGTGATCCGGCACTTCGCGCAGGAGGCCCGGTCGGCCGAGTTCTGGGGCTGCGACATCGACGGCACGAGCATCCGCTGGGCAGTGGAGAACATGACGCCGCCGTTCCGTTTCTATCGGATGGCGCAGGTCCCCAGCTTGCCGTTCGAGGACTCGTCCTTCGATCTCGTCTATGCGGTGGGCGTCTTCAGTCAGGTGTTCGACAACTGGCATCAATGGGCCGTGGAACTGCGCCGGGTGCTGAAACCCGGCGGCTTTTTCTTCATGAGCTATGCGGGGCAGACCCCCTTCGAGGAGATGTTGACGCTTCCCTACGACGGCTTCGCCCCGAACCGCGGTCTCTATGTCAAGAACCCGTTCAATAGCTGGAACCGCGGCGGACCCATGGTGTTCATGGCGCCCGCCTGGGTGGAGCGCCATTGGGGCAGTATCTTCGACATCGATTTTATCGCGCCGGATGCGCTGCTCGATTACCAGTCGATCTGTCTCATGAGGAAGCCCGAACGAGGAACGCCGCCGCGCATGGGTGCGCGCGTGATCGAGCTCGCGAGCCGTCAGGACTTCAATCCTGGCGCCTTCGGCAAAATCCGGAGCAGGTTCGACCCCGGCCACGGCCTGCTCGACAGCTACGGCGTCGAGGCGTCTGGCTCGACCGACGTGAGCGGCTGGATCGCATTGCGCAACGACAGGCCCGAGCGCCTCGACCTCAGCGTGGGCGGCGTGCCGCTCGACAGCGAGACGATGTGGGAAGAGGGTGCGCCCTACCGCGACTGGCCGGACGCGGTGCAGACCGTGTTCCGTACGCGCTTCGACGCCGGTCCCCTGCCGACCGGCCGGAGCCGCCTCGACGTGCGCATCACCGGCAAGCGCGGGATCATCCACGACATGTCGATCCCGCTCCGGATCGCCTGAGGGTTCACGCGGGCACCGATGCTCCGGTTCACGCCATCGCCCCGCCCGATATCGCGGTCCCAGCCATTGCCGTCGTGAGGACCACCCGGCCGCCGCCCTTGTCGGGCCGGCTGGGATCACCGATGCTGCAGCGCGAGGCGGGGGCATCGGGCATGGCGGTGAAGGCTGGTGAACTCGCGCGGCGGATCGCCCAGGGGCGCGGCCAGGAACCGGCCGATCTGGTGATCAGGGACGTCAGGCTGCTCGACCTCGTGACCGGCGCCCTGGTGCCGACCGACATCGCCGTCTGCGGCGACACGATCGTCGGCACCTACGCGCGCTACGAGGGCCGGCAGGTGCTGGATGGCGCCGGGCGGATCGCCGTACCGGGCTTCATCGACACCCACCTCCACGTCGAATCCTCGCTGGTCACGCCGCTCGAGTTCGACCGTTGCGTCCTGCCGCACGGCGTCACCACGGCCATCTGCGATCCGCACGAGATGGCCAATGTGCTGGGCACCCGGGCATTCGACTACTTTCTCGCTTGCACGGGGCGGACCATCATGGACCTCCGCGTCCGGCTGTCGAGTTGCGTGCCCGCCACCGCGCTCGAGACTGCGGGAGCCGACATCGGCGCCGCCGACCTCGCCCGCTACGCAAGCCACCCCAAGGTGCTGGGGCTGGCCGAGTTCATGAACGTCCCGGGCGTGCTCGGCGCCGACCCCGGCTGCCTCGCCAAGCTCGAGGCCTTCGCGGACCGCTCTGTCGACGGTCATGCGCCGCTGGTGGGAGGGCTCGACCTCAACGGCTATGCCGCGGCCGGCATCCGCACCGATCACGAGGCGACGGGTGCCGAGGAGGCGCTGGAAAAGATCCGGAAGGGCATGACGGTGCTGATCCGCGAGGGATCGGTATCGAAGGACCTCCGTGCCCTGGCGCCGCTGCTGACGGTCGAGACCTCCCCCTTCCTGTGCTTCTGTACCGATGACCGCAACCCGCTCGATATCACCGAGCAGGGCCACATCGACGGGATCATCCGCATGGCGGTCGCGCTCGGTGTGTCGCCACTCGCGGCCTACCGCGCAGCCTCGCTCACGGCGGCCCGCGCCTACGGCCTCGTCGATCGCGGCATGATCGCGCCGGGGTACCGGGCCGACATCGTCCTGATCGACGCGCTCGAAACCTGCCGGGTCTCGGACGTGGTCTCGGCCGGCCGCCCCGTCGATGAGGCCTTGTTCGCGGCGCGCGAGCCGGTGCCCCCCATCGGCCTCGACAGCATGAAGGCCCGCCGCGTGTCGGCGGAGGACTTCCGGGTGAGCGGATCGGAAACGGGCTTGCCGGTGATCGGCGTTGTGCCGGGGCGCATCATCACCGAGCATCTCGTCCGCGACCTGCCCTGCACGGGCGGCGTCGTGCGGGCCGACCCCGCGCAGGATGTCGCCAAAGTCTGCGTGGTGGAACGGCACGGGCGCAACGGCAACATCGGGCGCGGCTTCGTCCACGGTTTCGGGATGCAGCGCGGTGCCGTCGCCTCCTCCATCGGCCATGACAGTCACAACATCTGCGTGGTCGGGGTCGACGATGCCGACATGGCGATGGCGGTCAATCACCTTGGCACGATCCGGGGAGGCTTCGCCGTGGTGGCAAACGGCGAGCTGCTGGCCGACCTGCCGCTGCCGGTCGCCGGCCTGATGAGCGATCTCAGCCACGAGGACGTGCATGCGGCGCTGCTGCCGTTGCGGGCCGCGGCGCGGAGCCTCGGGGTCACGCTGGCCGAGCCCTTCCTGCAGGTCGCCTTCCTGCCGCTGCCCGTGATCCCGCATTTGAAGATCACGGATCGCGGGATTGTGGACGTGAACCGGATGGAGCTGATCGGATCGCCGCATTGAAAAGCGGAGGTCACCCCGGATATCTTGGCCAAGGTCGATGTGGACCAGGGCGGTATTCCCTTCAGGAGAGTTGCCGCGAGGCGGATAGGATGATGGGCTTTTTCGTGACAGCCAAATCGCGCTTCAAAAGCTGGGCCACGGCTCATCCCTGGTTGGGACTGATCATTGTATACAGTGTCGCCACCACGGTCGATCGCACGGCCACCAATGTCTTCGCGTGGCTGTTCCCGAACCTCTCTCACGTGATCGGCCGCACCATCGGGCAGCTCCTGCCCCTGTTCTTCGTCGGGTCTGGCCTGCTCACGCTCGCCGTTGGCGTCTTCCTCGTCGTCCTGATCGTCAGGGCGCGTTCCGGAAACCCCATCGCTCGTCGGAGCTTGGCTACCTTCGGAGGCAAACACTTTGTCGTGCTATTATGCATCTTGGATTCGCCGGAGTCGGCTTTGTGGATGCCTATTTGGCTAACGCTTCGCCCCATTCGATGCAAAGCATTGATCGTTAAAGCCGTCACACTGCGCTGCACGGGAAGACTGATCGGTGATGATCGCGGTCCACCCTTGAACGCGACAGCCCGGAAGGAATTCTTTACTTCTCTTGCGTCGTTTTGATGTTTCAGTAGATTTCAGGCGCGAGTCTCGGTATCCGCCCGATCATAGAACACGCCGGTGATGACCGGCTGCTGCGTGCTGTACCGAATCCAGTAGGGGCCGGACTTGATCCAGGCTTGCCCCGGTCGCGCGAGCGTGGGATATGGTCTCGGCGCAGGCCGCCCGGCGGCGGGATCGCGCTCAATGCGACGCTCGGCGTCGCCCAGAGCCGCCATCAAGTTCCGGGAAGCGTCCTGGCGCTGCTCGCGCTCGTAATGATCTCGCAAGTCGGTGACTTGCCGCGCGGCCCGGGCCGTGTAGCTCGTCAAGGCCGGTTTAGCGCGGCGCTCTGTCCAGGGTCTGGCGGCAGCTTGTCCGTGTCGGTGCGTTCCGCCGCTTCGAGCCGGAGGATACTCGCGCTCAACTCGGCACGGACCACGGCCGATGGTACGATCCGTCCCGCTGCGAGGTCCGCGTCGCTCTCCGCCATCGTTTCGACCCAACCGGGCGGAACGGCATGGGCAACATCGTTCTGGTCCATATGATCATCATAGAGGAGCGGTGCCGCCATTGGAAGCTGCCGACGATCGCGAGGGCGTGTGGCAGGTCGACGGCGACACAGGAGGTTTGTAGTGTCGGTGCGACGCTACGGTTTGAGGAGATTTCGTTTGACAGGGGGACCAAGCCACCACCGCTGGAAGCACGACGGCGTGCGCGTCATCAGGGGCGATCAGCTCGACGCGAACACGCCGCAGACGCCCGGCATGTTCCGGCGGGCCGCCATCGATCACGCGCGGGTCGGGGCGCAGAAGCTCTGGGCCGGCACGGTGCGGATCGAGCCCGACGCCAAGACGGGCGTGCATCACCACGGGGCATTGGAGAGCGTCATCTTCGTGGTGCGGGGCCGCGCCCGCATGCGTTGGGGCGAGCGCCTGGAGTTCGTCGCCGAAGCCGGGCCGGGGGACTTCATCTTCGTGCCGCCCTACGTGCCCCATCAAGAGATCAACGCCGATCCGTCTAACCCGCTCGAATGCGTCCTCGTGCGGTCGGATAACGAGGCCGTGGTGGTCAACATCACCGATGTCGAGCCCGTCGAGCGGCCCGAGGCCGTCTACTGGGTGGACCCGGTCCACGCGCATCCATGAGCCGTGCCGGGCAGTCCGGACGGCTGGAGACGTCCCGTCACTCTGCCGGCCGCAGCGCCTTCACCTCGGCGTCGCCCGGCAGGTATTTGGCGCCGTCGCGATAGACCGGCTCCGCCATGACGCCCTTGTTGTTCTGCTGCGCCGTGGTGCCCACGAACGCGCCGAGCGTCGATTGGTGGTCGAGCACGCGGAACCGGGCCTTGCCGAAGGGTGAGTCGAAGCTGAGGCCCTCGGCGGCCGTGATCAGCTTGTCGGTGTCGATCGAGCCAGCCTTGCGCAGGATCTCGGCCGCCGACTTGATCAGCGTATAGCCCACCACCGAGCCGAGCTTCGGCGTCTCGCTGTAGCGGGACTGATAGGCCTTGAGGAACACGTCATGTTCGGGCGTGTGGATCGCGTACCAGGGATAGCCGGTCACGATCCAGCCCTCGGGGGCCTCGTCCTTGAGGGGATCGAGGTATTCGGGCTCGCCGGTCAGGAAGCTGACGACGCTGCGGTCCTTGAAGAGCCCGCGGGTGTTGCCCTCGCGGACCAGCTTCACGAGGTCGGGGCCGAACTCGACGTTGAGGATGGCGTCGGGCCTGGCGGCCGCGATGGCCTGCACCACGGAGCCGGCGTCGATCTTGCCCTGCGGCGGCCATTGCTCGGCGACCCATCGCACGTCGGGCCGGCGGGCCGAGAGAAGCTTCCTGAACACCGCCACCGCCGACTGGCCATATTCGTAATTGGGCGCGATCGTGGCCCAGGTCACGGCCGGGAGCTTGGCGGCCTCGTCGGCCAGCATGGCGGCCTGCATGTAGTTCGATGGCCTGAGCCGGAACGTGTAACGGTTGCCGGCCGACCAGACGAGCGCATCGGTCAGCGGCTCGCCCGCGAGATACACGATCTTCTTCTGCCTGGCGAAGTCGGCCAGTGCCAGCCCGACATTGGAGAAGAAACCGCCCGCCAGCATGGCAACATGGTCACGCGACACGAGCTCGTTGGCGGCCGTCACGGCCTCGGCCGGCTTGCCGGCATCGTCCTTGGAGATGACGACGAGCTTCCTGCCGTCGACGCCGCCCGCGAGATTGACCTCGTCGACCGCCATCTGCCAGCCCTTGCGATAAGGCTCCGTGAAGCTCGGCAGGGCCGAATAGGAATTGATCTCGCCGATGCTGAGTTCGCCATCCGCGGCGCGGGCCGGAGCCGCCCAGCAGGCCAGCGCCGTCAGGCCGACAAGGCCCGCGATGCCCGCCAGGGCTGCGCCGGCGGGCCCGCGCGGTGTCGTCATCCGATTCATGCCCCGATCCTTTCCGCGAAGTCAGCGGAGGCCATCCTGGCCCTTGATGTCGTGCTTGGCGAGGCCGCCGATGCGCGGCAGAGGTCTCCCGCCATCCGCCACCGCCACCGCGACCAGGACTTCGCCGGCGCGCGGCGCATCCGCCACGCGGACTTCGACCGCATCGAAATGGCTGCGCACGAAGGCCGCATCCTTGTGGCCGAGCGGCACGTCCAGGGGAGCGCCCGGTCCGCCGCGCTTCTTGGCCGACGGAATGAGCGCCGCGCCGCCGCCGAGCGCGGCCCGGACGGGGGCGCCCATGGCGGGATGCAGGATCGCGGCCGCGTGCTCCATTTCGCCGTCCCCGCCGACCAGCGCGGCCTTGCCGTAGCTCTCGACCCCGTTGCCCGGGATGCCCAGCGCCGCGACCGCCCGGGCCACCAGCAGCCCGCCCAGTTCGGCGCCGATGGCCATGAGCTCGGACAGGTCCTCGACGTAGCGGCCGGCACAGGGGTTCTCGATCACTGCGACCGCCACGGCGCGCCGCACCGGCGGCTCCACCTGGCGCCCCATCTCGCTCAGGGTCTCGTCCACGCTGGTGACGATCTTGCGGATCCTGGCCGGCATGGTGGTCCCTCAAGCGCGGAGGCGAAGCGGTTCGGGCGGTAGCGAACCCGGTAGGCCATGCAGGGCACTGCCCATCACGGTGCGGGTGGAGCCCAGCAGATGCAGGGCTGCGCCCGCGATCAGGCCGCGGCGCACGAGGTCGCGCGCGCAGCGCCGTCCGGCCTCGAGCGCCCGGTCGATCGCGTGCGGCGCGAGGGCACCGACATCGCGCGTGACGAGGCGGCGGCCGAGGTCGCTGTCGGGCTGCAACGAGGCAGCCGGCACCCGGCTGATGGCGGGGTGACCCGGGAGGTCGACCGCATTGGCCACCACCGTTGCGGCGGCGTCGGCCGCGGCCGCGGTCCGGGCCAGGACCGTGACGGCGTCGGCGATGCCGAGCGAGAAGGAACGCCCCCGACGGCCGCTGGTCGCGATCCCGCGCACCGGCGACGTCGCGTCGAGATCGACGTGGCCGAAGAGCCCGGGCCGGTCGGGACGATCCACCATGCCGACGCGGACGCTGTCTTCGCGTCCGAGGTGGAGTGCGATGTCGCCGCCGTTATTGACCGAGGCGCGGCCGAGCACGGCCGCCGCCACCATGGCGGCGAGGATCTCTTCGGCAACCGCGCCCGCCACGGCCGCCATCGGGGTGATGAAGGTCTCGTCCGCGAAAGGTGCCACGGCCTCGTTCATGCGGCGCGCCACCGCGCCGGCCACGAGGCAACGCTCCCGGTGGGCCGGCCTGCGCAGCAGCGGCAGTTCGGCGCAGAGTTCGTCGAGCACCGTGGCGAAGCGCATGGCCGCGGCCCGGTAGGCGTCGCCGACCGCGCGGGCGTCGCCGCGCACATCGAGCACAAGGTCGATCGGGCCGTCCTGCAGGTGCAGGCGCCGCCCATCGGGCAGAAGGCGGACTTGCGCCCTCATGGCGTCGCGATCGGCCAGGACTGGCCGGCCCGCTGCGGCACCCGCCGCCGCGCATCGGTGGCGTTCCGGAAGTCGGACAGGGGTCGGATGCCGTCCATGTGGCCGCCGAGCGCCGCGTAGTCGCTCCGGCGCAGCGTGAACTCGATCGGTGCCACCAGGGCCGGGGTCGGCACGGCGCCGAAGCCGTTCGACGGCACCTGCGCCACGTCGACCATGAACGTGATGCCGCCGCCAGGCCACACATAGGTGGGGGCGCCGCCGCAGGTCACGACCGTGAGCGCGTCCTTGACCGAGCGCGTCAGCCGCACCGGGTTCTCGGTCACGCCGGCCCGCAGCGAGCCGCCGGCCCCGCCCATGAACAGCACGGTCGACAGCGCCGGCTCGCAGTTCTCGGCAATGAGCGCGACCGAGTCGCGCAGGCGCTCCGGCATGGCAGTCTCGACGGGACGCAGCGCGTCGTCGAGCACGTAATAGCCCGCATGTTCGCCCGTGGTCGATACCATCAGCA
The DNA here is from genome assembly GCA_964249275.1 of uncultured Lichenihabitans sp. Lineage (GTDB taxonomy): Bacteria > Pseudomonadota > Alphaproteobacteria > Rhizobiales > Beijerinckiaceae > Lichenihabitans. The sequence goes on from CAXUCF010000002.1 coordinate 16,888, forward strand.
ACGTCAGGCCGGGCCGGGCCGCCTTGGGGTCGAAGGCGCCCAGGACGGCCAGGGGATCGCGCAGGTCGGTGCCGCCCCAGCCGGTGCCGGGCTGGGCCACCTGGAAGTAGCGGCCGGGGGTCGAGCGGCGGCCCTTGAGCCGGATGCCGGTACCCGGGATGCCGAGCAGCTTGCCCGACTGGTGCTCCGACAGCACGCCCGTGATGTGGTCGTCCACCACCACCACCTCGTCGACGGCGCCGTGCCACTGCCTGGCGAACATGCCGATCGTGGCCGAGCCGCAGCCGACCCGCATGCGCG
>CAXUCF010000002.1:17197-33707 GCA_964249275.1 uncultured Lichenihabitans sp.
CTCCTCGAGGTGCCCGTCGATGCGCGGCGGCCGTCCGGCCTCGACCAGCACGGTGGCGCCGCCCTCGACCGCGAGTTCCACCGCCTTGCCGTTGCAGAGGTCGAGCAGGGCGTCGCAGGTGACGCGCCCCTCCCGCTTGCTCCCGCCCGTCAGGTGCGTGACGCCGCCGAGCGACAGCATCTGCGAACCGTATTCACCCGTGGTGACGTGGCCCACGGGCTCGCCCTCGACCCTGACGGCGGCGCGTTCGGGGCCGAGATGGCGGTCGGTGTCGATCTTCACCTTGACGCCGCAATAGGAGAAGATCCCCTCGGTCACCACCGTGACCATGTCGACGCCCTCGACCTCGGACGATACGATGAAGGGCGCGGGCTTGTAGTCCGGATAGGTGGTGCCGGCCCCGATGGCGGTCACGAACGTGTCGGGCTCGCGCAGGATGTTGCCGTCCCAGTCGAACGCCCCGACCCCGAACGGCACCGCCTCGCCCCCGACCTCGAGGCGCCGCTCCAGCATCACGTGAGGATCGACGCGATAGAGCACGCCGTCCCGGTTGCCGTAGCGGTCGCAGGCGCCGAGCGCCCCGGGCCGGATGAAGCACAGCACCGGGCAGGCGTCGCACCGGATCTTGTCGCCGGCGACGCTTGGCGGCTCGGGGGCGGGCAGCGGATCGGACGCCATCATGGCCTCCACGCAGACGGCGGGCGCCGCCGCGAGATCGTTCGTGTACGAACGAGTTGAGCGTGGCCGCGGCGGGGTGTCAAGCCGGGTTGAAATTGGGGGAGGACGGGTGCGCTTCGGGGGCGGGCTTTGGACGGGTGCGCCGCACGGCGAAGATCCGTCAGGGAGGGAAGCTCAGCGCATCCCTGGTCACGGTCCGGTCTGCGCCCGAAGCGGCTGTTCGGCGCTGACCGCATGAACGGCTCAGTAGGGTGGAAAGCGGTCGCTCAGGCCCGGCAGCCCTGCGATGTGAGATCGAGCAGGTACGGAAAGGCGCTGAACGCCCTGACGGAGCTGTTTGGAGGCCGGGCAGACAGAGGTATGTTGAAGGACGAGACCGGGATCAAGTAAGGAGAGCGTGAGATTGGACACAGTCGACCTCGTCGAGCCCGGCCTGGATCGGCTTCCCGAGTACGTCGAAGCGCTGAAAGCGGGATGGTCGCCCAACACACTTCGAGACGTCAGCGGAGAGCAGTTGGCCGCCATTGGACAGGACGCGGACGAGTTCCTTCGAGACCTCAAGAAGCCCGAGGGACGGACTGTCGCGCTTGGCGACGGGGGCATCCGCCCACGCCTGCCGGGCCGCACATTCTGGATCTGGGACGGCGCCTTCTGCGGAGCCATCAATGTCCGTTTCACGCCGGGCACGCTCGAACTTCCACCCTATGTTTCCGGTCACCTGGGCTACGCCGTCGTGCCGTGGAAGCGAGGCCGGGGCTACGCGACGCAGGCACTTGCCTCTCTTCTGCCGATTGCGCGCGACCTCGGGTTGCCGCGTGTCTCGGCTACTTGTGACCCTGGCAACGCTGCATCTCGGCGCGTTATCGAAAACAACGGTGGCGTGTCCCAAATAACTCTCTCCAACCAAGAGGCCGACACGGGTAAGCTGTTGTACTGGATCGACACTGCAAGACCGGTGCTGTTCGAACTCGATGAGCCTACCTAATCAACAGGGATGGGTCCAAAGCGGTCGCAAGGGGGTTCAGCCTTGGTCGGGAAACTCCACAGCAGGTCGCTCCGTCGAACCGAAGCCTCACGCCTCAACCGGGCAGGGCCGACGCGAGGCCGGCAGCCGCGCCGAGCGCCACCACGAGGAGCGGGGCTGCCCGCCACACGACGAGCAGCATGAAGCCGAGCAGGGCCAGGGCGACGTCGGCCGGCCGGTGGACGGCGCCGACCCAGACGGGATCGTAGAGCGCCGCCCCGAGCAGGCCGACAACGGCCGCGTTGGTGCCCCGCATGGCCGATCGGGCGCGGGGCCATGAGCGCAGGGCGGCCCAGAAGGGCAGCACGCCGATCAGCAACAGCAGGCCGGGCAGGAAGATCGCCACCAGCGCGAGAGCGGCCATCTCCACGCCGCCAAGCGGCCCCGCCCCGGCCATCCCGAGATAGGCCGCGAAGGTGAACAGCGGTCCCGGGACCGCCTGCACGGCGCCGTAGCCGGCCAGGAAGGCGCTGTCCGAGACCCAGCCCGGCGCCACGACCGCGTCGCGCAGCAGCGGCAGCACGACATGCCCGCCGCCGAACACCAGTGCGCCCGAACGGTAGAAGGCGTCGAAAGCGGCGACGCCGGGGCCGAGGCCGCCGAGGAACGGCGGCACCAGGAGCAGGAGCGTGAACAGGACGAGGCATGCGGCGCCCAGCCGGCGGCCGATCGGCAGGATCCGCGGCGCGGGCGGCGGGCCCGCATCGGGTCGCGGGGTAGGGGGCCGAAACCACAGGCCCGCGATGCTGCCGAGCGCGATGGCCGCCACCTGCCCGATCGCGGTCGGCGCGAGCAGCACCAGGATGGCGGCCGCCGTGGCGATGCCGGCCCGCGGGCGGTCCGGGCAGAGGCTCCGTGCCATGCTCCACACGGCCTGTGCCACGATCGCCACGGCGACCAGCTTCAACCCCTGCAGCAGCCCGGTGCCGGCGCGCGAGGCCGAGAGTCGAGCCGCACCCGAGGCGAACACCACCAGCAGCGCGGCCGAAGGCAGCGTGAAGCCCACCCAGGCCGCGAGCCCGCCGGTCCAGCCGGCGCGCATCAGGCCGAGCGCGAAGCCGGTCTGGCTCGACGCGGGGCCGGGCAGGAACTGGCACAGTCCGACCACGTCCGCATAGGCGGGCTCGTCGAGCCAGCGGCGGCGGTCGACGAATTCGGCGCGAAAATAGCCGAGATGCGCGATCGGGCCGCCGAAGCTGGTGAGGCCGAGGCGCAGGAAGGCCCCAAACACCTCCACGGCGGATCCGTCGCGACGCTCGCTCGGCCTGGACGTCGGCGTGATCACGCCGCGGGTCTCGGTCGGTGTGGGACACGGCTCGGTCAGCCGAGGTGCTGGCCCAAGAACGCCAGCGTGCGGCCGAGCGCCCGCGCGGCGCTCGGCCCGTCGTAGGAGCCGCGGGCGTCGCAGTTGAAGCCGTGGCCGGCCGGGTAGGTGTAGACCGGCACGTCGGGCAAGGCCGCCTTGACGGCGTCGACGTCGCTCATCGGGATATGCGCGTCCTGCTCGCCGAAATGCAGGATCAACGGCACCTTGGGTCGCTGGTCGAGCATCTTGGCGATGTTGCCGCCGTAGTAGCCGACCGCCGCCGCGACCCCGTCGAGCATGCACGCCGCCGCGAAGGCGAGCGAGCCGCCCCAGCAATAGCCGACGACGCCGACCTTGCCGCCCGCGGCGGCGGCCTTCACGGCCGCTGCCACATCCATCATGGTCTTGGCGGGCGTGATCCGGCCCAGGAGGGCGGCGCCGGCCTCGATGTCGTCGGGCGCGTAACCCATCTCGACGCCCGGCTTGGCGCGGTCGAACAGGGCCGGAGCGATGGCGAGGTAGCCCTCGGCCGCGAAACCGTCCGCGACGCGGCGGATGTGGGCGTTCACGCCGAAGATCTCCTGCAGCACCACGATGCCGCCCTTGGGTCTGCCGGCGGGCTCGGCCCGGTAGGCGTCGATCGTGACGCCGTCCTCGGTCGTGAGTTTGATGGTCTGGCTCATGATCGCCTCCCGTACGATGGTGCGGACGTTCAGCGCGGCCTGATGGAAGCCGCGGTCTGGCCGAACAGGACCTTCTTGTCCTCCTCGCTCATCTCCTTGGCCCGGTTGACCGTCTCGCCTTTCGCATAGGCCGCGACCGTGGCGGGCCTGTCGCGGATCGCGTGGAACCAGCGCCCAAGGTTGGGGAAGTCGGCGAGGTTCTGGCCCTGGCGCTCGTAGGGCACGATCCACGGATAGGCCGCCATGTCGGCGATCGAATAGGTGCCCGCGATATAATCGCGGCCGTCGAGCTGGCGGTCGAGCACGCCGTAAAGCCGGTTCGTCTCCCTGACGTAGCGGTCGATCGCGTAGGGAAGCTTCTCGGGCGCATAGATCGCGAAATGGTGGTTTTGTCCCGCCATGGGGCCGAGGCCGCCCATCTGCCAGAACAGCCATTCGAGCGTCTGGGCGCGGCCGCGCGGGTCGGTCGACAGGAACCGGCCGGTCTTCTCGGCGAGGTAGAGCAGGATGGCGCCCGATTCGAACAGCGAGATCGGTGCCCCACCGTCGGCCGGCGCGTGGTCGACGATGGCGGGCATGCGGTTGTTGGGCGCGATCTTCAGGAAATCGGGCTTGAACTGGTCGCCCTTGCCGATGTCGACCGGGTGGATCTTATAGGGCAGGCCGGCCTCTTCGAGGAACAGCGTGATCTTGTGCCCGTTGGGCGTCGGCCAGTAATAGAGGTCGATCATCGGTAGATCCCCGTCGGTGCGGCGCGCCGCTGATGCGGTCGCGGAATGTGGCGGGTTTAGCACGATGGCGTGCCCTACCTCTACCAGAACCAGAAGACCGTCACGCACAATGCGGTCGTAGCGCCCGGTCTACACTTCGGCAACGCCCTTGATGCCGTAACCGGCGTTATAGTTGCGCCGCGAGTTGGCCCAGATGGAATTGCGCTCTTCCGAGCTGGAGCGCAGCGTCACGACCTCGGTCTGCCGCTGCGGCCCGGACTTGGCGTTGCGGGAGATGTAGGTCGGGAACTGCACCTCGTGGAAGACAGTCATTCAAATCCGCTCGTGATATAGACCCTTAGAGGAGGGCATTCATTGATTACTGGTGTTCCGGAGTTTGAGCAGCTCGATTTCACCGCTCGATCGTGGTTGAATCTAGCGTGGAGAGTCGCCATCGAAGAGGTCATTGACTTCAACATGCTATTCGACATTGCCTATGTCGAGGAGGATTACGAAGAGCAGCGAAACAGGGCGTTCCAGGTATTTTGGGAGAACGCATCATTCAGGCTAAACAATTCCCTTTCTCTATTACAGCAAGGGATAGAGATTTCTCTGAAAGCACGCATCGCTCGTGTGAGCCCATTTCTATTGATCGCTGGTGACCCGCAATCATGGTCAAAGGTCGATGCCGACGGCAATGTCGATTTCTCCGACCTTCGAACTATTGAAGCAACCCACTTGATCAAAGCGTTTAACGCTATCTCTCATTCAAAGCTGATGCCTGAATTCACGGTATTATATGATAGACTTAGGAGAAATAGGAACAAGATACAGCACCTTGACGGACGCGTTATCCGGAATGAAGGTGCAAATCTCTTGGTCGATATTATGCAATGCCAAGGTCACCTCTACCCAGATGAGACATGGGCGACATTCCGGCGATCATATCTCGAACTCGAAGATAGTAAAACGCTTTTGGTGATGCGAACCGATGACTACTCTCGAACGACTTGGATGTCAGAGGTGGAGGCTGCATTCAGGGTTCTAAATGAAGGGCAGATTTTGGAACATTTCCGCATCGACATCTCTGCGGATACACACGCCTGTCCGTCGTGCCTTGAAAATCGCTCAGAATACGACGATTGTGACTGTTGTTTCGTTCAGGCTCAGGACGGCGGAGAACTCAGATGTGCCGCGTGTGAGACAGTGTATACGAAAGAACAATATGATGTTGCAAGGCTCGATTGGGTCTGAATGGAGGGACGTCACCCCATCCGCGCGCCCGAGGCCGCGGCGCGCGACAGCACCGCCGCCATCTGACCCTGGCTGGCCGCGAAGGCCTGCGGGCTCGGCGTGGCGATGTTGAAGTTGAACACCTGCGGGGCCGAGGTCCTGGCCTTGCCGGGCGCCGTCATGGCGATCGCGGCCGGGCTGGGCGTGACGGTGGCATGGGCCAGCAGGTTGACGATCTCGGGCCCGCGCTTGCCGACCCAGGTCGGCCCGCCGCGCCAATCATCTGTGCCGTCGGCATTGCGGCCGAGCAGACCGCCGAACAGCGACGTGGTCCCACCGCCGAAGAGCCCGCCGCTGTTGCCGGCGCCCGTCGAGCCCGACTTGCCGAACCGCGCATCGATGGCCGAGTTCTCGGCCATGCCGATCATCTTGTTCTCGACCGACAACAGCGAGTCGCGCAGCGAGTCGCCGGCGCTCTTGCCGGACCGCAGGTCGCTCACGAAAGTGCCGAGCGCGTCGCGCGAGGTCGTTCGCAGCCCATCCATGGCGACGACCAGGGCCTAGGTCTGGCGCTGCCAATTGGCCGAGGCTCCGTAGCCTGCCGCCAGCACGTCGATCTTACCGGCGAGTTCCGCCGTGATCGGGATGCCCTGCTGCGCTGCGAACCCGGTCCACGGGGTACTTCAGCCCCGCAGCACCGCCCCGGTCTTCTTCGACACGGCCTCGACGATGCGGCGGCTGACGGCGTCGAGGTCGGCGTCGGTCAGGGTCTTGTCGCGCGGCTGCAGCGTCACGGCGAGGCCCACGGATTTCCGCCCCTCGGGCATCCCGGCACCTTCGTAGACGTCGAACACCGCCACATCCGTCACAAGCGCCCGGTCGGCCCCCTGGGTGGCCGCCACGAGGTCAGCTCCGGCGACCGCGCGGTCGACCAGGAAGGCGAAATCACGCTCGACCGGCATGAGATCCGCCAGGACCAGCTTGGGACGCGCCTTGGTGGGGCGGAGCTTCGGGGCCGGCAGGGCGTCGAGCACGATCTCGAAGCAACTCGCCGGCCCCGCCACGTCGAACCGGCGCATCAGGTCCGGGTGCAGCTCGCCGCAGCAGCCGATCTGGTTTTTCGGCCCCATGCGGAACGTGAGCGAGCGGCCCGGGTGAAGGTAATCGGGGCCGCCCGGAACGACCTGCACGGCGCCCGCCGAGATGCCGAGCGCCACGATCAGCGCCATCGCATCCGCCTTGCTGTCGAAGACCCCGACGGCTCCGGCCGTGCCGGACCAGTGCCGTCCGGCCCCGGCCGACCTGGCGGTGCCGCGGCGCAGGCCCGCGGCCGCGATCCGTTGATCTCCCTCCCCATCGCCGAGGAAGATCTGGCCGACCTCGAACAAGGCGACATCGCCGATGCCCCGTGCGGCGTTGCGCCCGGCCGCCGCGAGCAGGCCCGGCAGCAGGCTCGGCCGCATGGTCGAGAGTTCCGCCGCGATGGGGTTGGCGAGTCGGAGTTCGGGCGCTCCGCCCCCGAAGGCGTGGGCCTGCTGGTCCGACACGAAGCTCCAGGTCACGGCCTCGAGCAGGCCTTCGCCCGCCAGCACGCGCTTGGCGAGGCGGGTGCGCCGCTGCAGCAGGGTCAGCACCGGGCGCGCGACGCCGGGCTCGCGCGGCAGCGGCTGCGGTTCGACATTATCGAGGCCGGCGATGCGGACGATCTCCTCGACGAGATCGGCCTTGCCGTGAACGTCGGAGCGCCAGCTCGGGACGCGGACCACGATCCGGTCGCCGTTGTCGGGATGGCCGGCGAGATCGAAGCCGAGCTTCTCCAGGATGCGCTGCATCTCCGAGGCCGGCAGGTCGAGGCCTGTCAGGCGCGCGACCTCGCTCAGAGGAAAGTCGATGCGATGGTCGGGCCGCGGCACCGCGCCGGCCAGCGTGATGTCCGAAGCTTCGCCGCCGCACAGCTCGACCACCAGGGCCGTCGCGAGGTCGAGCCCCGGCAGGCAGAAGGCGGGGTCGACGCCGCGCTCGAAGCGATAGCGGGCATCGCTGGCGATGCCGAGCCTGCGGCCCGTCTGGGCGACATTGGCCGGGTCCCACAGCGCGCTCTCGATCAGCACGTCCGTCGTGGTGTCGTCGCAGCCCGAGCCCTCGCCCCCCATGATGCCGGCGATGGACTCGACCCCGTTCTCGTCGGCGATCACCACGGTCGAGGCATCGAGGGTATAGGTCCTGCCGTTCAGCGCCGCGAGCGTCTCGCCGTCCCGCGCGCGCCGCACCACGAGTTCGCCGTGAACCTTGGCGGCGTCGAACACGTGCAGCGGCCTCCCCCGATCGAACGTCATGTAGTTGGTGATGTCGACCAGAGCATTGATGGGGCGCAGCCCGACTGCCGTCAGCCGGCGCTGCAGCCAATCGGGCGACGGTCCGTTCCTGACGCCGCGCACGAGCCGAAGCGCGAAAGCCGGGCAGAGATGCTCGTCGTCGCGGGCGAGATCCAGGCGCAAACGGACCGGCTGGGCGAAGCGGCCCTCGATGGCGGGCAGGGCCCGGTCCTTCAGCCTGCCGAGGTCGGCCGCCGCGAGATCGCGCGCGATGCCGTGGACGCCGGTGGCGTCGGGGCGGTTCGGCGTCAGGGCCACGTCGATCACGGGATCGTCGAGCCCGGCCCAGGCACCGTAGGGGGTTCCGAGCCGCGCGTCCTCCGGCAGTTCCATGATGCCGTCCTGCTCGTCCGGCAGGCCGAGTTCGGAGGCCGAGCACAGCATGCCGTCGGACGCGACGCCGCGGATCACGCCCGCCGTGATGGTGATGTCCTTGCCCGGGATGTAGGTGCCGGGCGCCGAGAAGACCGTGACGAGGCCGGCCCGGGCGTTTGGGGCACCGCACACGACCTGGACGGGGCTGCCCGTGCCGAGATCGACCGAACAGACCCGCAGCCGGTCGGCGTTGGGGTGCTGTGCGGCCTCGACGATGCGGGCCACGGTGAAGCCGCTGAGCTTGGCGGCCGGATCCTCGACGCCCTCGACCTCGAGGCCGATGCGGGTCAGCGCATCCGTGATATCGGCCAGCGGAGCCCCGGTGTCGAGGTGGTCCTTGAGCCAGGACAGAGTGAGTTTCATAGAGGGAGCGCCGGGATGAGGTGAGCCACAGGATCAACGCGGCTTTGTGATGAGTTGGACCGCGAGCAACAGGCGATCGTCCTTTGGCATGGACCGTAGTGCGTCGATCGCGGCACGGCCCCGCCGGAGAAGATCGACGGCCTCCTTTCGCGAGAGGCGGCTTTCCGGCCTAGGGTCGTAATCGGCCGCTATGCGAGCTGATTGTAACTTGAGAAAGGCCTCCGCGACCTTCCTGAGCGCGTGAGGAGCTGCAGCGTCCTTCGTTATGCGCTCAAATACCTTTCGAGCCGACGCATGCTCGATCGCACGATAGATCGGCGTGACAACAGACCAGTAGCTTCGCGGCGAACGAACGGTTCGCGCCACACAGTCCTGAGACAAAGCATGGAACAGGGCATAATAAGGGGTACTGACTGCTCTGTTGATCGTGGCCTGCCGCGGGTAGCCGGTTCCGATTTGAATGATCTGCTCTGCAAGCTCGATCAGATGGTCAGGACTCACAATTCGCCCAAGATGGCGTCGACCTCCGGAGGTACGTCCCCCGCTCGATTAAGGCTGAAATAAGGAAACCGCTCCTCGCCACGCGCAAGAAGCGCGTTTTGTAGGATTCCGTGCAGGCGGCTGAAGCGCTCCGCGTCGAAGGGAGCCGGAACGTCCTCTGCCACTTTGGCCCTGACAAACAGCGAGGCTTCCTCGGGGTACACCTCGCGATGCCGCACTTCCACCCCCTCGAAGCCGAGATCCGCCATTTCGGCTCCGAGCACCGAATCGGCGATCGCTTTGATGTCCCCGTCGGTCAGCTTCGCCACGATCTGCATGGATCCTCCTACCCCGTGAGACCGCCCGCCAGCGTCGGGATGTCGAGCGGCCGGAAGCCGTAATGGTTCAGCCACCGCACATCCGCCTCGAAGAACGTGCGCAGGTCCGGCATGCCGTATTTCAGCATGGCGATGCGGTCGATGCCCATGCCCCAGGCGAAACCCTGGTACTCGTCGGGGTCGATGCCGCAATGGCGCAGCACGTTGACGTGCACCATGCCGCAGCCCAGGATCTCCAGCCAGTCATCGCCCTCGCCGAAGCGGATCTCATCTCCATCGCGGGCGCACTGGATGTCGACCTCCATCGAGGGCTCGGTGAAGGGGAAGAAGGACGGGCGGAACCGCATCCTGACGCTGTCGACCTCGAAGAAGGCGCGGCAGAACTCCTCCAGCACCCATTTGAGGTTGGCGAGGTTGGCGCGCTTGTCGATCACCAGCCCCTCGACCTGATGGAACATGGGCGTGTGGGTCTGGTCGCTGTCCATGCGGTAGGTGCGTCCTGGGCAGACGACCCGAATCGGCGGCTTCTGGGCCAGCATGGTCCTGACCTGCACGGGAGAGGTATGCGTGCGCAACAGGCGCCGCTCGCCGTCGGGCCCCGGATCGAAGAAGAAGGTGTCGTGCATCTCCCGTGCCGGATGGCCGACCGGAAAGTTCAGGGCCGTGAAGTTGTAGAAATCGGTCTCGATGTCCGGACCTTCGGCGACGGCGAAACCCATGTCGGCGAAGATCGCCGTGATCTCGTCGGTCACCTGGCTGATCGGGTGGACGCGTCCGGTCAGCACGGGAGGCTCACGCACCGGCAGGGTGACGTCGAGAGTCTCCGCGGCCAGCCGCGCCGCCAGCGCCTGCACGGCCAGCGCGTCGCGCCGTTCCGCCAGGGCCGCGGACACGCGGTCCTTGAGGAGGTTCAGGGCCACGCCCCTAATCTTGCGCTCGTCGGGCGCCATGCGCCCCAGCGTTGCCATCAGGGCCGACACGGAGCCCTTCTTGCCGAGCGCCGCCACGCGGACGGCCTCGAGCGCCGCCTCGCTATCCGCGGCCCCGACCTCGGTCAGGATGGCGCCCTCGAGTTCGGCCTCGTCGACCATGGTCCCGTCGTCATCCTGCATTGAGGCCGACGCGACACCGGTGTCGCGGCCCTGCCGTCTCGATCATCACGCCGTGGCGGGTAGCGCGTTCCTGGCTTTCTCGACGATGGCCTTGAAGGCCTCGGGTTCGGTGATGCAGAGTTCCGACAGGACTTTGCGGTCGAGTTCGATGCCTGCCTTGTTGAGGCCGTCGATGAAGCGGCTGTAGGTCAGTCCGAGCTCACGGACGGCAGCATTGAGCCGCTGGATCCACAATGCCCTGATGGTGCGCTTCTTGTTCTTGCGGTCGCGATAGGCATATTGCATCGAGCGATCGACGGCAGCCTTGGCGGTGCGGATCGTATTCTTGCGCCGGCCATAGAAGCCTTTGGCGGCATCGAGGGTCTTCTTGTGTTTGGCGTGAGACGTCACGCCACGTTTGACGCGGGCCATGGATGATCTCTTTCGGTGAAAGTTGAAGAGGGCAGCGGGTTGCGACGGTCAGCCGTTCGGCAGGAAGAACCGCTTGATGTTGTCGCCATCCGTCTTGAACAGCACCGAGGTGCCGCGCAGGTTGCGGATCTGCTTGTTGGTCCTCTTGATCATCCCGTGCCGCTTGCCGGCCTGAGCGTAGAGCACCTTGCCGGTGCCGGTGATCTTGAAGCGCTTCTTGGCGCCCGATTTAGTCTTCAACTTGGGCATTTGGCTCTCATGCGGGCGATCCGGCATGATGCCGATCAACCCGTCGTGTTCGAGGACGAGCATAGACGCCGCCACGGCAGCCCTGGCAGGCCGGACGGTTCGTGAAGAGCGCGCCTTATAGGCGTGCGGGCGCGCCGGAGCAACCTTTTTTGCGGTTCGCGATGGCCGGAACCGTTGACGCTGCCGCCAGGTCGCGACTATAGACACGGTTCCGCGGCGCCGAGGCGTCGGCTTATCGGCGTGAGCTTCCGTTTCCGGAGCCGCACCTCTCTCGGGAACCCCAGATGGCGAATACCTCCTCGGCCAAGAAGGCCGTCCGCAAGCTCGCACGCCGCACGGCCATCAACCGCATGCGCCGTAGCGCGATGCGCACGCAGCTTCGCAAGGTCGAGGAAGCGATCGCCAGCGGAGACGCCGCGGCCGCCAAGGCCGTTCTGGCAACGACCGAATCGGTGGTGATGCGCTCGGCCCAGAAAGGCATCATCCACGCCAACACGGCCTCGCGCAAAGTGTCCCGCCTGTCTGCCCGCGTGAAGGCCTTGTCGGCGCAAGCCGGCTGAGCATGGCGCCATAGCCTCGCGCGTATTCTCCGCGACGCGAAGCAGTGCCGACGTCGGTCCCCCTGCCGGTTGGCCAAAGGCTTCCGAGCGCTGGACGCTTGATCCCAGTGTCACGGAGCGGTGCAGAACTCGCGTGTCTGCCGCGTGGCCGCATTGCACGAACTCCATGATTAAGACACAGTCCCTTCAAAATTGAGGGGATTCGCTCGTGTTCAATCAACTGCTGACGCCTGTCGGCGACAATCTTCTGCTGTCTTTCCTGGTCGCGGCCGTGCCGATCGCCACGGTTTTGGTGATGCTGGGCGTGCTGCGCCGCCCGGCCTGGCAGGCATCCGGCGTCGGCCTTGTCGTGGCGCTTCTGGTCGCCGTGGGCATCTGGCAGCTTCCCCTCGGGCTCGCCCTCGACGCCGCCGCCAATGGGGCCGTGTTCGCCCTTTGGCCCATCATGTGGATCGTGGTCAACGCGCTGTTGCTCTACAACGTGGCGGTCGCGTCCGGACGGTTCGAGAGCCTCCGGCTGTGGCTGCTCGACAACCTTCCCAACGACCGCCGCATCGTGCTGATCGTGGTCGGCTTCTGCTTCGGCGCCTTGCTCGAAGGGATCGCCGGCTTCGGGACCCCCATCGCCATCACCAGTGCCATGCTCATTCTCGTGGGCTTCGGGCCGCTCGAAGCACTGACCTACACGCTCATCTTCGACACGGCTCCGGTGGCCTATGGAGCGCTTGGCGTTCCCGTCACCGTGCTTGGCCAGGTCACCCATCTCTCGGATGTCACGCTCGGTCAGATGATCGGCCGGCAACTGCCCTTCATCGCCCTCCTGCTGCCGTTCTACGTCATGGGGATCTTTGGCGGCCGCCGGTCCGTCGCGGCACTGTGGCCGGTGCTGCTCGTCGCCGGCGGATCCTTCGCGCTGGTCCAGTTCGTCACGTCGAACTTCATCGATTACAAGCTGACGGACGTCTTGTCCTCGCTCGGCTCGCTCGTCGTCACGCTGGTGTTCGTGCGCGTCTGGCGCCCTGCCGTCGACCCCGCCTATGCGATCTCGCTGAGGCGCGATCCCGGCGCCGCCGTGGCCGCGCAAGCGACCTGGGCCGGCTGGATACCCTGGATCATCATCTCGGTAGTCGTGATCGTCTGGACGACTTTCAAGATCTTCCTGATCGGCGACACCAAGATCGCCTGGCCGGGGCTTCACAACGCGGTGGCGATCACGCTGTACAACAATACGCCCTACGGCGCGGTCTGGGATTTCCAGCCGCTCGCCACCGGCACCGCCATCCTGATCGCCACCATCATCACGGCCGTCGTGGTCCGCCTGCCGCCCGCCGTCTTCGTGGCGCAGATCGGCAACGTCTGGCGGCAGGGCCGGATCGCGATTCTGACCGTCATGCTGATCCTGGCGCTCGCCTTCGTCATGAACTACTCGGGCATGGCCTACACGCTCGGGAAGGGAGTGGCGTCCGCCGGGGTGGTATTCCCGTTGCTGTCGCCGTTCCTGGGCTGGATCGCGGTTTTCATGTCGGGCAGCGACACGTCGGGCAACGCGCTGTTCGGCAACCTTCAGGTCGTGGCGGCGAACCAGTTGGGGCTGAACCCCGTGCTGATCGCCGCCACCAACTCGTCGGGCGGCGTGATGGGCAAGATGATCTCGCCGCAGAACATCACCACGGGCGTGGCGGTGACCAACCTCAAGGGTCAGGAGGGCCTCGTCTTCGCCCGCACCTTCAAGCACAGCATCGTCCTTACCCTGATCCTCGGCGTCCTGGTGTTGATCCAGCAATATGTGACGCCCTGGATGATCCCGGGCTGACCGCCTCCGCGCCGGCCGGTTCAGGCGTATCCCGTCGGCAGCCCGTCGAGAAACGTCTCGGCCTCGGCCAGGATCGCGGCACGGCGCTCCTCGCCCCACCCGGCGATCGTGCGGTACGGCATCGCAAGCCGGTGATTGCCGCGCAGCGTCGGCGCGTGGCGGATCAGGAACGCCCAGTAGAGATAGTTGAACGGACAGGCCTCCGGGCCGGACTTGACCGAAGGACTGTAGCGGCAGCCTGCGCAATAATCCGACATGCGGTCGATATAGGCACCGCCCGCCGCATAGGGTTTGGAGGCGATCAGCCCGCCGTCCGCGAAGGACGACATACCGTGGACGTTGGGCAGTTCCACCCAGTCGTAGGCGTCGGCATAGACGCTGAGATACCAGGCCTCGATCTCGGCAGGCGCGATGCCGGCCATCAGGGCGAAGTTGCCCGTGATCATGAGGCGGTTGATGTGGTGCGCATAGGCTTGGTGCCGCGTGTCCGCGATGGCCTGGGCCAGGCAGTTCATGTCGGTTCCGCCCGTCCAGTAGAACGCGGGGAGAGCCCGCTTGGCGCCGAGCACGTTCGTCTCCCTGTAGTCCGGCATCCGCAGCCAGTAGACGCCGCGGATGAATTCGCGCCAACCCAGGACCTGCCGCACGAAACCCTCGACGGCGTTGAGCGGCGCATGACCGGCCGCATGGGCCTCCTGGGCACGGGCGCAGACTTCGCGCGCCGTCAGGAGACCGGCGTTGAGGTAAGGCGACAGCGTGGCGTGATAGAGGAACGGTGCGCCCGACCGCATGGCGTCCTGGTAGTCTCCGAAGAACGGTAGGCAATCGACCACGAAGCTCTCGAGCGATGCCAGCGCATCGGCCCGGGTGACGCCCCAGCCGAAGCTGTCGAGGTCGCCGAAATGATGGGGATAGAGACGTCCCACGAGGTCGATGACGTCGCGCGTGATGGCGTCGGGCGGGAAGCGCAGCCGCTCGGGAGGCTTGCGCCCGACGGGCCAGGGCTTACGGTTCTCGGCGTCGAAGTTCCAGCGCCCGCCCACGGGTTCGCCGTCCTGCATCAACATGCCGGTACGCTCCCGCATGAAGCGGTAGAAATGTTCCATGCGGTAGCTGCGGCGGCCTTCCGCCCAGCGGGCGAAATCGACCGTGGTGCAGAAGAAGCGGTCGTCAGGGCGGAGGTGGACCGGGACGTTGAGACGGGTCCTCCAGCCTTCCATCGCATCCAGAACCCGGTATTCGCCGGGTTCCGTGACGAACACCGCGTCGGGCAGGAGGCGCCGCACGGCGCGCTCCAGTTCGCCGGTGAACGAACCCGTGTTGTCCGGGTCGTCAAGGCGGACGTAGTCGACCGTGATACCTTCGGCCCGCAACACCTCCGCGAAGTGCCGCATGGCCGACAGGATGAAGGCGATCTTCTGCTTGTGATGCGGGACGTAGGTGGTCTCTTCGGCCACCTCGACCATCAGCACGCGATCACTGTCCCGGTCGATGCCGCGCAGCGCCGGGATGGACCGGCTCAACTGGTCGCCCAGGATGAAGCGCAACGCCGCCATGAGTACGGGTCCGGGACGCAGGTTGGGATCCTGCGCGGGCCATTCTACAGCGCTCCGACCGTTCCGACCGGAGCCCTCGTGTCGCAGGTGCATCGGGCGGGGCGCGATTCCTCGGTTCGACGGGTAGCCACGCGGCGCGAGGGCGCCCCCCGGGGCGGGGCGCCCTCGGTCAAGCCTATGGCGTGCTGCTCAGTCGAGCGGCGCCACCGGCACGTCGGCGGGCTTGGCCGGTGCTGGAGGAGGGGTTGACGGCGAGGCAGGCGTGGCCGGTGCCCCCGTGACGGCACCCGATACGGAGCGTACGGGCGGGGCGGCGGGCGCACCAGCGGCCTTCTGACCCGCGCCCGGGATGGCCAGCGGGTCCGACAGCCGGCGCGGCTGCGGCGCTGGCTGCGATGCGGGGGCCGGCGCCGGTTCAGGGCGGCTCGCAACCGCCGCGGGGGCCTGGACGGCGGGTGCCCGCTGGGGCTCGACGATCCGCGGACGCGGAGCCGCGGGCGCCAACGGCGTCGATTCGACGGCGGTGGGCTCGCGGTGCGGAACTGCGTTGTCGGGCGTGCGTTCGACGACGCGCGGCGGCCTCACGGTCCTGATCGGGGGACGGGGCCTGACCGGGAGAGCAGGAACCAGCGCGGTGCCGGAATCCTCGTTGAGATCGCCGAGGCGCGGCGCCGGCGCGACCCCGCCACGGACATCGTTGAAGCGTCGTCCGCCGTCCGGGATCGAGCCCGGCGGCACGAGGTTGCCGCGGTCGACCTGGTCGGGATCGCGTGCCGCGAAACCGGTCCCGTCGCTGCGTCCGAATCCGCCGGGAGCGCGCCCGTCGTCGACATAGAAGCGCTGAAGGATCTGGGCGTCCGCCGCCGCAACGATCAGTCTTTCGCGCCGACCTCGCGGGTCGATGACGTCGGCCACGAAGACGCTGCCGTTACGGCGCAGAGGCGCCAGCACGCGGAAGCCTTGTTCGGTGATCGACTGGCGGACCTGGCGAGGACCCATGCCGTCCCAGGTGCCGCCGTTATCCCAACCGCCCCAGCCGCCGAAGAACTGCGCCCGCGCGGCCTGAGGGAGTGCCGCAGCCCCCAGGCCCAGGCCCAAAGCCAGGATCCGTGCTGCGGCCGGCAGCGATCCCCCGGTTCGACGGTCAAACATGGCTTCGATCCCTTCGACCCAAAAAGCAACTCTCAATGTTGCGCAACCATTGCGGCGAGCATGCGACCAAACGGCATCCCATGGGTCATCGG
>CAXUCF010000002.1:33717-35770 GCA_964249275.1 uncultured Lichenihabitans sp.
GAACGCCACAAGCCTGTGCTGCGACTGCGAGGGCTTCGTCCACCGCATCGCCGGGGGTATCGAAGGCGCAGATCAGGCGCAGCATGCGCTCGTCGGCACCCGGCGCCTCTCTGTCGCGCAACGACCGCGTCGTCCAGGGATAGTAGAGGCCGCCGGCGGCGCGCAACGCGACGTCGACGCGCGCCGGCACGATTGGGAAAACTTCGTTGGCCTGCGTGGCCCAAGGCCGGCGGATGCCGGGCAGCGCGCCGAGGCCGCGCGACAGGCGGGCGGCCGCCCGGTTGGCATGTCGCGCGAGATCGAGCCAGTGGTCGTTGTCGAGAAAGGCCGCCATCTGGGCGCCGAGGAAGCGCCCCTTGGACAAGGTGTGGCCGCCGCGCTTGCGCCGGAACAGGAAATCGCCGGCCCGGGCCGCATCGAAGAAGACCACTGCTTCACAGGCGATGGCGCCGTTCTTCGTAGCGCCGAGCGACAGCACGTCGATCCCGGCCTTCCAGGTGATCTCGGCCGGGGACACGCCCAGCGTCGCGACCGCGTTGGCGAAGCGCGCCCCGTCCATATGGACCGCGAGCCCGGCCCCATGGGCCATTTCGGCCAGGGCCCGCGCCTCGTCGACGGAATAGACCGTGCCGGCTTCCGTGGCCTGCGACAGCGATAGTGCGGCGGGCTGCACCTGGCGCACCACCCCGCGGGGGAAGCGCGCCAGGGCCGAGGCGAGCCCATCGGGCGTCAGCTTGCCGTTCGCGCCCGGGATGCCGACCAGCTTGCCGCCGCCCGTGAAGAACTCGGGCGCCCCGCATTCATCCTCGATGACATGGGCTTCGTCGTGGCAGAACACGGCCGTGCCGGGCGCCGCCAGAGCCGCCAGCGCGAGCGCGTTGCTGCCCGTGCCGGTGCTCAGGAGGAAAGCCGCGACATCCCGTTCGAACACCGCGGAAAGCCGCGCTTGCGCGTCTCGCGTCCAGGGGTCGTTGCCATAGGGCAGGGCAGCGCCGGCGCTGCTGTCCAGGATGGCGCGCAGGATCTGGGGACTGGCGCCGGCGGTGTTGTCGCTGGTGAAGTTCATGACGGAGAGCGGGTCTCGTTTCGAATCGGGCGTCGACGCTAGCAAAGTTGTTCATCTAGGGCGTGTTGACATCTGGCGCAGCGCGATGGCTGACACCCCGTGCCTTGGCCCACAGGTCAGAACCGCCACATGGCGATCATGGCGACGGCCGCGGCACCCATCACGAGGGTCGCGAGCCAGCCGACGGTCCGCAGCAGCGGCGGCAGCGTGAAGCGGCCCATGACATCGGGATTGGCTGCGAGACGCATCATCATGACCATGACCGGCACCGCCACGACGCCGTTGATCACCGCGCTCCAGAACAGGGCCTTGATCGGGTCTAGCGCCAGGACGTTCAGCATCGCGCCGATCGCCGTGGCGCCCGCGATCGTTAGGTAGAACCGCTTGGCCCGCATGGGTTTGCGGGCGAGTCCGACGTGCCAGCCGAACGCCTCGCCGACCGCATAGGCGGACGATCCGGCCAGCACGGGAAGCGCCAAGAGGCCGGTCCCGATGATGCCAGCGAGAAGATCAGGAACACGAATTGCCCTGCGATGGGCCGCAGGGCTTCGGCCGCCTGCGCCGACGTCTGGATGTCGGTTATGCCGCTCGCGTTCAGCGTCGCGGCCGCGGTTATCATGATGAACAGCGCGACCAGGTTCGATAGGCCCATGCCGACGTAGGTGTCCACGCGGATGCGTCGGAACGCGGCTCCCGCCTGCTCGGGCGCGCGGATGAGCGGCTTGGCGCCGGGTTGCTCCCGCTCGTCCTCGACCTCCTCCTCGGCCTGCCAGAAAAAAAGGTAGGGGCTGATCGTGGTGCCCAGGACCGCCACGACGACGGTGAGGTGATCGGCGTCGAGGGACACCTTGGGGATCAGCAAGCTACGCGCGACCGTCAGCCATGGCACGTCCACCACGAAGGCCACGGCGAAGTAGGCGAACAGCGAGACGGTCAGCCACTTGAGGACCGACACATAACGTGAGTAGCGGACCAACGACTCCAGTC
>CAXUCF010000002.1:35780-44420 GCA_964249275.1 uncultured Lichenihabitans sp.
ACTCCAGTCCGACCGTCAATGCCGCGAATAGCCCGACGTAGACGAGGGTCGGCCCGCCGATCAGCAACTGCAGCGCCGCCGCCATGGCGCCGAGGTCGGCCGCGATGTTGATCGTATTGGCGGCCACCAGCAGGGTGACGATGGCGTAGAGGATCGGGGCGGGATAGTGCTTCCTCAGGACCCCCGCTATACCGCGTCCCGTCACCCGGCCGATGCGAGCGCTGATCTCCTGGATGGCGCACATCAGGGGCCAACTGAAGATCAGCGTCCAACCGAGCTGGTATCCGAACTGTGCGCCTGCCTGGGAATAGGTCGCGATGCCGCTGGGATCGTCGTCGGACGCGCCGGTGATCAGGCCCGGTCCCAGGATGTCGCGGAGCCTCGGACGAAGCGGCCGCTTCACGGCCTCGCGCGGGTTCGGGGTGGCGGGCAGGGTGGCATCGGTCATCGTTCGGCCTCCTGAAAAGTGAGCCGGCCATCGACGGATCGAACGGTACCTCGCGGAACTCTACAATTCCGTCAACCTGCCGCCGCCGCGCAGTCCGGCAGGACGACGGCTGCGCCTGCGGCCGCACGGCGGCGACGCTCCGTGTCGGTCTCCCCCGACCGGCCGCCCTGGCAGGCAGCGGGGTCGCTGACGGTCGAAACAGGCGACCTGCTTCGGTGGGCAGACGATCGTATCCGCCAGGGCGCCGTGCGTGATGGAGACGGAGTCACGAGCCTCAAGCTTGACCGGAGCTTCGGCAGCTAGCCAGTGCGCGGTCGCCCGGTTATCGTGCCGAGAGTGAACGTCGCGCGGCGTTTCGCGGCACGTCGATGGTCGACGTGCGGGCTGCCGGTGTGGGACGAGGGCCTCTGTCGATGCTTCACTCGGTCGACCGCTTCCGGCACGCCCGCATCCTCATGTACAGCCACGATACTTTCGGGTTGGGGCACCTGCGCCGCTGCCGCGCCATCGCCCACGCGCTGGTCGAGCGCTTCAAGGGTCTTCAGGTGCTCATCGTGTCGGGCTCGTCCATCGCGGGCGCCTTCGAGTTCCGCACGCGCGTCGATTTCCTCAAGATCCCAAGCATCATCAAGCTCTACAACGGTGAATACACGCCGCTCGCCCAACATACCGATCTGCAGGATACGCTGGCGCTGCGCCGCTCCGTCATTCAGAGCACGGCCAAGAACTTCCAGCCCGACATCTTCATCGTCGACAAGGAGCCGCTCGGGCTGCGGGGTGAACTGGAACCGACCCTGCGGCTGCTCAAGGGCCGCGGGACCACGCTGGTGCTCGGCCTGCGCGACGTCATGGATTCGGCTCCGAACCTCGCGGCCGAGTGGGCGCGCGCCGATGTGCTCGGCAAGATGGAGGCCCTCTACGACGCCGTTTGCGTTTATGGTCCGAGCGATTTCTACGATCCGCTGGCCGGTCTGTCGGTCCCGGCGTCGCTGCGTTCGCGCGTGACGTTCACAGGGTTCCTGCGACGCGACGTTCCGGGCGCCGCCGTCCCCGGCACCGCGATGCCGGCCGACGCGCTGCTGGTGGCGGTCGGGGGCGGCGGCGATGGCGCCGAGCTCATGCACCAGGTCATCGCGGCCCACGACCATGATCCCACCCTCCGCTGGCCACTCGTCATGATGCTCGGCCCCTTCATGAAGGCCGAGGAACGCGACGAGATCCGCCGCAGGGCGTCATCGCACCCCGCGCTGCATATGATCGACTTCGACAACCGCCCCGAGATCCTCATGGAGAATGCCGCGGGCGTTGTCGCGATGGGCGGCTACAACACCTTTTGCGAGATCCTGTCGCTCGACAAGCGCGCCCTGATCGTGCCCCGCGTGAGGCCACGGGAGGAACAGCTGATCCGAGCGCGACGCGCTGCGGAACTCGGGCTGGTCGATGTGATCCTGCCCGAGGATGCTGCTCACCCGGCCCGGCTCGCCCGTGCCCTGCGGGGGCTGCCCCATCGCCGCACGCCGTCGCAGACGGTTTACGGCACCAAGCTCGACGGGCTCGACCGGATCGGCGACCTCGTGGGCGGCATCATGGCGGCGCGCGGGGGCGGAGAACCGATCGCCGCAGCGGCACCGGCCGGCCGGTCCGCATCGGCTGCCTGGCAGGCCGACCGTAGGGACGGCGCGTGACCGAGCCGATCGTCTTCGTGCTCAAGGGCTATCCGCGCCTTTCCGAAACCTTCGTCGCCGAGGAAATCCTGGGCCTGGAGCGGCGCGGCTTCGACATCCGCCTTGTCGCCTTGCGCCTGCCCACCGACGACCGCGTGCATCCCGTCCACCGCGCCATTGCGGCACCGGTCGCCTACCTGCCTGAATATCTGCATCGCGACCCTTTGCGCGTGGTGCGCGGCTGGTGGACGGCCCGGCGCATGCCGGGTTTCCGGGCCGCATGGCGGCAATTCCTCGCCGATCTCCGGCGCGACCCGTCGCCGAACAGGGTACGCCGCTTCGGCCAGGCCCTGGCGCTGGCTGCCGAGCTGCCGCGCGGCACGGCCCGCCTGCACGCCCATTTCATCCACACGCCGGCCAGCGTCGTCCGCTACGCCGCCACCATCACGGGCCTGCCCTGGTCGTGCTCGGCTCACGCCAAGGATATCTGGACCTCGCCCGACTGGGACATCGCGGCCAAGCTCGCAGCCGCGCGCTGGACCGTGACCTGCACGCGCACCGGGCACGACAGGCTGCAGGCCCTCGGGCCCACCGGCAAGCCCGTGCACCTCGTCTACCACGGCCTCGACCTCGGCCGTTTCAGGCCGCTGCCGCAGCTCAGGCCGCGGCGGGACGGCCGCGACTCCGCGGATCCCGTGCGGCTGCTCGCCGTGGGCCGCGCGGTCTCCAAGAAAGGCTTCGACGTCCTGGTCGAGGCCCTGGCGGCGCTGCCGATGGACTGCTCCTGGCGCCTGAGCCACGTGGGCGGTGGCCCGGATTTGCCGATGCTCAAGGCAGAGGCCGAAGCCCGCGGGCTCGGCCACCGCATGCACTGGCTCGGACCGCTGGACCAGGCCGACGTGCTGGCGCACTATCGCGACGCCGACCTTTTCGTGCTGCCCTGCCGCGTAGCCCGGGATGGTGACCGAGACGGCCTGCCCAACGTTCTGGTCGAAGCGCAGAGCCAGGGCCTCGCCTGTGTGTCGACCGAGGTCGGCGGCGTGCCGGAACTGGTGGATGACGGCGTCAACGGGCGCCTCGTGCCGCCCGACGATCCCGTCGCTCTGGCGGCCGCCATGCTCGAACTCGTGCGTGACCCGGACCGGCGGCGCGCCCTGGGCAGGAGCGGGCAGGTCCGGGTGGCGCGATCGTTCGACTCCGCCGCCAGCCTCGACGTTCTGGCGCGGTTCTTCCAGGCCGATCCGGGCGCCGGATCCGGCACCGATGCGGTCGAACCGACCACCGCCGGAGCGGCCGCGGCCGTGGCTCGATAGGTCTCGCCATGCAGACCCGGGTGCTCTTTTACGTCCAGCATCTGCTCGGCATCGGTCACCTGATGCGCGCGAGCCGGATCGCGACGGCTTTGTCGGAAGTCTTCGACGTGCTGCTGGTGGTCGGCGGAGACTTGCCGCCCGGCATCGAGCCCGAGGGCGTCAACCTGTTCCAGTTGCCCCCCGTGCGGGCCGGCGGTGGCGGTTTCGGGACGCTGACCCACCCCGACGGGACGATCTTCGACACGGAGGACAAGGCGGCACGGCGCGACCTTCTCCTCGGCTGCTTCGACGAATACCTGCCCGACATCGTGCTGGTCGAAGCCTTTCCGTTCGGCCGTCGGCAGATGCGCTTCGAGTTGATCCCGCTGCTCGATCGCGCCGCTGCCGCGGTGCATCGGCCGCTGATCGCCTGCTCGGTCCGCGACATCCTGCAGGACGTACGCCCCGAACGCGCGGCCGAAACGCTGGAACTGATACACCGCTACTTCGGGCTGGTGATCGTGCATGGCGATCCGCGACTCGTGACTTTGGCCGACAGCTTCCCGGGTGCGCGAAGCATCGAGGATCTGATCCAATATACCGGCATGGTGGGCCCCGCATCCGAGGGGTTGCTGATGCCTTATATCGCGCCCGAGGAGGTCTTCGACGTCGTCGTGTCGGTCGGCGGCGGCGCCGTCGGAACGCGGCTCGTCGAAGCCGCGCTCATGGCTCGGCCGCTCACCACGATGGCCCACGCGCGCTGGCTCGTGCTGACGGGCCCCAATGCCGGCACGCTGCCCGGCCCCGCTCCGCACGACGCCGAGGTTTCGATCCGGCCCTTCGTGGCCGACCTGCCGGCCAGGCTGGCCAGGGCGCGGGTCTCCGTTTCGCAGGCCGGCTACAACACCGTCGCGGATCTCGTCGCAGCACGCTGCCGCGCCGTGCTGGTGCCCTTTGCGAGCGGTGGCGAAACCGAACAGACGCGGCGCGCCGCCCTGTTCGAAGGACGGGGCTGGGCCGTGACGCTCGACGAAAGCCAGCTGGATCCGGCATCGCTGGCCGGGGCCATCGACCGCGCTCTCGATCTGCCGGACGCGGTCGTCGGCGTGGCGCTGGACGGTGCGGCGCTGACCTGCAAGGTTCTCGGGCGGCACCTCGGCCTCGGCTGACCGATGATCGGCCGCGGATCATGCCAGGGCGCGATCTCGCGCTGAATCGCACCGCGACCCTTGCTTGGATGGTCGGTCCGTCCGACAATAAGCCGATGCGCCGGCACCTGGCGCCCAACCCGGTCCCGGCCCCTTCTTGGCCGGGAAGGAGCGACCTGCAGCATGGAGGCAAGCCTCTTTCGCTATATCTGGAACGAGACCAGGAAAGAGCAGATCTGGATCCTGTTCATCATTCTGGCGTCGATGCCGTTCAGTTTCCTCATGCTGGACCTGCCGAAGTACATCGTCAACGGCCCGATTCAGGCCAGGGGTTTCGAAAACCCGGGAGACACCCAGCACTATTTCCAGATCAGGATTCCGGTGCCGGCGACCTTCAAGCAGGATGGTTTCATCGAGCTGCTTCATGGTTTCGACCTCGATCGCATCTGGTCCCTGGTGCTGCTCTCGGCCGCGTTCCTGATCCTGGTGATCATCAACGGCCTCTTCAAATACTACATCAACTTCTACAAGGGGCGGCTCGGCGAGCGCATGCTCGGGCAGTTTCGCTACGAGCTCATGGATCGCGTGCTGCGGTTCCCGCTGAGCGAATTCCGCCGCATCAAGGGCGCCGAGGTCGCCACCATGATCCGGGACGAGGTGGAGCCACTCGGCGGCTTCATCGGCGACGCCATCGTTCAGCCAGTGTTTCTCGGCGGCCAGATCATCACGGCGATCCTGTTCATCCTGGTGCAGAACTTCGTGCTGGGCCTCATCGCCATCTCGCTCCTGCTGGTGCAGGGCGTCGTCATCCCCCGCCTGCGGCGCAAGCAGCTCATCCTCGGCCGGCAACGGCAATTGGAGTCCCGAGCCCTCGCCGGATGGGTCGGCGAGGTCATCGACGGCATCACGAGCGTTCACACCAACGACGCCTCGGACTTCGAGCGGGCCGACCTCGCGACCCGGCTGGTCAGGATCTTCAGCATCCGCTTCGAGCTCTACCAGCGCAAGTTCTTCGTCAAGTTCCTGAACAACCTCCTGGCTCAGGTCACGCCCTTCCTTTTCTACATGATCGGGGGTTTCCTGGCCATCATGGGGCATCTCAACATCGGCCAGCTCGTGGCCGTCATCTCGGCCTACAAGGACCTACCTTCGCCGGTGAAGGATCTGATCGACTGGGACCAGCAGCGGCTCGACGTCGAAGTGAAGTACGAGCAGATCATCGAGCAGTTCTCGGTCGATCCTTCGGTCGAGCTGCTGCCGCCGCCCGACCTCGACGGCCCGGTGCCCCATCTCGACGGCGAGGTATCGCTCGTCAATATCACGATGATCGACCAGAACGGCACGCGCCTGCTCGACAACCTCACCTTTCGCATGCATGTCCGCGACGTCGTGGCGCTCGAGGGCGGCAGCACCAGCGGCGCCGAGACGATCGTGGAACTGCTGGCCCGCTTGCTGCGGCCCGATGGTGGCCGGATCTCGATCGGCGACACCGAGCTGAAGGACATCCCGCTACCCGTCACGGGCCGCAGAATGTCCTTCGTAGGCCCTGACACGTTCTTCCCGCAGGGCACGATCGAGGACGCGCTGCTCTTCGGCATCCGTCATGCCCAGAGCGGGTCTGGTTCGTCGGGCCGCTACGACATCATCAAGTCGCGCGGCAACAACCTCGACATCCAGGCCGACTGGATCGATTATGACGCGGCCGGCGCCAGCGGACCGGACGACTTCGAGGAGCGGCTGAACGAGGCTGTGAGGATCGTCGACATGGAATACGACGTGCTCAGGTTCGGACTCAATCGCAAGATCCCTGAGATGTGGGACGAGGCTGCGGCCCGCTTCGTCGAGGCCCGCGCGATCCTGCGCGAGAAACTCGACGCCGACGGCATGACCCACCTGATCGAGCCCTTCGATCCCGACCGTTTCAACAGCCAGTCGTCGATCGCCGAGAACCTGGTCTTCGGCACACCGCTCGACGAGACTTTCGACCTGCGTCAGCTCGGCGGCAACGTGGTCATCCGGAAGGTGCTGGCCGAACACCAACTCGACGCCGCGCTGTTCGACATGGGCAAGGGCATCGCTTCGACGATCCTGGAGGTCTTCGAAGGCCTCGACGCCGACAGCCCATTGTTCGAGCAACTGAGCCTGATGATGCCGGAGCAGTTTCCGGACTACCAGGCGGCCTTGAAGCGTGTGGGGACGCGCGGCTTCGGGCAGGCCGCATCGGGCGACCAGGCCATCTTCCTCAATCTCGCCTTCGGTTACATCGAACCTCGCGACCGCTTGGGCCTGCTCGGGGACGAACTCGCGCAGAAACTGCTCGAAGCCCGCCGAAGCTTCCATGACGCGATCGGCGAAGACCAGCACGTGATCGCCTTCTATCATCCGGATCTCTACAACGAGGCCGCGAGCGTGAAGGACAACGTCCTCATGGGCCGCGTCGCCTTCGGCATCGCCGAAGCCGAGACGCGGGTCATGGCGGCCGTCCGAGCCACGATCGACGATCTCGGGCTCAAGGCTGTCGTGTTCCGCACCGGACTGTCGTTCAACATCGGTGCGGGCGGCAAACGGCTGAGCGCGGCCCAGCGCCAGAAGCTCGCGATGGCCCGTGCCATCCTGCGCCGGCCGGATCTCCTGCTGGTGCATCGCGGGCTGATGCAGCTCGATCCGGGCAGCCAGGACGCCATTATCGGGCGCATCGTCGAAGAGAGTCGAGGGGCTGACGATCGGCAGGGCTTCGGCATCCTGTGGAACCTGGAAGGCGAGCAGCTGTCGCACCACTTCGACCGTATCGTCAGGATGGACAACGGCAGGATCAACCAGGACTCGATCGACGATCAGGACGAGCACCCGGCCGAGCGGGAGCCACTGCGCGCTTCCGCCTGAGGCGCGCTCCCGGCCAGGAGGCCAGGAAAGGGATGACAGCGTGAGTCTTTTGAAGGAAGACGTCGAGGTTCTGCGCGAAGTGCCGATCTTCGCCTCCGTCGACCCGTCGAAGCTGAAGCTCCTGGCCTTCGCGTCACAGCGACTGAAGTTCGACGACGGCCAGATCCTGTGCGTCGAGGGTGAACTCGGCGACAAGGCCTTCGTGATCGTCAAGGGTTCGGCCGATGTCTTCGTGAAAGCCGGCGGTACCGACATCAAGGTCGCCACGGTGGGCCGCAACGACTTCATCGGCGACATGGCAATCCTGTGCGACAGGCCTCGATCCGCGACGGTGAAGGCCTCGTCGGCCTGCGAAACCCTGGTGATCGGCAAGACTCAACTGATGGGGCTGCTGAAAAGCTTTCCCGACATGGGCATCGCCATGATGCGCGTCCTGGCGTTCAGGCTCGAACGCACCAACAAAGCCCTGGCTCAGGCGGAACTCGACCGCTTCCACGCCCATTGAAGGTCGGTGCCCGGCGGCCCCTGCCCCTTCGGCAGGCGCGCGGGGCGCCAGCCCCGAGCCTGGATCGTCAAGGTCAGATCCAGCCCATCAACTCGCGCCGCACGATGGCTTCGATCACCCGGAGGCCTCCAGGGCTGTCGTTCAGGCATGCGATGCGGGCGAAGTTCTCCCCGCCGCCGTGGCGGAAATATTCCGCGTTCTCGCCGCCGATCTCTTCGATGGTTTCGAGGCAGTCGGACGAGAAACCCGGCGTCACCACGGCCAGGCGCTTGACCCCGCGGGCCGCCAGTCCCTTGATGGTCTCGTCCGTATAGGGCTGCAACCATTCGGCGCTGCCGAAGCGGGACTGGAACGTCAGCATGAACCGGTCGGGCGTCAGTCCGAGCGCCTCGCGCAAGAGCCGCGCCGTCTTGGCGCACTGGCAGTGGTACGGATCGCCTTTGAGGAGGTATTCCTTGGGCACGCCGTGGAACGACGCGATGATCACCTCGGGCACGAAATCCAGCCGCCCAAGGCTGTCGCGGATCGAATCCGCCACCGCCTCGATATAGTCCGGGTCGTCGGCATAAGGCGGCGCCACGCGCAGCGCCGGCTGCCAGCGCATCGTCATCAGCGCCTCGAAGGCCTTGTCGCAGGCCGTGGCGCTGGTCGCGGCAGCATATTGCGGATAGAGCGGCACGAGCAGGATGCGGTCGCAGCC
>CAXUCF010000003.1:0-6982 GCA_964249275.1 uncultured Lichenihabitans sp.
GTCGACGCCCGCCGTCTTCACGATGCAGCCCTCTTCCGCGAGGTTGCCGTAGAGTACCGCCAGCCCGCCGTCCTGGCTGAAGGCATGAGCCTTGTCGCGGATCACGCCGGTTTCGCGGTCCGTGTCGAGCTCCTCGAAGCGGCGGCTCTGGCTGAACGCCACCTGGGTCGGCACGCCGCCGGGCGCCGCCCGGAAGAAGTCCCGCACCGTCTCGCTGTCGGTCCGCACCACGTCCCAGCGGTCGAGCGCGGCGCCGAGGCTTTCGGCGTGGATCGCGCCGCAATCCGGGTGGATCAGCCCGGCGCGGTCGAGTTCGCCGAGGATGCCCATGATGCCGCCGGCCCGATGAACGTCCTCCATGTGGACGTCGTTCTTGGCGGGCGCGACCTTGCACAGGCAGGGCACGCGGCGCGACAACCGGTCGATGTCCGCCATGGTGAACGGCACCTCGCCCTCGTGGGCGGCGGCGAGCAGATGCAGGACCGTGTTGGTCGAGCCACCCATGGCGATGTCGAGCGTCATGGCGTTCTCGAAAGCCTCGAAGGACGCGATGGAGCGCGGCAGCACGGACGCGTCGTCCTGCTCGTAGTGGCGGCGCGCCACGTCGACGATGAGGTGGCCGGCCTCGACGAAGAGGCGGCGGCGGTCGGCGTGGGTGGCGAGCGTCGAGCCATTGCCCGGCAGGGCGAGGCCGAGCGCCTCCGTGAGGCAGTTCATGCTGTTGGCCGTGAACATGCCCGAACAGGAGCCGCAGGTCGGGCAGGCAGAGCGTTCGATGACCCCGACCTCCTCATCCGTCATCCGGTCGTCCGCCGCCGCCACCATGGCGTCGACGAGATCGAGCGCCTGCACTTTGCCGCGCAGGTTGATCTTGCCGGCCTCCATGGGGCCGCCCGACACGAACACCGTCGGGATGTTGAGCCGAAGGCAAGCCATCAGCATGCCGGGCGTGATCTTGTCACAATTGGAGATGCACACCATGGCGTCGGCGCAATGCGCGTTGACCATGTATTCGACGCTGTCGGCGATGATCTCGCGCGACGGCAGGCTGTACAGCATGCCGTCATGGCCCATCGCGATGCCGTCGTCGACCGCGATGGTGTTGAATTCCTTGGCGACCCCGCCGGCCGCCTCGATCTCGCGGGCCACGAGCTGGCCCAGGTCCTTCAGGTGGACGTGGCCGGGCACGAACTGGGTGAAGCTGTTCACCACCGCGATGATGGGCTTGCCGAAATCGCCGTCCTTCATCCCGGTTGCCCGCCACAGGCCGCGGGCGCCGGCCATGTTGCGGCCGTGGGTCGTGGTGCGTGAACGATAGGCGGGCATCGTCGGATCTCGGGGTCGAGGGCAGGGGGTCGGCCCGGGTTGTAGACCCGTCCGATGCGGGAGCCAAGTTGCGCGGTGATGCGTCGCCCCGGCCCGCCCGTGACGCAAGCTGCTCGTCATCGGCGGTAGTGGAACCGGCAGGACGCGATTTCCAGCGCTTGATCCCGACCTGCCCCGCTGACCCGGTAGACCAGGCGATGTTCAAGCGTGATACGGCGCGACCACCAGCCCCTGAGATTGCCGACGAGCGGCTCCGGTTTCCCTATGCCGGTGAAAGGCGAACGCCGCGCATCAGCCAGCAGGTCATTGACCCGGACGAGGACTGCAGGGTCCTGGGCCTGCCAGTGAAGATAGTCCGCCCAGGCCTGCTCCGAGAAGACGAGCTTCAAGGCTCGATTGGACGACGCTCGACGCCACGGCCGCCGTCCAGCTCCTCGATGGATTGCAGTAAGCGGTCAGCGTTCGCCGGCGTGCTGAGGAGATGGAGCGTTTCCCGTAAGCCTTCGAGTTCAGACAGCGCCATGATGACCAGCGGTTGACGGTTCTGCCGCGTGACGACCAGTTCCGTGCGGTCTGCCTCGACGCGATCGAAATGCTGAGCCATATGGGCACGTAGATCGGTGAACGACACCTGGGCCATCACGATTTCCCCCTTATGTACGTTTATATGTACACATTGGCGCGAACGCAATCCCTTTCATCGCGGCTCGTCAGAGCTTACCTCAAGTCGTGACAGGTCCGCCCGTCGCGCCGATCGACCCGAGTCCCGGCGCGATCGCGCGGTATTTCGGCCTGCTCACCGAGATGGCATGAACACCATGATCCCGATTTCAGTCCTCGACCTCTCCCCCGTCCCGCAAGGGCTCGATGCGGGTCAGGCTCTGCGCAACACGCGCGACCTCGCGCAGCATGCGGAGCAATGGGGCTTCTATCGGTTCTGGCTGGCCGAACACCACAATATGGCCGGCATCGCCAGCGCCGCGACCTCGGTGGTGATCGGCTATGTGGCGGAGGGGACCTCCACGATCCGGGTCGGTGCGGGCGGCATCATGCTGCCCAACCATGCGCCGCTCGTGATCGCCGAACAGTTCGGTACGCTGGCGACGCTCTACCCCGGCCGCATCGACCTCGGCCTCGGCCGCGCGCCGGGGTCGGACGGCATTACGGCGCGCGCGCTGCGCCGCAACCTCGCCGAGGCCGACACCTTTCCGCGCGACGTGCTCGAACTGCAGCACTATTTCGCGCCGACCGAACCGGGACAGGCCGTACAGGCGGTGCCCGGGGCGGGGCTCGAGGTGCCGCTCACGATCCTCGGGTCCAGCACCTTCGGAGGTCAACTGGCAGCTGCGCTCGGTTTGCCGCATGCCTTTGCGTCCCATTTCGCGCCCGCCCAGATGCGGGAATCTGCCGCTCTCTACCGGCAGCAGTTCCGGCCTTCGGCCCAGCTGAGCCGTCCCTACATGATGTTCTGCCTCAACGTCACGGCGGCCGACACCGATCCCGAGGCACGTCACCTCTTCACCTCCGTCGAGCAGCAGTTCATCAACCTGCGGCTCGGCACGCCCGGCAAGCTGCCGCGGCCGTTCGAGGACCCCAACCACACTTGGGGACCGCGCGAGCAGATGGTGCTGCAGAGCGCCCTCGGTCAGGCGATCGTGGGCTCGCGGGAGACGGTGCGCCGGGGGCTCGAGGCTTTCGTGGCGCAGCATCGGCCCGACGAGATCGTGGTGACGGCCATGATCCACGACCACGAGGCGCGGCTGCGCTCATTCGAGATCGTCTCGGGGGTCTGGGCCGAGATGGCGCGAGCCATGGACGCGCCCCGGTCCGAGGCAGCAGAATGAGGGATCGGCCGCTAAGCGGGATCAGCCGCTGAGCGGCGCGTAGGCCCGCAGAAACGTGTCGACGGCTTGGCCGATGTGGTGATCGAGCGCGGCGGAACCGGGTGGTGGCGCGACCCCTAGCGTGGCCTCGATATAGTACCGGGCTTTGCACAACTCGAGGAACTGCGCGGCCGCAAGTTCGGTGTCGTCGATCGCGAGGTGGCCGGCCGCGACCTGACGGTCGAGATATTCGGCGAGACGCCGACGCCCGAACAGCGGCCCCGATTCGTAGAAGGCCCGGCCGACGTTCGGGAACTTGGCCACCACCGCCATCACGGTGCGAAGATGGGCGATCGAATCCGGCCGCAGCATCAAGCGGAGCAGCTTGACGCCGAGGCCGTGCAGATTCGACCTCACGTCGTCTTCGTCGCTGTCGAACCGGCATAGCTGTTCGGCCTGGGCCTGCTTCTCCTCGCGGATCAGGGCTGCGAACAGGTCTTCCTTGTTGGTGAAATAGACGTAGAGCGTGCCTTTGGAGACCGCCGCCGTCCGGGCTACCTCGTTCATGCTGGCGCCGTCGAAGCCTTCGGCCAGAAAGACCCTGCGGGCTCCGTCGAGGATCTGACGACGCTTGGCGCTCTCCTCGGGAACCGACAGGCGGGTTTCCTCCGAAGCCGCATCGATCGGGAGGAGGGCTGCAGTCACGAGGTTTCCCCTGCGCATGACCGAACGGTTCGGTCGCGGCTTGATCTAGGCGCCCGTTTGGACTATGTCAAATGTTGACCGAACGGTTCAGTCAGCGGTCGGCTGAGGTAGATGCGGACGTCACGGCGCTTCGACCCGGCGCGGAACGATGGAGCTTGCGATGGCCGATACGGCTTTGTTGGAACCGGCGAAGGTCACGGGTGCGACACCGGCTGCGTCGACCGGGGACGGTGCCGTCGCGGTTCGGTCGTCGCCTCCGCCAACGGGGAACGTTCGTGACGGCGAGATCCTGCCGCCGAAACGAAGCAAGAAGCGTGTGATCCTGCCGCTCGTCATCCTGGCGGCGCTGGGAGGTGGCGGGTACGAGGGCTATCGTTATTTCGTCGAGGGGCGCTTCCTCGTCTCGACCGACGACGCCTATGTAAAGGCCGACATGTCGACCATCGCGGCCAAGGTCTCGGGGTACCTGACGCTCGTGCCCGCTGTCGACAACGCGGTCGTGAGCAAGGGGCAGGTGCTGGCCCGCATCGACGACGGCGACTACCAGAACGCCGTCGATAGCGCGCAGGCGCGGATCGAGACCCAGAGCGCCACCATCGCCCGCATCGGCCGGCAAGTGATGGCGGGGGCTGCCGCCATCGACCAGGCCAAGGCCATGCTGCTGTCGGCCAAGGCCGACGCGACCCGCGATGCCGCCGAGTTCGAGCGCGCCGATAGCCTGATGCGCTCGTCCTTCGGCACCCAGCAGAAACTCGACCAGGCGCGCGCCGACCGCGACCGCGGCGCGGCCGCCGTCGCCAACGCCACGGCAGCCGTCACGGCCGCCGAGGCGGCCATGGATGTTCTCCAGGCCCAGAAGGTCGAGGCCGAGAAGGTGCGTGGCGAATTGCAGACCACCTTGGCCAAGGCGCAACGCGACCTGTCCTTCACGACCGTGAAGGCGCCGTTCGACGGGGTTGTCGGCAACAAGTCGGCCCAGCCCGGCCAATACGTTCAGCCGGGCACGCGGCTGCTGGCCCTGGTGCCGCTCGACAGCGCCTATATCGAGGCCAACTTCAAGGAAACCCAGATCGGCCGCCTGAAGCCCGGCCAGAAGGTCACCATCAAACCGGATGCCTACGGCGAGCGCGACGTCGTCGGCACGGTGGAAAGCATCGCGCCCGCGTCCGGCGCGGAGTTTTCCATGCTGCCGCCCGAGAACGCGACCGGCAACTTCACCAAGATCGTGCAGCGCCTGCCCGTGCGCATCGCGGTGCCGGCCGCCGTGGCGCGCGAGGGCATCCTGCGGCCCGGCCTGTCGGTCGTGGTCGCGGTCCACACCCGCGACGAGAGCGAGCCCGCGCCCACCCTGGTGGGATCGCTCGGCCTGGCGCCGCTGGTCGACCGGGTCAGCCGTACGATCCGCGACGCGGCCGCGGCGGCACACCTGAACGGGGGGGCTTCGGGCGGCGCCGAAGCCGCGACCCCGCAGCACACCGCCAGGCGCTGACCGGAGTCTCGGCGGATGACCGCCACATCCGCGCTCACGCCCGCGACGGCCCACGGTAGTCCCGCACCCGTGGCCGCGCCGACGCTCGACGCCCGCAAGCTGATCACCTTCGTCGCCATGGTGTTCGGCATGTTCATGGCGATCCTCGACATCCAGATCGTGTCGGCCTCGCTGAGCGAGATCCAGGCCGGCCTGTCGGCCAGTTCCGACGAGGTCGCCTGGGTCCAGACCAGCTATCTCATCGCCGAAGTCATCATGATCCCGCTTTCCGGGATCCTGTCGCGCGCCTTCTCGACCCGCTATCTCTTCTTCGTGAGCTGCGCCGGCTTCACGCTGATGAGCTTCATGTGCTCGACCGCCACCGACATCAATCAGATGATCGTCTACCGGGCCCTGCAGGGCTTCATCGGCGGTGCCATGATCCCCACGGTCTTCGCGGCCTCCTACACCATCTTCCCGCGCGAGAAGCAGCCCATCGTGGCGCCGCTGATCGGCCTGGTGGCGACCCTGGCCCCGACCATCGGGCCGACGGTCGGGGGTTATCTGACCGATCTGTTTTCGTGGCACTGGCTGTTCCTGGTCAACGTCATCCCGGGCATCATCGTGTCGCTGATGGCCTGGTTCCTGATCGACTTCGACAAGCCGGATTTCTCGCTCCTCGAAAAATTCGACTGGTTCGGGCTGATCGGCATGGGCTGCTTCCTCGGCGCCATGGAATACGTGCTGGAGGAAGGACCACAGAAGAACTGGTTCGACGAGGATCTCGTCACGATCTGCTTCGTGGTGTCGATCCTGGGTGGACTGTTGTTCTTCTGGCGGGCCTTCACGGCCGCGCAGCCGATCGTCGACCTCAGCGCCTTCAAGAACAAGAACTTCGCCTTCGGCTCATTGTTTTCGTTCGTCATGGGGGTCGGGCTTTACGGGCTCACCTACATCTACCCGATCTACCTGTCGCGGGTTCGCGGCTATTCCTCGCTGCAGATCGGCGAGACCATGTTCGTCTCGGGCCTGTGCATGTTCGTGGCGGCGCCGATCGTCGGCCGCCTGATGGGCAAGGTGGATCCCCGCTTGCTGATCGGTGTCGGCTTCGCGGGGTTCGCGCTCGGCACCTGGATGATGGCGTCGCTCACCAAGGACTGGGATTTCTGGGAACTGTTCGTGCCCCAGATGCTGCGCGGCTTCTCGCTGATGACCGCCATGGTGCCGATCAACAACGTCGCGCTCGGCACCTTGCCGCCGGCGCGGCTCAAGAATGCGTCCGGGCTCTACAATCTCACCCGCAACCTCGGCGGCGCGGTCGGACTCGCCTGCATCAACACGCTGATCAACGACCGCTGGGATCTCCATCTCGCCCGGCTGCACGAGAGCGTGGCCTGGGGCCACGAGCAGGCCGAGCGCACGCTGAGCAGCCTCACGGAGGCTTATGCCAGGTTCGGCTCCGATGCCGGCGTCGCGGCGACGAAGAAGCTTGCCGTGATCGTGCGGGGTCAGGCGCTGGTCATGTCGCTCGGCGACGTATTCATGGCCTTGACGGTGCTCTTCGTGGCGCTGGTCGCGGTGACGCCGCTGATCAGCAGGCCCGGCAAGCCGAGAGCCAGCGCCGACGCGCACTGAAGCGACGTGACCAGCAGTCTACTGC
>CAXUCF010000003.1:6992-15185 GCA_964249275.1 uncultured Lichenihabitans sp.
AGTTATGCTCGTTGCCCTGCTGTTTATTGGTGGTAAGGTCGGCCGCCTCTCGCCGGATGGGTACGCCGCGGAACGCTTCCCGTCGTGCGCGGCGGTCGGGCCGGTGACGATGGCGGCGGACGTGCTGAAGCGGACTCCGGCGAAAGTGGAACGGCTACAGATGGAGTGCCTGGCGCAAGCTCCACCGCACACTAGACGCGCCTGACCTGGTACTAGATGCGGCTTCGACGTCGACGATGGAAGTCTCGCAGTCCGCTGCCCCCTCCTGTCGTGCCCGTAACCATGCGCTTTCCGCAGTGCGCGTCGGGGAACCTGCCCACCCTGAGGTGAATGGCTCTCGGCCAGGCGGCAGGAACAGATTGGGGTTTTCCGAGTCAGTCGAGGAAATTCGATATCGCGAGGTGACTTTGTGAAACTCGGGCGACCGCATGGTGGTTATTCAAGCTCCTAGGCCGCAGAGCGAGGTTCGTCGCAGCCAGCCTTGTGCGGATTTGCCAAAACCTGCCACGGCCGCAACGAGAGGAGACGAAGACCATGGCCCGTGTTCCCACCCTGTTCAGCCCCGGAAGCCTGTTGGGCGTCGGCGGCTCCGATCCTTTCCTGGTCTTGCATCGTGAGATGAACCGGCTCTTCGACGACGCCCTGCGAGGCGGCGGAGTGCCATCCGGAGGCCAAGGCGGGCACCAGAGCGGCGCGCTGCTCATACCTCACATGGACGTCGGTGAAACCGACAAAGAGGTCCGGATCCAGGTAGAACTGCCCGGGATCGCCGAACGAGACGTCGAGGTTTCCTTGAACGAGGATATGCTGACGATCCGCGCCGAGAAGAAGCAGGATCGTAAAGAGGAGCGTGAAGGCGTGCATTTCAGCGAACGCGTGTTCGGGACGTTCCAGCGGTCGCTGCGCCTACCGTTCCTGGTCGATGCCGATCAGGTGCAGGCTCGCTTCGAGAATGGCGTCCTCAGCGTGACCTTGCCCAAGACGCAGCAGCAGGCACGAAGCCGGCGTATCCAGATCCAGGGCGCGTCCGAGCAGGCGGGCTCGGGGGCTGAAAAGTCTGGGCAGGCTGGCCAGGCCGCCGGCCTGCAAGTCGGTGATCCCGCCTCCAGCGGGAATGGCTCGTCACGCCCGAGTTCCCCGAACTAGGCGGCGTTGCGTGGCATAGCCACGTGTGGTTTCGCCCTCACAGCCACATCGATGCTGCCCGGCATCTCAAGCCTGAGCAGATTGGCCTGGATCCGCCTCGTCCCTACGGGAGTGATCGCTTTGAGCCACGGACTTCGCCCCAAGGCCAGAGTCGGATAGAGCGAAGCGGTTGTTCCCGTGGGAGCCCTTGGGCTGGAACACCGTCATTGGCCTTCCACGGGAGCGCAGGCAGCCCTATACCGGCCCACGGTTGCCGTGACGTGTCGTCCGCCGGCCGTCGTCGGGCCGGATAGCGATGCTGACCAAAAAAGGAAAATACGGGTTGAAGGCCCTGGTCCATCTCGCTGGCTTGGCACCGGGGCAGACCGCCCAATCCGTCGAGATCGCCAAGGCCAACACCATCCCCAAGAAGTTCCTCGATGCGATCCTGGGGGAGCTGCGCATGGCCGGCATGGTTGCTTCCCGCAAGGGAAAGAACGGCGGTTACATGCTCTCGCGCCCCCCGGCCGAGATCATGGCGGGCGCCGCCATCCGGGCGCTAGACGGTCCCCTGGCCCCGATGGCCTGCGCGAGCCGTACCGGCTACCAGCCCTGTTCGGACTGTCCCGACGTCGAGCACTGCGCGATCCGCCTGCTCATGACCGAAGTGCGCGACCTGTCGGCGAAGCTGCTCGACGGCACCTCGATCGCCGAGATGAGCCGGCTAGCGTCCGGATCGGTCCCCGCTCTCGCGGACCAGATCTGAGATCCACGGCTGGCCGCGGGGCTCGCCGGCCGGGACTTCCGTCGCTGAACCGGTCCTACGGGCCGCGAAAAACGCGCGGGGAGAGTCGGGCCCGTGTTGCGGCGCAGCAGGTCGGGGAAGCATCCGCAGGACACTCCCGCGCTTGCCGTGGCGGACGTCGTCGATCGGATCCGAACTCCGCTATGTCGCCATCACGGGCTCGGCCCGCGGAACACTAGCGGCCTCGGCCCTTTCCCGCACCAAACGGGCGACCGCCGGATGGTCGAGCTTGCCCGAGCCGAGCAGCGGCACGCGGTCCACCACCACCACCTCCGCCGGCACCGCGAGGTCGGCCAGGCCCTTGATGCGGGCGTGCGCCTGGAAGAGGGCGCGGGTGGCGTCCCGCCGCTCGGTGACCAGCACCAGGCGTTCCCCCTTGCGCAGGTCCGGAATGGCCGTGACGGCGGAGGCGGCGTCCGGCCATAGATCGGCCGCCACGGTCTCGACGGCGGCCAGCGACACCATTTCGCCGGCGATCTTGGCGAAGCGCTTGGCTCGACCCTTGATCGTGATGAAGCCATCGGCGTCGATCGCCACGATGTCGCCCGTGTCGTGCCAGCCCTCGGGCGGCGCCTCGATGGTCCCGGGCCTGTCGGCCCTGAGATAGCCCAGCATGACGTTCGGGCCGCGCACCACGAGTCGTCCCCCATCTTCCACGCCCGGCACCGGGTCGAGGCGCGCCTCCATCCCGGGAAGCAGCTTGCCGACACTCCCGGAGCGGTTGAACATGGGGGTGTTGACGGCCAGCACGGGTCCGGTCTCGGTGATTCCGTATCCTTCGAGGATCCTCAGTCCGAACTTCTCCATGTAGGTCTTGCGGGTCGATTCCTTTACGGGCTCGGCGCCCGCCACCACGTAGCGGAGCGAGCGGAAGTCATAGGCGTTCGAGGACCGCGCGTAGCCGGCCAGGAAGGTATCCGTACCAAACAGCGCGGTTGCATTGCAACTATAGACCAGCTCCGGAACAATCCGGTAATGCAGCGGCGACGGATACAAGAACACCGGCACGCCCGACACGATGGGCAGGATCAACCCGGCCGTCAGCCCGAAGGCGTGGAACACGGGCAGCACGTTGAACACCTTGTCGGATCGGCCGAAGTCGATCCGCGCTGCGACCTGGGCCACGTTGGCCAGCATGTTGCGGTGCGATAGCAGGACCCCCTTGGGGGCACCCTCGCTGCCGGAGGTGAACAGGATGGCGGCCGGATCCTCGGGTCTGCGGGCGACCAGGGGCTTGCGGCTGTTCAGGAAGGCCCGGAGCTTGTCGGCCGCGCCAACGGTGGCGCGCACGTCCTCGAGATAGACGATGGCGACCTCGGCGCCGACCGCCGCCACCAGGGCCTCGAGCTTGCCTTTCGTGACGAAGGCCATCGACGTCAGAATGGTGTCGACTTCGGCGGCCCGGCACGCCGCCAGGATGTTGGCGCCGCCGCTGGTGAAGTTGATCATTGCGGGAACGCGCCCGGCCGACATCAGGGCCAGGATGGTGACGGCCGCGCCGTTGGCGTTGGGCAGCATCACGCCCACCGCGCGGCCTGCCTCGGCGAGCGGCATCAGCTTGGTGCCGAGAACGTGGACCGCCATGGCGAGGCGACCGTAGGTCAGCTTGCCGGCGACCGGATCCTCGACCGCGACGCGCTTCCAGCCGTGCTCCTGGCCGGCCGCCAGAACGGCCTCGACGATGGTCCGGTCGATCGACGCCGTCTGGAAGGCGGCGTCCGACATCACGTCATAGAGCGCCGCCCCGGCGGCCAGCCGGCGCCGCTTGCCGAAGAGTTCGGGGTCGACGTGGAGCATCACGGGCTCGAGGATGGTGACGTCGATCTTGGGCAGCATGCGGGGCTGCGTCTGCGCGGCCGTCAGATAGGAGAAGGGCGTGCGCTCCAGCCCGGCGATCCGCACCGGCACGACCGGCACGCCGGACCTGTCGGCGATGAGCCCGGCGCCGTCGTAGACCTTCATCAGGCTGCCCGTCATGGTCAGGCGGCCCTCGGGGAAGATCACCAGCGTCTCGCCGTTCCGCACGGCGTTGATCAGGGCCCGGGTCGCCATGGGCTTGGCGGGATCGATCGGCATGGCGCGGGTGAGCTTCAGGAAGGGCTTCACCCACCAGCGCGTCGCGATGGCGGAATCGATGGCGAAGACCGGGTCTTTGTCGAGCAGCGACAGGGCGAGGCCGGCATCGAGGAAGCTCACATGGTTCAGCGCCAAAATCGGGTTCGGGCCACCCCTGGCGATGTTGTCGAGCCCCTTGATGTCCAGCCGATAGAAGCAGCGCAGGATCACCGACAGCAGATCCCGGAACGCGCTGGTCGGCAGATGCCGGAGGATCCACCACGCGGCAGCGAAGTTGCAGAGGCCGAGGATCGCGAACAGCGCCGGAGTCGACAGCCCGACCGCCTGCAGGATCGCCACCGCGACCGCCCCTCCCACCATGAAGCCCGCCGACAGGATATTGACGGCGCCGATGTTGCGGGCCCGGTCCTCGGACCTGCTCCAGACCTGCACGGCGGTGAAGACCGGCACGATGAACAATCCGCCCGAAACCGCGATGCCGAACAGGTCGATGGCGGCGTGGAGGCCCGCGCCATGCAGGAAAAGGTCGCTCGCTCCCAGCACGGCCTCGGGGACGAAGCGCGCCGAACCGATCGCGAGGTCGAGCGAAAACAGGCCCAGCAGCACGGCCGCGATCACGGTCGGCAACAGGATGACGCGCCCGGCCGACAGCCACGACGCCAAGCCCGAGCCCACCCCGATGCCGATGGAGAAGATCGCCAGCGCCGCCGTCATGGCGGTCTCCGAGCCCTGGAGATTGGCCTTGACCAGGATGGGCAGCAGCGTGAGCGTCACGGCTCCGGTCAGCCAGAACCAGCTGACGAAAAGCCCGCAGGACCAGAGCCGGCGGTCGGCCCCCAGGTGGCGCACGAGTTGGCCCGTGGAGCGGAACAGGTTGCGATCGATCGCCAGGGTTCTCTCGCCCTCGCCGGTCGGCGGGATCAGCAGGCTCGCGCCCCAGGCCAAGGCCGCGAAGGCCGTCACGGCCACGCCATAGGCGACCGCGTGGTCGTCGGCCGCGGCCCAGCCGCCCCCGATCGTGCCGAGCAGGATCGCCAGGAAGGTGCCGCCCTCGACGAGCGCGTTGCCGGTTGGCAGTTCCTCGGGCCTGAGCTGATCCGGCAACATGCCGTATTTGACGGGGCCGAACAGCGCCGCGATGGTGGAAAACAGCACCAGGGCCACGAACAGCAGCGGCAGCGACGACAGCACGAAACCCAGCACCGAGAACAGGGCGGCCGCGACCTCCGCGAGCCTCAGGCGCTGCGCCACCCGGGCCTTGTCGTAGCGGTCGGCCCATTGACCACCGAGGCCCGACAGGACGAGGGGCGGCGCCACGAAGAGGGCGCCCGCCACGGTGACCAGCATCGCGGCCGAGGTGCCGCCGACTTTAAACAGGATCAGGAACACCAGGGCATTCTTCAGGACGTTGTCGTTGAAGGCCGAGAAGAACTGGCACCAGAACAGCGGCGCGAAGCGCCGCGACGTCATCAGCGACCTCAACATGACTTATCCTTTGAGCGGCCGCCACGGAGCCGCAGGGATCAGGACGGCGACGGGCGCGACCGGACCCGGTCGGCTGAGAGAGCGTTCGGGTTCGACGGCGCGCAATCTAGCAGCGGTGCTCCCCGCGCGTCACCATGCCGATGACGGCGGGGCGAAATGCCGAGCGGAGGCATTCTCGGCGTTCCGGGCTTTGCGCAGGAGCCGCATGCGGACGCGCAGCGCTTCATGTACAAAGATGTCCGACATGGACGAAACGGAGGACATCATGGTGCGTGAGGCCTGGGACATCGTGGTGGTGGGCTCCGGCAATGCAGCGCTCTGCGCCGCCTTGGCGGCACAGGAGCGAGGCCGTGAGGTCCTGGTCATCGAGAAGGCTACGCCCGACCTCGCCAGCGGCAACACTGCCTACACGGCGGGCGCCATGCGGTTCGCCTACGACGGCGGCGGTGACCTCATGCCGCTCCTGGCCGATCCCGACGACCCGCGCCTGTCGCGGACGGATTTCGGGAGCTACACGGCTGCGCGGTTCGGTGCGGACCTCCTCGGCTTCAACGACGGGCGCCCGTTGAGCCCGGAGCAGGAGGCGCTCGTTGCGGAAAGCTACCCGACCCTGCGCTGGCTGTCGTCCAAGGGTGTCAAGTTCGAGCCCATCTATTCCCGGCAGTCCTTCGAGAAGGATGGCCGGTTCGTCTTCTGGGGCGGGCTGACATTGGCCGCCAAGGACGAAGGCTATGGCCTTGCCGAGGCCGAGCGCCGCGCCTTCGAGGATCGTGGCGGGGCGATCGTCTACGATTGCGCCGCCACCGGGATCCTGGTCGAGGACGGTCGCGTGGCCGGGGTAGAGACCCGGAGCGGGGCAGGGGACACCAGGACGTTCCGCGCCGGGGCCGTGGTGCTGGCCTCGGGCGGCTTCGGCTCCAACAAGGCGCTGCGCACGCGCTATCTCGGGCGCGGCATGGACCGGGCCGTGGTGCGCGGCACGCCGCACAACACCGGCGACGGCCTCGAGATGGCGTACCGGCTCGGCGCCAGGCCGCACGGCGTCTACGAGGGGTGTCATGCCACCCCGATGGACCTCTACACGCCGGAGAACGGCAACCTCGACCTGCCGCACCTCAAGCGCAAGCACTACCGCAAGATCTGCTACTTCCTCGGACTCATGATCAACGCCGACGGGCAGCGCTTCGTCGACGAGGGCCGTGATTTCCGCAACTACACCTACGCGCAATTCGGCCGCTCGATCCTGGAGCAGCCGGGCCATTTCGCGTGGCAGATCTTCGACGCGAAGGTCGACCACCTCCTCTACAGCGAATACAAGTTCCACGATGCCCATTTCGTCGAGGCCGACACGCTCGACGGCCTCGTCGGCAAGCTCGATGGCGTGGACAGGTCGGCGACCCGAGCCACCATCGACGCGTTCAACGCGGCGGTCGATCCCGATGTCGTCTTCGATCCGACCATCAAGGATGGCAAGGGCACGCGGGGCCTCGCCTTGCCGAAATCGAACTGGGCCCAAACGATCGAAGAGGGGCCGTTCAAGGCCTATCCGGTCACGGGCGGCATCACCTTCACCTATGGCGGGGTCGAGGTCGATCGCACCGGCAGCGTGATGGGCGAA
The DNA here is from genome assembly GCA_964249275.1 of uncultured Lichenihabitans sp. GTDB lineage: Bacteria > Pseudomonadota > Alphaproteobacteria > Rhizobiales > Beijerinckiaceae > Lichenihabitans. The sequence continues at coordinate 14,102 of CAXUCF010000003.1, forward strand.
AACGGACGTGCCATCCCGGGCCTCTTCGCCTGCGGCGAGATGGTCGGCGGCGTCTTCTTCAACGGTTATCCCGGCGGCTCTGGGTTGACCTCGGGTGCGGTGTTCGGGCGTCGCGCCGGCTACGGCGCAGCGGCTCTCGTGAGCGCCTAGTGGGCAAAATCCGACGCTTGGTACCGTTCGCCTATAGGCCATTGCGGTCGTTAGTATGGCGAGAGAACAGGCCCTGATAGGGTTGAGGTAATCCGTAGCGGGGCGTGGCGATGGAACTTCGCGTTCTCGGTTGCGGTGACGCTTTCGGCTCAGGCGGCCGGTTCAACACATGCTTTCACGTCGGAGCGTCAGCCACGCGCTTCCTGATTGACTGCGGGGCGTCCGCCCTCATCGCCATGCGTCGCTTCGGGGTCGATCCGAGCGGCATCGAGACGGTGTTCCTGACCCACCTACACGGTGATCACTTCGGAGGCCTACCGTTCCTGATCCTCGACGCGCAGCTTGTCAGTCATCGCACCACGCCCCTGACCATCGCGGGACCGCCGGGCCTGCGCGAACGCCTGCCCGCGCTGATGGAGGCCATGTTCCCCGGCTCATCTAGTATCGAGCGCAAGTTCGTGCTGCACCTCATCGAAATCGAGACAGAGACACCAAGCAAGATCAACGGGATTAATGTGAGCGCCTTTCCGGTCCGGCATCCGTCCGGTGGACCATCCTACGCTCTGCGTCTCACGTGTGAGGGTAAGGTGCTCTGCTACACCGGTGACACAGAATGGGTTGACATGCTCATCCCAGCCGCCCGCGGGGCCGATCTCTTCATTGCGGAGGCGTATACAGCCGAGCGGCCCGTGCGCTATCACCTCGATTATGCGACGCTGCAACGACGCCTGCCAGAGATAGCAGCCAAGTCCGTCCTGCTCACGCACATGAGCCCTGACATGGTCGGGCACAGCCCCGAGGGCTGCAAGGTGGCCGAAGACGGGAGCTTGATCCTGTTCTGACCTAAAGGTCCGCTGCCCAAACCAAGACGCACTCCCAGAGGTGGGTACCGAGCGTCAGATTCGACCAATCGCTCGTTTTCCGACCCGCACCG
>CAXUCF010000003.1:15195-43957 GCA_964249275.1 uncultured Lichenihabitans sp.
GGAGTCGGCCGCGATCCCGGTTGGCGGGACGCCCCGCGGGCCTGCTATGAAGGCGGAGCACCGTCGCAGGCGGCCGATTGCCGCCAACCCGAGCGCGGTCGGCGCCGTGACGGCCAGGGAGGATCGACCATGACGCTGACCCAGGACGAGCGGAACCGCAGGATCGGCAGCGTGTTCCGCGTGGCCACCGGCAACTTCCTCGAGCAGTACGATTTCTTCGTCTACGGCTTCTACGCCGTCTACATCGGCAGGAGCTATTTCCCGTCGTCCAGCGCTTTCGCGTCGCTGATGGCGTCGCTCGCGACGTTCGGCGTCGGCTTCCTGATGCGGCCGCTCGGCGCCGTCGTGCTCGGCGCCTATATCGACCGCCACGGCCGCCGACAGGGCTTGATCGTAACCCTGGCCATGATGGCCATAGGCACGCTCTCCCTGGCTCTGACTCCGAGCTACGCATCGATCGGGCTGGCGGCGCCGCTGATCATCGTGGCGGGGCGCTTGCTGCAGGGCTTTTCGGCGGGGGCGGAACTCGGCGGCGTGTCGGTCTATCTGGCCGAGATCGCGACGGAAGGGCGGCGCGGCTTCTATACGTCGTGGCAGAGCGGCAGCCAGCAGGTCGCCGTGATCTTCGCATCGCTGATCGGTGCGGGCCTGACGGCCTGGCTCTCGCCCGCCGCCATGGGGGCCTGGGGTTGGCGCGTGCCGCTCTTGATCGGCTGCGCCATCATCCCGCTGATCTTCTGGCTCCGGCGATCTCTCGACGAGACGGAAGCGTTCCGCCGCATGCACCACCCGCGCCGGACCGGGGAAGTGATGCGGATGCTCTCCCGCAATTGGCCAATCGTGCTGGTCGGCATGGGCCTATCGATCCTGACCACGACGACGTTCTACCTGATCACCGCCTATACGCCGACCTTCGGCCGCGAAGCCCTGCACCTCGGCGCCGCCGACGTGCTGGTCGTGACGCTCTGCGTAGGGCTCTCCAACCTGATCTGGCTGCCGATCGGCGGCGCCGTTTCGGACCGCTTCGGCCGCTACCCGCTGCTGTTGCTGATCCCGGTCCTGACCCTGATGACGGCCTATCCGATGATGCTGTGGCTGGTCGCGGCCCCAAGCTTCGGCAAGCTCCTCGTGACGGTGCTGTTGTTCTCGTCCTTTTTCGGGCTCTACAACGGCGCCATGATCCCGCTCCTGGCCGAGATCATGCCGCCGCAGGTCCGCACGGCCGGCTTCAGCCTCGCCTTCAGTCTGGCGACGGCCCTGTTCGGCGGCCTGACGCCGCTCGTCTCGACCGCGCTGATCGAAGCCACGGGCAACCGCGCGTCGCCGGCGCTGTGGCTCAGCTTCGCGGCCGCGATCAGCTTGGGGGCCGTGGTGATGTCGCGGCGTGGCGCCGGCGCTGCGGAGGCTGTCGCGTCGGCCGCCGAATGGGGTCGCTCGCCCTCCACATGAGCGGGGTCAGGGGTGGAAGCGGAAATCAGCCGGGTGCGTGATGAGTTCTGCCTTGCTGACGCCGTCCACCTTGATCGAGTCGCGCTTGTCGAGGTGGATGACGGCGTCCCCGTCGAGCGCCGTCGTTACATGGTGGAACAGCGACGCCATCGAGGCGAATTCCGTTCGCGGAACACTGATGAAATCATGGGGTTGGGCAGAATTGTCGTAGCTGAAGTTCGTGATCTCGTCCTGGCCGAAGCCGGGCCTGAACAAGAAGGTGGCGCTGCCGGTGCCGTCGCCCGTCATAACGTCGTTGTACTGACTTTGGAGAACCTCGCCGGTGGCGCCGCCGCCGTTCACCGTGGCGCCACCACCGCTGCTTCGCGACACGATCGTGCCGGCGGCCGCATATAAGGTCTTGGCCGCCACGGAGCCACTGGACCCGTGGTCGATCTCCTCGAACACGTAGGGCTCGCCGACGATGCCGGTCTGCAAGGCGAAAGGGCTCTGGGCAACCGACTCGTGCCCGGTCACGCTGGTGGCGACCGCCGTGAACTGATGATAGCCGGGGCTGACGTGGGCGTCGAACGACCAGGTCCCGTCTGACCCGACCGTGGCATAGCCGAGCGCGAGGGCGGTGCCGAGGAGCGCGCCCGTCTTGGGGTTGATGACCGACGATTCGGCACCATCGTAGATCTCGATCGTGGCGGCGTTGCCGTAGGCCGACGTCGTGCCGGTGATCGTGGCTTCCGTCGGGCCGAGAAACGTCGTCGAGGGATCGAACGCTACGGTGAACGGCGCAGCGCTGGGGCCGTTGACTGCGACCGCACTTTGGCTGACGAGCGTGCCCGACGCGTCATAGCTGCTGACGCTGGTCACCAGGCCGGCACCGTTCTCGTCGCGCTCCTGATACACGTAGGGCTCGTTCTTGATACCCGTGACCAGTTCGTAAGGTGCGAAAATCCCATAGGTCGCGCCCGAGAGTTCGGTCACCGTTGCCGTGATGGAATGGCTGCCGGGGCCCAGGGTGACGGTGTCGCTCCACCCCGTGTTCGACGTCCGGAAACCGGTGATATCGTTGATCTCGTTCCCATTATCGTAGAGAGCGATGCTGGCGATGTTGCCGGCGTTCGTGGCCGATCCGTTGATGAGGACGGTTGATGGGCTGATTGTCGGCTCGAAGGTGGCGCTGCTATTGAAGCTGGCCGTCGAGACCGGCATCGTGGGACTCGTGCTCATCTGCTGTCCACCCGTTCAAGTGAAGTCCTGCACACGAGGGTTAGTCCAAGCTGGTTAACGCCGCGCTACGCACAGGCTCTGCCCGTCATCGACCCGAGCTCGACCGGCCATGCAGCGGCTGCCGACCGTCTTGGTCGACCGCGGTTGCGGGGCTCGGTCGTTGCGGAGACCCAGGACACAAGGCCCGATGCCCCGCTACAAGCTGACGATCGAGTATGATGGTACGGCTTTCGTCGGCTGGCAGAGGCAGGCCAACGGCCTGTCGATCCAGGAGGCGATCGAGAAGGCCGGCGCGCCGCTCGGCGTCGCGGTCAACGGCTTGCGCGGCGCCGGACGGACCGATGCCGGGGTCCATGCCCTGGGGCAGGTGGCCCATGTTGATCTTGCCAAGGCGTACCGCCCCGACAGCGTGCGCGACGCCATCAACAGTCGCCTGAAGCCGCATCCGGTCGCGGTGCGCGAGGTGGCCGTAGCCGACCCGGCGTTCGACGCGCGCCATGCGGCCGTGCGGCGGCACTACCTTTACAGGATCGTGAACCGCCGGGCGCCCCTGGCGCTCGAGACATCACGCGCCTGGCTCGTCAAACCGAGCCTCGACGCGGGCGCCATGCACGAGGCCGCGCGGCGCCTGATGGGCCACCACGATTTCACGACCTTCCGCGACAGCGAATGCCAGGCCGCAAGCCCCCTGCGGACCCTCGACGGCTTCGATGTCGTCCGCCAGGGGGAGCACGTCGAGTTCCGGATCTGGGCCCGCTCTTTCCTCCATCGCCAGGTGCGCTCGATGGCGGGATCGCTCGTGCTGGTCGGGCTGGGATGCTGGACGGCCGACGACCTCAGCGGCGCCCTCGAAGCCCGCGACCGGACGCGCTGCGGCACGGTAGCGCCGGCAGCGGGACTCTACCTGATGCAGGTGGATTATTGAATGCGCCGGTCCCTGATTCCCGTCAGGGCCGTCCGGCCCGGAGTTCCGCCTCGTCGCTGGCGCCGAGCGAGGGGACGAAACCACCACCGATCCCGAGGGGCAGCCCGAACATGCCGTCCGGGGTCGCGTCCTGGCGCCAATCGGTCAGGCCGAAGAGCGAGCACAGATCGCGGCGGCTCGAGGTCAGGCTGCGGAAGGCCGCCCGGGCATCGAGGGCCGTGCGGATCAACCCGGGCAACTGCCCCGGCCTGCGCCCGAGCGAACGCAGCACTGCACCGATGTCGGTCGAGCCGTCGTGTCTCATGCCGGCCAGGGCGGCCGGCGGGACCGCGCGGTCCGCGGGATCAGCCACGACACGCAGTGCCGCGAAGGGCAGGCCGTGCAATGCCGCCAGGCGAGCCGCCACATGCGACTCCATGTCGACCGCGTCGGCGCCCGTGCGGCGGCGCAGATCGGCCTTGCCGGCCGTGCTGCAAACCGCGGCGTCGACCCCCGCGAGATCCGCGAGGTGGGCATGGGGCAGGCTTCGGGCGAGCCGTTCCACCCAGGCCGGAGCGGTCTCCAGCCGAGTCTCGCCATCGTCGACCGCACGGGCGATCACCACGCTTCCGGCCTTGAGGCCGGGCCGCAGCCCGCCCGCGACGCCGAAGCTGATGACGGCGCGGATGCCGCGCGCCATGGCGGCCTGGACCAGGAGAGCGAGACGCGCCGGATCGCCGCCGCCCGCCACCGCGACGACGCCGCTGCCCGCTGCGATGCGCGCTTCCGCCGCGAGGCCGGTGACGGCCAGAATGGGACGCTCGCTCCTCACATACCCACCATGACGGTCTTCGAATTGCTGCCCTTGAGGTTGCGGTAGCGCGCCAAGGCCCAGAGCGGAAAGAACTTCGGGTAGCCATGATACCGCAGATAGAACACCCGCGGGAAGCCAGTGCCCGTGAAGGGTTCTTCGGGCCAGAAGCCGTCGTCGCTCTGGCTATGCTGCAGGTAGGCGATCCCCCGTTCCACGGCCGGGCTTTCGACTTCGCCCGCCGCCATGAGGCCGATCACCGCCCAGGCGGTCTGCGAGGCCGTGCTGGGCGCCGGTCGATACCCCTTGTAGTCGAGGTCGTAGCCGGCGTCGCTTTCACCCCAGCCGCCATCCGGGTTCTGGATGCCGAGCAGCCAGGCGACGGCCCGGCGCACGGCCTCCGTGTCCGGCCCGATGCCGGCCGCATTGAAGGCGCAGAGCACGGACCACGTGCCGTAGACGTAATTGACGCCCCAGCGCCCATACCAGCTACCCTCGCGATTCTGCTCGCGCAGCAGATAGGCGAGGCCGCGTCGCAGCGCCTCGCTCGTCTGCGGTGTCTCGCCAAGTTGCGCCAGCATGGATACCACACGGGCCGTGACGTCGGCCGTGGGCGGATCGAGCAGAGCGCCGTGATCGGCGAACGGGATATAGTTCAGGTAGTAGGACGTGTTGTCGGCGTCGAAGGCGGCCCAGCCGCCGTTCCTGCATTGCAGACCGACCACCCATTCGCGCGCCCGCGCGATCGACTCGTCGAAGCTGTCGTCGCCTGAACGGCTGCGCGCCCGGTCCATGGCCATCACCACGACAGCAGTGTCGTCGAGATCGGGATAATGGTCGTTGCGGTACTGGAACGCCCAGCCGCCCGGCCGAACGTCGGGCTTCTCTTCGGCCCAGTCACCTTTCACCTCGAGCACCTGCAGGGGCTTCAGCCAGTCGAGGCATCGCCGGCCCGCCGCGGTACTGACCCCGCCGGCTTCCATCAGGGCATGCGAGGACAGCGCCGTATCCCAGACCGGCGACAGTGCGGGCTGGCAGAAGGCCTCCTCCCCCTTGATGGCGAGAAGCTTGTCGACGGCGGCCCGTGCCGTCACCACGTCCGGGTGGTCGGCCGGCAGGCCGAGCACGTGGAACATCATCACGGTGTTGGCCATGGCGGGGTAGATGGCGCCGAGCCCGTCTTCGCCGTTGAGCCGTGCCCGTACGAAGGCCACGGCCTTGTCGATGGCGCTTTGGCGCTTGCCCTTCGGGAAGTAGGGCTCGGCCGCCTGCAGCACCTTGTCGAGCGCCCCGAAGATGATGCCCCACCCCCCGACCTGGTTCGTCCCCTTGGGCCAGATCCGCACCCGGTCGGGAGGCGTGACGAAGAGCTCCGGAATGTCGATCCCCAACGGATTGGCGCCGCGCGGCTTCAACGCCATCAGCACCAGCAGCGGCACGAGCGTGTCGCGCGCCCAGTAGGAGATCCGGTAGATGTGGAACGGGAACCATGACGGCGCGTTCATGATCTCGATCGGCATGACCGGAACGGCGCGCCAGGGCACCATGCCGAAGAGCGCCAGCGTGGTCCGCGTGAAGACGTTGCTGTGCGCCGCCCCGCCGTGACCGAGGATCGCGTCCCTGGCCAGCACCATGTGGGGCGCGTCGGCCGCATCGCCGATCATGCGCAGCGCCACATAGGCCTTCACGCTGGCCGACACGTTGAGGGCGCCGCCGCGCAGCAGCGGCCAGCCGCCGTGCTGCTCCTGGGTGCGCCGGAGATAGACTCCGATCTTGCGTTCGACGACGGGATCCGTCTCGCCCAGGAAGTGCTTCAGCATCACATATTCGGCCGGGATGGTCGCGTCGGCCTCGAGATCGAACGCGAAATGCCCGTCCTGGCGCTGCTCCCGGCGCAGCGCTGCCGCTGCCCGATCGATGGCGAGATCGAGATCGTCGATGACCGAAGCCGGAACGGAACCAGGGGAATATGCGGCGGCAACGGCAAGCGACATCGTGGTTTCGTGCTCGGCAATGATCCTGCAGGGACGTCGATCAAGGCTTTCCACGTCGCCCAGGGAGCGACAAGCGCGAATACGGCCGATGGGACCCAAAGCCGAGGTCCGTGACATCAAGGTAACAATGAGGCTGTCAGGAACGGTTAACGTCGGGCCAGCACGACCGCCCGCGTGGCGCGCATGGCAGGAACGCGCGTGTTGCCGGCGCCTTGATGGCGCACCGCCGCTGGGCCTAAGCAGGTTCTTCCGAAGCCGCTGAGAGACGCGCTACAACGGGGGCGACCATGGACGACAGAGTGAACCGGGGGGCGGTCGGCCTGTCGCCAGCGGTCTCGGCGATGGCTCGTCCTGCGGCCCTGGTGCTCGGCGCCATCAGCCTGTCGCACGGGCTGAACGATCTGGTGCAAGCGCTCATCCCGGCCGTCTACCCGCTTCTGAAGCAGGAATTCGCGCTCGACTTCGGGCAGATCGGGCTCATCACGCTGACGTTCCAGATGACGGCGTCGCTCCTGCAACCCTTCGTCGGGCTTTATACCGACCATCGTCCGATGCCGTTTTCTCTGTCGATCGGCATGGCCATCACCCTGGCCGGCCTGCTGCTCTTGTCGGCAGCGCCGAGCTTCGGCGTGATCCTCGTGGCGGCCGCTCTCGTCGGCGTCGGTTCGTCGGTGTTCCATCCGGAAGCGTCACGGGTTGCGAGGCTGGCGTCGGGCGGCCGGTTCGGCTTCGCGCAATCCCTCTTCCAGGTCGGCGGCAACGGAGGCTCGGCGCTCGGTCCCCTATTGGCGGCCTTCATCGTGGTACCCCGTGGGCAGGGGAGCATCGCCTGGTTCACCCTGGCGGCGCTGGCCGCCATCGTGATCCTGACCGCCATCGGGCGTTGGTACGCGGCCCAGATCGGTGGCATCCGCAAGAAAGCCCCGGAGGCCGCCATGCAGCCGCTGCCGCGCCGCAAGGTGGTGCTGTCGCTCGGCGTCCTAATGATGCTGGTGTTTTCGAAGTACCTCTACCTGTCGAGCATCAACTCCTACTACCCGTTCTACCTCATGACGAAGTTTGGCATCGACAAGCAGGACGCCCTCATCCGCCTGTTCGTCTTCCTCGCTGCCGTCGCGGCCGGCACCATCGTGGGCGGCCCGCTGGGCGATCGGTTCGGCCGAAAGCTCGTGATCTGGGGTTCGATCCTCGGCGTGCTGCCGTTCACGCTGATGTTGCCCTTCGCCGACCTGCTGTGGACCACGATCCTGTCGGTGGTGATCGGCCTCATCCTGGCGTCCGCCTTCTCGGCCATCCTGGTGTTCGCGCAGGAACTCGTGCCGGGCAAGGTCGGCATGGTCTCGGGGCTGTTCTTCGGCATGGCGTTCGGGATGGCGGGCATCGGCGCGGCGGTGCTGGGCCTCCTGGCCGACCACACGAGCATCACCTTCGTGTACAAGGTCTGCGCCTACCTGCCCATCCTCGGACTCCTGACCTATTTTCTGCCCGACGTGACGCGGGCAGAGCGGTAGCGCACGGGCCCAGGCGGTCGTCAAGCCTTCCGAAAGTGCTTCGACAGCTTGAGACCCTGGGCCTGGTAGTGCGAGCCCGGGACGGTGCCGTAGAGCAGGCGGGGCCGCTCCGACATGCGCTCGTAGACGAGCCGCCCCACGATCTGCCCATCCTCCAGCACGAAGGGTACGTCGCGCGAGCGCACTTCGAGCACGGCCCGGGCGCCGGCGCCGCCCGCCTCCGCGACACCGAAACCGGGATCGAAAAACCCGGCATAATGGACCCGGAACTCGCCGACGAGCGGATCGAAGGGCGTCATCTCGGCGGCGTGGTCGGGCGGAACCCGAACGGCCTCCTTCGAGGCCAGCAGGTAGAACTCGCCCGGATCGAGGATCAGCTCCTTGCGGTCGCGGACATGAATCGCCTCCCAGTAATCCCGGGGATCGAGTTCCCCCACGAGGTCGACGTCGATGATGCCGGTGTGGCGCTTGGCCCTGTATCCGACGAGGTCCGAGTCCTCGAAGCCGCTGAGGTCGACCGAGACCGCGATCCCGCCGGCGATGACCGGTTCGGCTCCGCCCACGAGCGGCGCCGTCGCGTGAAGTGCGCGATGGCCCGCGTCGTCGAGCCGGGTATCGCCTGCGGAAAACCGGATCTGCGCGAGCCGCGATCCCGCTCGGACCCGGACCGGAAAAGTCCGAGGCGACACTTCGGCGTAAAGCGGGCCATCGTATCCCGGCTCGATCGTGTCGAAGCGCCGTGCCCGGTCCGCGATCACGCGGGTGAAGACGTCGATGCGGCCCGTCGAGGATTTGGGGTTCGCGGCGGCACCGAGACCGGCCGGCAGCCTCAGTCGATCGTCGAGTTCGACCACCGTGACGGTGCCGGGCTCGAGGATGGCTCCGGCCGAAAGGTCGAACGCAATGGCGGGCTGGGCCGCGACCCCGTCGAGGACGCTGCGGTCCCGACCGGGCAGGAAGCTCGCCCGCACGCGCCAGGCCCGGGTCCCGAGACGCAGATCGAGGCTTGCCGGCTGAAGCACCGGGGCGAGGTCGCCGACCGGGAACGAACGGCCGATATGGCCGGCGTCCAGCAGGATCTGGATCTGTTGCGCGGCGAGAAGACCCGGCGCAAAGGCCGCGAGTTCGGTCATGGTGGTGGCTTCTCATGCAAGCTGTTCACGGGCCTGCCTAGCGGACGCATGTTCGTCCGCCAAGGCGACCCGAAGCGAGACTGGAATTACAAACAAATTGTTCTTTATATCGGTACGTCCTCTTGCGGAGTGCCGCGGTCGTGTTTTAAAACGCGCCCAATCCCGCAGCCCGTGGTCTTTCGTTGTCCAGGAATGGCGCCATGACACACTTCCCCCGCCGGTCGCAGTCGAAGCTTCGTCCGGCCACGCAGTTGGTTCACGGCGGCACGCTGCGATCCTCCTTCGGCGAGACGTCCGAAGCGCTCTTCCTCACGCAAGGCTTCATCTACGAGTCGGCAGAGGCGGCGGAGGCGCGTTTCAAGGGCGAGGATCCCGGCTTCATCTACGCGCGCTTTTCCAATCCTACTGTGGCCATGTTCGAGCAGCGTATGGCGTTGCTGGAGGGTGCCGAAGACGCGCGCGCGACGGCGAGCGGCATGGCGGCCGTGACGGCCTCGTTGATGGGGCAGGTGAAAGCCGGCGACCATGTCGTGGCGGCGAAAGCGCTGTTCGGCTCGTGTCGCTACGTCGTCGAGGATCTGCTGCCGCGCTTCGGTGTGGAAGCGACGTTGGTCGATGGCGACGACCTCGACCAGTGGCGTGCCGCCATGCGGCCCAACACCAGGACCCTGTTCCTCGAGACGCCGACGAACCCCACGCTCGAGCTTGTCGACATCGCGGCCGTAGCCGAGATCGCCCATGCGGGCGGCGCCACTCTCGTGGTCGACAACGTCTTTGCCACGCCGATGCTGCAGAGCCCGCTCGCGCTCGGGGCCGATTGCGTGGTCTATTCGGCCACGAAGCATATCGACGGGCAGGGGCGCTGCCTCGGTGGCGTGATCCTGGCCAGCAAGGCCTTCATCGACACGCATGTTCATAACCTGTTGCGGCAGACCGGTCCTTCCATGTCGCCGTTCAACGCCTGGGTGCTGCTGAAGGGGCTCGAGACCCTGCAGGTGCGCGTGGCGGCCCAGACGGCCGCCGCGGGTCGCATCGCCGACATGCTGGCCGAGCAGCCCGCTGTCACCAGGGTCATCTACCCGAGCCGCGCCGACCATCCGCAAGCCGACCTGGCGCGACGCCAGATGAAAGGTGGTTCGACCCTGATCGCCTTCGAGGTCGCGGGCGCCAAGGCGGCCGCTTTCCGGGTCGCCAACGCCCTCGCGATCATCGGCATCTCCAACAATCTCGGCGACGCCAAGAGCCTCATCACCCATCCGGCCACGACCACGCACCAGCGCCTGTCGCGGGAGATCCGCGAGGGCCTGGGGATCTCCGAAGGCATGCTGCGGCTGTCGGTCGGACTCGAGGACGTCGACGACCTGATCGAGGATCTCGCCCAGGCGCTCGACCATGCCGTCCTGCACCAGCCCAGCGCCGCCGCCGCCGAGTAGCGCCGAACTGCGGGCCGTGCGGCGGGCGCTCGGGCATGGTCCCGCGACCGGGGTGACGGCGGTGTCGGCTTGCGTCATAATGTGCAGGGTCTCGAGCCGGTGCTGCCATGTACACAGCCGTCACGCGCGACATCCAGATCACGGTCATCCCGCAATACCTCGCCGACAGGTCCGATCCCGACGAGGGCCGCTTCGTCTGGGCCTATACGATCGAGATCGCCAATCTGGGCCGCAACACCGTGCAACTGCTGGCCCGACACTGGGTCATCACGGACGGGGCCGGCAAGGTCGAAACGGTGAGCGGCCTCGGCGTCGTCGGCGAACAGCCGGTGCTCAATCCCGGCGACACGTTCCGCTATACGTCCGGATGTCCGCTGAGCACGCCCTCCGGCGTCATGGCGGGCCACTATCGCATGGCCGACGAGGACGGCCGCGGTTTCGAGGTCGAAATCCCCGCCTTCTCGCTCGATACGCCGCAGCTGAAGCGTGTTCTGAACTGAACGGCGGCCGCGCCCCCCCGGCGCTGGCCTTCGTGGCTCAGGCCGCGTCGGCCTCGACGGTTCCGGCCGCGATCCAGGCCTCCAGGTCCCGCTCGGCCCTGATACTCATCGCCCGCTTGTTGGCCTGCGCCTTCTCGGGCCCGCGGAGCTTCTCGCCGGATTCGGACCGAGGCGCTTCGGGCAGTGGCGGGAACAGCCCGAAATTGACGTTCATCGGCTGGAACGACGGAGGCCCGGCGTCGATCGTTTCGATGTGACCTCCGGTGATGTGGTTCAGCAGCGCTCCGATGGCCGTGGTGGCGGGCGGCATCGAGAGAGGGCGCCCGCGCCGCTCGGCCGCCGCCATGCGGCCCGCCATCAGGCCCACGGCCGCGCTCTCGACATAGCCCTCACAGCCCGTGATCTGGCCGGCAAAGCGCAGCCGGGGTAGAGCCTTGAGGCGCAGCTGCGCGTCCAGCAGGCGCGGCGAGTTGATGAAGGTGTTGCGGTGCAGGCCTCCGAGCCGGGCGAATTCGGCCTGCTCGAGCCCTGGAATCATCCGGAATACCTCGACCTGGGCCGAATGTTTCAGCTTCGTCTGGAATCCGACCATGTTGTAGAGCGTGCCCAGCGCATTGTCCTGGCGCAACTGGACGATGCCGCAGGGTTTCACGGCCGGATCGTGCGGGTTGGTCAGGCCGACGGGCTTCATCGGCCCGTGCCGCAGCGTTTCGCGGCCCCGCTCGGCCATGACTTCGATGGGCAGGCAGCCGTTGAAATAGGGCGTGCCCTCCCAAGCCTTGAACGACGTGGTCTCGCGCGTCAGCAGCGCGTCGACGAAGGCGTCATATTGGACGCGGTCGAGCGGGCAGTTGATGTAGTCGAGCCCGTTGCCGCCCGGTCCGACCTTGTCATAACGCGACTGATACCAGGCCTTGCCGAAATCGATGCTGTCCCGGTAGACGATCGGCGCGATGGCGTCGAAGAAGGCCAGATGCTCCTCGCCTCCGAGGCGGGCGATGGCCTCGGCCAGCCCCGGCGAGGTGAGCGGGCCTGTCGCCACGATCACATCGGTCCAATGCTCGGGCGGCAGGCCGTCGACCGCTTCGCGCCGAACCGAGATCAGCGGCTCGCCCATGATGGCGGCCGTGACGGCAGCGGAAAAGCCGTCGCGGTCCACCGCGAGCGCGCCCCCGGCCGGCACTTGGTGGCTGTCCGCGCAGCGCATGATGAGCGAATCCATGCAGCGCATTTCGCGATGCAGCACACCGACCGCGTTGCCCAGCGCGTCATCGGAGCGGAACGAGTTGGAGCACACGAGTTCGGCCAAGTGATCGGTCTTGTGCGCGTCGGTGGCGCGTACGGGCCGCATCTCATGCAGCACGACGTTAAGGCCTGCACGAGCAATCTGCCAGGCGGCCTCGCTGCCCGCGAGGCCGCCGCCGATGACGTGGATGGGTTCGGGTTTCGGGCGTGTCAAGATTTGCCCAGAACTTCTATGCCGACCGCGGCGGCAGCTCGCCGGAGATCCTGATCAAGAGAGGCGAGCGGGAGTCGGCGGCGGCAGGCGAGTTCCAGGTATGCCGCGTCGTAAATAGTCAGCCCAAACTGCCCTGCCAACTCTGCCGTTGCGCTCCAAGCCTGTTCCGCCGTTCCCATATCCAACCTGATCGGCAAGTCGTGAAGGAAGATAGCGAGTTTGGCCACGGGCACCCCGCACTTGGTGATGGTGACTTCGCCTCCCCGAGCAACCTCGCTTAGGAGCGCGCTCAACCTGTTTTCGCGTCCGCTGTGGATACCTGCATGGCCATTGAGTCTCATGGCTACATGACCACAAAGTAGCAGATAAATTGACAGCCTGTCGAGGGCAGAAGGCCGTCTAAACGCCTTCATCTCCGGCCGAGCCCAAAATGCCACCGAAAGGGGGTGCCATCGAGATCAAGGAAGCCGCTATTCTGCACCAGGCGGTCGGCTTCGATCAGGCGGGTGCAGATTTCGAACGGTTTCCCTGAATTTGGCTCCTGCTCGGCAAGCCGGGCTTCTATTGATGATGTCCGCGCAGACGCTCCGCTAAACTACGGACCATGACTTCCCGGGAGTTGGTTTCCAGGAATTGCCAGGGTTATCGTCGTTCGCCTATGCCGCGACGCGCACGAGAACTTTCCGCAGGCGCAGTTCAGAAGCACCACGTCGAATCAGGAGCGAAAAATCTGCTCTCTGCAATAGTTCAGAAAGACTCGTTCATCCTTTTTTGGCTTCCGCCGTAACCGCGCAGGAACTCCGAGCAGAGTTCGATCCTTCGTACAGATTGCTCTCGATATCAGCATCTGCCCTTGATCGTCGAAAGTTAGGAGGCCTCGATCGAAAAGCGCGTCGAGATTTGCTGCCAGTAGAAGGCCGTTGGCGGAGTCAAGCCTTTCTCGGTTGCAACTTGCCCGCCAGGGTTTGATGTGGGATGCGCGTAGCACCGCCTCCTGCGCGCAGCCACTCACAGCGCAAGTTCGGCCCCATCGTTCAGCAACCTGCTCTCTAAATTGTCCCTGGCCCCTCCGGGCCGCAATCAGCGCCTGCTTCGTAGTTCGGTCCAAATCCGGAGCTGATGGAAGGTTCTTGAAACCGTCGGCAGCATCGTCCGACAAACTTCCGGCACGAACCACGAACTCCGCGACGTTCTGCCATTCTTGGGTTCTGAGGCGATAAGGAACTGACGTGAGCACCCTCACCGATGCAGCCGCATCGATCGATGTATGTTGTCCGAACATGGTCAGCAGCTTGGATGTGCCGCGGATATTGACGGGGTCCAGTGTGACGGGCTCGTCCGGTTGAAAGAACATGCTGGCCAGGCACGTCCAGTTTGGGATCCAGGAACAATTGGCTTTCCATTCCTGCAGGAATGCCTTTTCCCCGGTGTAAGCGCTCTGCACGCCGGGCAGGCGCCAAGCCTCGCGCCAGAAATTCCGGATGCCGAGCTCTCCGATCAGGGCGGTTCGTTCGTCCTCCCGATCGATCAAGCAGCGCGCCTCGGCTGCAGCTCCCACCAGTTGCTGTACCCCATGATGAGAGGCGTACAGGAAGATAACGATTGGGTCATCCTGGGGCGGGGGAACGCCGCCAATGCGTTCAGTGTGGAAAGCCCGGTAAGCGAGACCAGACCTCTCGTAGGCCATTCGGGGCGAATTGTTCCATTCCTCGTGCCCATAACCGTGCTCGTGAGGATATCCGCTGTTTGCTCGAACGCCTGAGGGGCGCAGATAGCCCTCCGTGTTCCAGAGGATCGGCTTGAGAACGAACCGGGTCATTGAGGCTACCCAGACATCCAGGAGCGCACATCCGCAACGCTTGATCGCACAGCGCGACGCGTTTTGCACCGGTGAGCTCTGGGCGAGCCGAATCGTGCTGACGCAGTATGCGCTGCTCCGCAATGCGGGTGCGAGAGGGCGGCCGCGGATGTAAGCTGGCGGCGTCGCCATCCGATGCGGCCGCGTTCGCTGTATGTGTCGGAGTATCGGCGGCAGCGCCGTGCGATCTGCTGCCTACAACGCCCGGAAGGAGGTCGAGGCCGAGCGGGGGGGCGTTCTACTTTCGCCATCGCAATGGGCCGAACGGCTTGCCGTCCTGTCATCCCAGGACACGCCGGAGTTGTTCTCCCAGGCCGGCTGTAAGCAGCCCGCGGCAAACCGGCCTAACGCAGTATTACAAAGAGCGCTGCCAAACTTTCGACCTGAGACATACCTACGGGTACTCTCGAAGTAGTCAGGCAAACCGGGGGAACTCCGTGCGTTCCTCTAGCGATGCCCCTTAAGCTGCCCTACTCCGGATGAGCAACCCCTATCATGACATTTTTGTTGAGGCTCTGCAAACAGAGCGCCCGCCGGAGCAGGATGCTCAGCGGAGGCTCAAGCCTCGCTGCCGGCGCTCTGGCGCACGACCGTGTAGATATCGGCCCGGCCGATGCCGAGGTCGTTGAGTTCGCGATCCGAAAGGCGGGACAGTTCGCGAACCGATTCGCGATAGCGGCGCCAGGCGGCGATCTTGGTGGCGAAGGTCTTCATCATGGAATTTCTCCAGCGTTGTTAGCCCGGTGCGGCTTCTGCCGTTCAGGCGGTGGATTGCATGTCCGCCCACACAAACCGGCGGACATGTCGTGCGGTCGCGAGATTGCGCGGCCGATGCTGTCGGGGCCGAGTGTCAGCCCTGCAGAGCCAAGCGGCCCTGCTCGACCGAGCGGGCCGAAACCGGTCGCGGACCAGACGCCGCCGGCATCTCGCGACGGCTCGTCTCGGCTGCGAAACGGGCGACCGACCCGATGTCGGCGCGGCTGATCCCGATGTCGGCGAGTTCGCGATCCGACAGTCGGGACAGTTCGCGGACGGTCCTGCCTTGCAGACCCAGATTGTGGAAGAATGTCAGCACGACGCCTCCTGTGCGCTCGCCGGATCCAACAGCCCCGGCATGAGCGCCTTTGATGCATTGCAATATATTTGATTTGGCGCCTGCGAGAAGACGAGATCCGAATGTGCAGCTATGCGATCTCTGCATGGCCTCATTAACGATTCTTCAAGGAATTACCGTGAAATCTACGAAGACTGTAGCGCGAGACAGAGTGTCAGTGCCTCGCCGACCTGTAAATTTCGCATGGCGGGCACTGCCGGCATCAACGCTCCGCTCACCTCGGTGGCGCCACTGCACCGGCTCGCGGCATCCGTGCCGCAATGTCTTGCAGCATTGCATATTGCAATGCACAACGTCCGCCTGGGCCGCTGGCTCCCCGCAGTCGGGGTTGCGTGCGGGAGGTGGTCCACGGCATCCCGTCGCGCGCGCCAGCTATTCCGCTGCGGCCCGCATGGGCCGGCGCGCCAGCACATCCCCCAGGAAGCGGCCGGTATGGCTCTTCGGGTTCCTGGCCACTTCTTCGGGCGAACCCGTGGCCACGATGACGCCACCTCCGTCGCCACCCTCGGGCCCGAGATCGACGATGTAGTCGGCCGTCTTGACGACTTCCAGGTTGTGCTCGATCACCACCACGGTGTTGCCCTGGTCGACCAGTTCCTGCAGGACGGCCAGGAGCTTCGCGACATCCTCGAAGTGCAGGCCCGTGGTAGGCTCGTCGAGGATGTAGAGCGTGCGCCCGGTGGAGCGGCGTGACAGTTCCTTCGACAGCTTGACGCGCTGCGCCTCGCCGCCCGACAGCGTATTGGCCTGCTGCCCCACCTTGATGTAGCCGAGGCCGACCCGGGCCAGCGTCTGCATCTTGTCGCGAATCGACGGCACCGCCTTGAACAGACCGGCCGCTTCCTCGACCGTCATGTCGAGCACGTCGGCGATGGAGCGGTCGCGGTATTTCACGTCCAGCGTTTCGCGGCCGTAGCGCTTGCCCTTGCACACGTCGCAGGTGACGTAGACGTCGGGCAGGAAGTGCATCTCGATCTTGATGACGCCGTCGCCCTGGCAGGCCTCGCAACGCCCGCCCTTGACGTTGAACGAGAAACGGCCCGGGAGGTAGCCGCGGGCCTTCGATTCGGGCAGGCCCGCGAACCAGTCGCGGATCGGCGTGAAAGCCCCCGTGTAGGTGGCAGGGTTGGACCGCGGCGTGCGGCCGATGGGCGACTGGTCGATGTCGATGACCTTGTCGAGGAACTCCAGCCCTTCCACGGCATCGTGGGGTGCGGGATGCTCGGCAGCACCTCCGAGCTTCCGCGCCGCTGCCGCGAAGAGCGTGTCGATCACCAGCGTCGACTTGCCGCCGCCCGACACGCCCGTGACACAGGAGAAAGTGCCGAGCGGGATCTCCATCGACACGTTCTTGAGGTTGTTGCCACGCGCGTTGACGACGCGAAGGTACTGGCCTTCCTTGGCGGCACGGCGCCGGCGCGGCAACCCGACGTGCTTGCGCCCGGCCAGGTAGTCGCCGGTGAGGGACGCCGGGTTGGCCATGATCTCGGCGGGTGTTCCGGTCGCCACGATGTGGCCGCCGTGAATGCCGGCGCCCGGTCCCACATCGACGACATAGTCGGCCGCCAGGATCGCATCCTCGTCGTGTTCCACCACGATCACGCTGTTGCCGAGGCCCCGCAGGCGCCTGAGCGTCCCGAGCAGGCGCTCGTTGTCGCGCTGGTGCAGGCCGATCGAGGGCTCGTCGAGCACGTAGAGCACGCCCGTCAGCCCCGAGCCGATCTGACTGGCCAGCCGGATGCGCTGGCTCTCGCCTCCGGATAGCGTGCCGGCGCCGCGGCCGAGCGTGAGGTAGTCGAGCCCGACGTCGATGAGGAAGCGAAGCCGGTCGCGGATCTCCTTCAGGATCCGGCCCGCGATCTCGTTGCGCTTGGCATCGAGTTGCGCCGGCAGGGCATCGAACCAGGCGGTCGCCTTGCGGATCGACAGTTCGGCCGCGGCCGAGATCGTGCGATCCGCCACCCGCACGGCCAGCGCCTCGGGCTTGAGGCGGGCGCCGTCGCAGGCTGCGCAAGGCACGGCACCCATGTAGCGGGCGATCTCCTCGCGCGCGAATTCGCTCTCGGTCTCCTTGAAGCGGCGGTCGAGACTCCTCACGACGCCTTCGAAGGGCTTGGTGACGCCGTAGGCGCGCGACCCGTCGTCGTAGTTGAAGCGGATGTCCTCGGTGCCGGAGCCGAACAGCACGACGTCACGGAAGGCCTGCGGGAGCGCGTTCCACTTCGTCTCGAGCTTGACCTTGTAGTGCCGGGCGAGCGAGTCGAGCGTCTGCATGTAATAGGGCGAGGAGGCCCTGGCCCAGGGCGAGATAGCGCCCCGCTTCAGCGACAGCGTCGGATCGGGCACGACGCGTTCGGCGTCGACCGTCATGCGCGAGCCGAGCCCGCCGCAGACCGGGCAGGCGCCGAAGGGGTTGTTGAAGGAGAACAGCCTCGGCTCGATTTCCGAGATGGTGAAGCCCGACACCGGGCAGGCGAACTTCGACGAGTAGACCGTCTCCTTGGGGCCGCCATCGGTGGGGGCATCGGCATATTCGACGATCGCGATGCCGTCGGCGAGGTCGAGTGCCGTTTCAAAGCTTTCGGCGAGCCTCGTCGCGATGTCGGGCCGGACCACGAGCCGGTCCACCACGACCCCGATGTCGTGCTTCAACTTCTTGTCGAGGACCGGGGCCTCGTCGATGGGATAGAACGCGCCGTCGACCTTCAGGCGCTGGAAGCCCTTGCGCTGGAACTCGGCGATCTCCTTGCGGTATTCTCCCTTGCGGCCCCGCACCACCGGCGCGACGAGATAGAGCCGCGTTTCGGCGGGAAGCGCCAGGACGCGATCCACCATCTGGCTGACCGTCTGGCTCTCGATCGGCAGGCCGGTGGCGGGCGAATAAGGGATGCCGATGCGCGCCCAGAGCAGGCGCATGTAGTCGTAGATCTCGGTCACGGTGCCGACCGTCGAGCGCGGGTTCTTCGACGTCGTCTTCTGTTCGATCGAGATGGCGGGCGACAGGCCGTCGATCTGGTCGACGTCGGGCTTGCCCATCATCTCGAGGAACTGACGCGCATAGGCCGACAGCGATTCGACATAGCGTCGCTGCCCCTCGGCATAGATGGTGTCGAAGGCGAGCGACGACTTGCCGGAGCCCGATAACCCGGTGAACACGACCAGCTTGTCGCGCGGGATCGTCAGGTCGACGTTCTTGAGGTTGTGCTCGCGGGCGCCCCGCACCACGATGGCGTTGCGATCGGGCAGGCGCGGCGCATCGGGGACATCCAACGCATGGGCCAGGCTGTCGTCCGGCACCTCGTCCGGATGCCCGGCCTCGGTCGGTGCCGCAGCCCCGACGGCCCGGGCTTTCCGCAACCTGCGCGGCGGCTGATCGGCCGGCTCCGGCGCCGCGGCTTCGGACGACGTCTTGACGGTCTTGGGGCGGGGCTGCTGCGCCATGAGGGGACGAGGGCTCCGGAGATCGAGGGACCGGCCGTGGCCGGAACGGGCTTATATAGGAGCGGTGTCACGCGATGGGCACCGGCTCGGCTTTCGCAGTTAGCACGATCCGTGCTATGGAACAAAAAAAGAACGGATGGTTCGCCGGAGCTGTGCTTTCCGGTGGACGGCCGGCCCGCCGCGATGGCGTCGGCGCGGCGCGGTCCCTACAAGGAGGCATCCGTAGAAGCCGGCTTCGCCCGCGCGAAGCCATTCCGCAGTCATTCCGGTCCCGAGGAGGGGTCCATGTCGGGCAGCGTCAACAAGGTCATCCTGATCGGCAATCTCGGCCGGGACCCCGAGGTCCGGCGCATGCCGTCCGGGGATGCGATCGTCAACCTCAGACTTGCCACCACGGAAAGCTGGCGCGACAAGGCCAGTGGCGAGCGGAAGGAAAAGACCGAGTGGCACTCGGTCGTCATCTTCAACGAGAACCTCGCCAAGGTCGCCGAGCAGTACCTGAAGAAGGGTTCCAAGGTCTATATCGAGGGCCAGTTGCAGACGCGGAAATACAACGATAAGGACGGGGTCGAGAAGTACAACACCGAGATCGTGCTGCAGCGCTATCGCGGCGAGCTGACCATGCTCGAAGGCCGAGGGCAGGGCGGCGGCAGCTTCGCGGGGAACGACGACGGACCCGGGGCCTCCACGGGCGGGAGCGGCGGCGGATCGAGTTTCGGCCGATCATCGCCGATGGAGCAGCGCGGCGGTGGCGGCCGCGTCGGCAGCATGTCGGACGCTATCGACGACGACATCCCGTTCTGACCCGATGGGTGGGCGTGTCATTGTCCCCAGCCGGAAGAAGGACACGCCCGCGCCGACCGTTCGTTTGCACCGCTTGGCCCCTGTGCGCCGATCGACATTCGCCCTGACCTCGGCCGCGTGCACCTCCCATCTTCCCATGCTCGATACGTCTCTCTCCGCCGATCTCGCGCAAGTCCGCGCCGAATACGAGGCCTTCAAGGCTCGCGGCCTCAGGCTCGACATGACCCGCGGCAGGCCGTCGCCCGAGCAACTGTCGCTGTCCGACGGCATGCTGCTCGCCGGGGGCAACCGCGACACCACCACGCGTGCTGGGGAGGATGCGCGCAACTACGGCGGCCTGCAGGGCCTGCCTGAAGTGCGGGCGCTGTTCGGGGAGGTGCTGGGCCTGCCGCCCGACGCGATCGTCATGGGCAATAATTCAAGCCTCGCGCTCATGCACGACTGCATGGTCTGGGCGCTGCTGAAAGGCGTGCCGGGATCGGAGCGGCCCTGGGGGCGCGAGCCATCGTCGGGCGAAGCGGCCCCGGCCTTCATCTGTCCGGTGCCGGGCTACGATCGGCATTTCGGGCTCTGCGAGGAGTATGGGATCCGCATGCTGCCCGTGCCCATGACCGGGCAGGGGCCCGACATGGACGCCGTGGAGGCCCTGGCCGCCGATCCGGCCGTCAAGGGCATGTGGTGCGTGCCGCGCTACTCCAACCCGACCGGCGAGACCTACTCGGACGAGACCGTGCGGCGCCTCGCCGCCATGCCGACGGGGGCGCCCGACTTCCGCCTGTTCTGGGACGACGCCTATGCGGTGCATCATCTGACCGAGCGCCGCACCGCGCTGCCGCGGGTGCTCGACCTGCTGGCCGAAGCAGGCCACCCGGACCGCGCGTTCATCTTCGCGTCCACCTCCAAGGTCACGCTGGCGGGTGCGGGGCTGGGGCTCTTCGCCTCGTCGCCCGCCAATGTCGCCTGGTACCTGGCACGCGCCGGCACGCGCACCATCGGGCCCGACAAGCTGAACCAGTTGCGCCACCTCCACTTCCTGCGCGACGCCGAGGGCCTGCATCGCCACATGGACCGCCACCGTGCCTTGGTGGCCCCGAAATTCGAGGCCGTGCTGGCGGGGCTGGAGCGGCGGCTCGGCGGCACGGAGCTCGCCCGCTGGTCGCGGCCGGCGGGCGGCTACTTCATCAGCGTGGACGTCGCTCCCGGCACGGCGGCCCGGGTCGTGGCCCTGGCCAAGGCGGCCGGACTGGCGCTGACGCCGGCGGGCGCGACCTGGCCGCACGGCCGTGATCCGCTGGACAGCAACCTGCGTCTCGCTCCCACTTTCCCGTCATGCGGCGAGGTGGAAGTCGCGGCCGAGGGCATCGCGCTCTGCATCGTCCTGGCCGCACGCGAACGGGGCGTCCCCGGCCAGCCGATTGCCATCGCTTGACGCTGCTTTCCTTGTCCTGGCTCGGACAGACTTGAGACGTGTTGCACGTGAGACGGGGGTCCCCGAAGCTGATGTTGCCAAGACCAGCGTCAGGAGACCCCCCATGCAGGTGATTGGCCTGCCCTCTCACATTACACGACGCCGTTGCTCGGTGGGTGAGGGCGAGAGCCGATGGGCTGAGCGCCGAGCGGGCCGCGCGGGCTGTCGGCATCGGCCGGGCGACGCTCTATCGCTGGGTCCGGCGGGCCGAGCCTGTGCCGCAACCCTTCGGCCCGCCACATCCAGCGCGGTCGAAACGAGCCTCCGACTGCCGGCGCCGGACAGCCGGGCCTTCAGCCTGGGTGTGCACGCCGCGGCTTGGGTGCAAAGTCTCGGGAAAATGCCGGCCGCGACCAGGGTCGGCCTGCTCAAGGGCTGAGTCGAGCGAGGGGAGGCCGTGTTTCCGGCCGACGATCCCAATTTGGCCGCGGCCAGAGCCGCTGGTTGCTACGCCACGAACCGGACCACGCCGCCATCGACGCGAAGGGCCGCCCCGCTGGTCGCGGTGGCCTGCTCCGAGCAGGCATAGACGATCATGTTGGCCACTTCGTCGGTCATCGCGAACCGCCCGATGAGGCTGGTTGGCCGGGCCGCCTTCAGAAACGCCTGCTCGGCCTCGTCCTGCGTGATGCCCTGCGCCGTCGCCTGCCGCGCCATGAAGTTGCCCAGGATGTCGGACCGGGTCGGGCCGGGCAGGACGGCGTTGACGGTCACGCCCGTACCTGCGACCGCCTCGGCCAGGCCACGCGAGACAGCGAGCTGCGCCGTTTTGGTCATGCCGTAGTCGAGCATCTCCCTCGGGATGTTGACCGCCGACTCGCTGCTGACGAACACGACGCGGCCCCAGCCCCGCTGCACCATCCGTGGCAGATAGTGGCGCGTCGCGCGCACGCCGCTCATCACGTTGATCTGGAACAGGCCGAGCCAGTCCTCGTCGGAGAACTTGGCGATGTCCTCGATGCCCCCATAGTGTCGGATGTAGGCCGTGCCCACATTGTTGACGAGGATGTCGGCGTCCGGCACCTGCGCGACGAGCGCCTCGACGCCCTCCACCGTCGACAAGTCCGCGGCAATACCGGACACGCCGCAGTCGGGAACGGCCTGCCGGATCTGCCGCACCACCTCGTTGACACGCTCGTTGCCGCGCCCGTTGACGACGACCGCGGCACCGGCCCGCGCCAGCCCTTCCGCGGTAGCACGGCCGATCCCGGCGGTTGATCCGGTGACGATCGCCTTACGGCCAGTCAGGTCGATAATCATGTGGCAGCCCTTCGCTTCTCATGGGCGAAGATAGGGAAGGGGAGGCTTACGCACTCCCCGTTCAGGTCGCGGTCTAGCTGCCCGCAACCTTGACGAGATCCTGGAAGATCAAGGGCGCCCAGCTGCGCCCGCGCGCCTGGACGAGGGCTCCGCCCTCGTCGAGCCTACCCAGCTTGACGGGGGCGAAGCCGAGCCGTTCGGCCAGCGCCTCGACCGGGGCCGTCGCGCGCTCATCGTCGCTCGATACGAAGATCACCCGCCGGCCACCGCCAACGTCCGGATCGGCGGCCAGCTTCGCCGCGGCCAGATGGTTGAACGCCTTGACCAGCTTGGCGTCGGAGAAGGCGCGAGCGACGATGGCGGACGAGGGCAAGCCGTCCAGCTTCTCGACGGGAACGCCGAACGCGTTCGTCACGTCGACCACCGTCTTGCCCTTCCAGCTGGCCGTAGCCTTCGCCACCTCCCGGTGCTCCCAGAAAGGAACGGCCAAGAGGATGGTGGCGGCCGCTAGCGCCTCCGCCAGCGGCTTGGGCGTGACTGTCGGTCCGATCGCTGCGGCCTGTTGCGCCAGCGCTTCGGGTGGGCGGCGGCTCGCCACAACCACGTCGATGCCCTTGCGGGCGAACGCCGTGGCGAGCGCTTGGCCGACCGCGCCAAAGCCTATAATCGCGTACGTCATGGATGTCTCCGATCTGATAGGGGATTGGGCTGGTGGAGTCTCGGCGCGACCAGCCGAGCGGGGCTGCTTCAGGCGCCCTGGCGTTCGACGGCGACCTTGGCGAAGTCCTCGAGCAGCTTCTCGTGCGTGCGCCAGAAAACGTCGGGCGCCTGCTTGGCCAGTTCGATCCAGAGCGGGCCCTGCATCGTCTCCTCGGTCCAGAGATCGGTGCCGTTCGCCGTGGGTGTGACGATCCAGGCATGGTAGGCGTGGGACTCGGCCGACGCCTTCGGGCCGCCGCCCCAGAGGATGCGCGTCATCGGCTCGAACTCCTGGATCGACGCAACGATGTCCTGGCCGGCCAGGTTGGTCTCGAACCGCGTGCCGAGGCGGAACGTGTCGTGGCCCCCGGGTAGAAGCTTGGCCAAGCCTGGGGATCGGTCAGCAGCGACCAGATCGTCCCGGGCGACGCCTTGACCTCGCCTTCGTTCGTGAAGTGGATGGGGGAACGGCTGGGGGTCATGCCCTCCGGCCAGTGGATCGCTTCGAACATGTCGCCTCCGAACATCGTCCTGGAAGGTCGGCAAGCGGCTGAGTGCCATCGGACCGTGGCCGTCACCGTCACGGTGACGGCGGCCTACCCGCTTGCCGCGTGCCTCAAGCATACCTTCGCGGTCCGCCGAACCTGGGGGCGTCGGGAGCCGGGCGGGAGTCAGGACTTTCTCACATCGGCTGTGCGTCTAAGCACCACTGTCCATGTTTCCGGGAACGCCGGGCGGCGCGTCAGGCAAGGGGTAAGTCCGTCCCGCGAGCAACGGCACATAGGCCGCCAGCCGTCTGGACACGAATTCCGTGAAGAGCCGCACCCGCTTCGTCTTGCGCGTCTCGCCCTGGGTGAGCAGCCAGAGCGTGCCGTGCATGTGCAGGCTCGCGCCCGGCACCCTGGCCAGCAGCGGGTCAGCATCGCCGACGAAGCAGGGGAGCGTCGTCATGCTCAGGCCTTGGCGAACCGCGACGATCTGCGCGTCCGCGTTCGTGGTCCTGAACGGAACCTCCGCGGCCGGCATCTCCCCCTCATGCGCCCACTCGGGTAAGCCGATATTGTCCTTGACGATCCAGCGGATACGCTCGGGCTCCCCCGTCTGCCATGCGGCCAGCAGGTGGCGGGACACGTAGACGCCGCCGTACAGCTCGGGTCCCTTCAGGCCGTGGAGGTTGGGCGGGAGGGTCTTGCGATCGTAGACTACCCGTATCGCGATCTCTGCTTCGCGATTGGTGAGGTTCACCGGCTCGTCTATCGACAGGACGCTCATCTCCACCTCAGGGTGCAGCTGCGCGAACTCGACGATGTCCGGCATGAGCAGATGAGTGGCAATCGTCGGCGCCATGGTGACCCGCAGCAGCCCGCGGATGCCCTGGTCGCGGCCGAGGACCCGCGACGCCAACTGATTGGATGACGCCTCCATCTGTTCGGCGAGCCCGAGAACCTCCTTGCCCGCTCCGGTCAAGCGATAGCCCGAGGGAAGCCTGTCGAACAGCAGCGCGCCCAGCCGTTCCTCCAGATGGGCGACGCGCCTGAGCACGGTCGCGTGGTTCACGCCCAAACGCTCTGCAGCCGCGCGCACCGAACCGCCGCGAGCGACGGCTAGGAAGTAGCGTACGTCGTCCCAATCGATCATGCCTCGTCCCGCATCGCGCCTTGTGTCCGTCGACATGCCATAGGCGGGCGAACCGTGCGGCTGGATCTTTCTCGCACAAACGTTGTGCGCCGTTCCGAACTGACCGCTCCACAATGTCGGTCCTACCTCGCAGCTTATGAAACGCTGGCGCCGATGATCAGCTCCGAACGCCAGGGCGCCGATAATACTACCAGCGGCGCGCCCGCCAGGCCGGCCTGAACTGGCCTCTGCCGGCCGAACTCGACGATGATGATCGCTCAAGGCGCGCCTATTCGGCCTTACGTCGTTGATGGGCCCGGGCGCGCGTTGCTTCAGAGTGTCCGGGCGTAGGCGATGCGGGCATGGCTGCTGTTCTGGCTGTCATCCATGATCTCAGCGGCTGGGCCACCCGCATCGCCGCCCGGGTTCAACCGCTGATTGCTCGCTGCCGTCCACGGCTTTGTAAGGCGATGCCGGCGAGACCGGGACCGCAGTTTGCAACCGGCTGCTGGAGGTGATGACAAATCCGGCGCGGCGTTCTCCGGTCCGTCGATGACCTCATCGCAACCATCGACCGCTACATGCATAGCACCAACCAGGATCCTAAGCCATTCGTCTGGACCGCCACCACAGCCAGCGTTATGGCCAAGCTCAAACTGAACCATCCGTCTGACTCACTATACTAGTTCCCGCACCAACAAGATTGCGGGAGAGCATGGCCAACAGGGCGCCGGAGCGCCACGGGCGGCGCACTATGTCGGCCACCCCTGCCGCCGTGAGTTGTTCAGCTTCGATGCGGTGCCTTGCCGAGAGACACAGAATCACGGGTAACCGCAATCCGGCTTCCCGTATCACCTTTGCGAATTCCAGCCCGGTCGTCCTCTGCAGAACGTGATCGGTGATCACGAGATCAAACCGGTCGGCAGAGGTACGAAGCGCGCTAAGAGCTGCATCCGGGTCGGCAAAGCCGACAGGTTCGAAGCCGAGGGCGGCCAAGTGTTCCTCGTCGCCCATGACGTCGTCCCGGTTGGCTCCCACGAGCATCAAGGTCCCGCGCGGGCCGGGTTTTACCGCCTTGGCCGGCCCTGATTGAGACGCCTCGCGCAACCAGACCTCGAATGTGCTGCCCCGATCCGGGATGCTCCGCACGTCGAAAGCGCCACCGCTCTCATTGACGATTTCGAAGGCCGTCGCGAGGCCGAGACCGGTGCCGGCCGAGCGCGTGGTGAAGAAAGGCTCGAAAATCTTGGCCAGGGTCGCGGCATCCATGCCCCGGCCCTCGTCGGCGACGGTCACGCGAACGTAGTCGCCGGGGCCGAGCGTGCCATGCGATAGGTCACGTCCTCGATTCAAACGCAGCTGATCGAGTTCAACGCTGACCCGTGTGCCGGGTCGAGAGGCTTGCGCGGCATTGCGGATCAGGTTGACCAAGACCTGCTGGAGTTGGGCGGGTTCCGCCTCAACGAGCGCGCCCCCCGCCGTGCCACTTGCACCAAGTTCGATCTCCGGCATGACGGGCCGCAGTTGCGCGACAGTCTCGGCCACGAGCGCGTCCAGGGAGGTCAGGTGCTGGGCGGTGTGCCCACGCCGGCCGAAATCGAGGATTTGACTCACGAGTTCGCGCGCCCGCTCGCCCGCCTGGGCGATCTCGGCGACGTGACCGGAGGCAGCGGATTCCGGCGGGATCGTATCGGCGGCCATTTCGGCGTGTCCCAGCACCGTGCCGATCACGTTGTTGAAGTTGTGCGCGACGCCGCTGGTGAAGGTGCCGATCGCCTCGAGCCGCTGCCCTTGCCGGAGCCGGGCCTCGAGCGCCCGGCGCTCGTGGAACATGGTTTCGCGGTGCAGCGCGTTGGCGATGACTTCGCCCAGCATGCGGAGAAGGCCGGGCAATTCCTGGAGCCACGCGGGCCGAGGCCTGGGACGATCGAAGCAGAGGAGGCCGATCATCCGCTCCCCGTGCATCAGCTTGACGCAGGACCAGACGCGGATCCCCGCCGCTTTCAGGGCCGCCCGCAGCGCGGGTGGGAGTTCGCTCTCCTGGTCCGGCGTGCGGAAGGTCGCGCCCGTAACCGCGGCGAGGTCGTGCGCTGACTCGAACAGTGCCTCCGGCCATCCGGCCGGCGTATCGACACCCGCTTTGCACCAGATGTGGACGGTGCGGCTGCCGTCGAACCGCATGACGTAACCCCTGTCGGAGTCGGTCTCCTCGCTGAACGTGCGGAGCACGTCGTCGATGCGCGACGGGATGTCCTCCGGCTCGCAGGCGATGAAATGGTTCGACGCGAGGCCGATCAGATGTTCGAGCTTGGCTCGTCGGTGCAGCGACATAGCGCCCGCGCGCAGTCGAAGACCAACGAGGACGAGCAGCCCGGCCAGCAACAGTGCCGCCCCGTAGAGCCCGACGCGAAACCGCCCCGCGTCCTGTTCCTGCGCGACCTCTCTATCGTGGATGGCGGAACGGACAGCCTTGCGCCCGTGTTCTGTCGACGTTGCTGTCAGGCGCCTAAGCAGTTCGTCGACCTTTGGCAGCAGTTCGAGCAGCAGCCGACCCCGCAAGGCCAGGCCCGCCATATCGGCGGCAATCTCAGGCCGGACCGGCTCCGCTTCGATGGCCTCGAGACGGCTCTGGACAAGGCGCGCAACGTCCGAATCGGCATCGCGAGCCAGATGCGCCACGGCGTTCCCGAGTGCACCGACGGCAACCGCCAGACGCGTATCCTGACCGGGCTGAGCCATCCTATCCCTCAGCACGTCGAAATAGGCGAGTGAATTCTGCAAGAGAGCATTGTCGGTCTTGAACAGTTCGACGAGATCCTCCTCCTCGGCGACGGTGCTTTCGATGTTCTGGATCGGCGCGCCCACACCGTGGTCGGACGCCTTCAGTTGGGCGACGGATGCGCGCATGTTCTCGACGTCGTGGACGAGCGGATCGTAATTCCCAAGCAAGCCGGCACGGGAGCTGAGGACGTCGCGGTGCAAGAGCGATTCGTTGAGGGCGAGCGTCTCGAGGGCGTGCCGCATATCAACCAGCTCAACCTCAACTGGCGTGAAGCTGCGCACCACGAGCCAGGTGAGCAGACTCACGAGCAGCACGGCTGCGGCGCCGGCTTTCTGCAGGAACGTCATCAAGGCGCCGTCAGGGGGTGGCCGCGGTATCGACCTGTTAAGCTCTTCAGAAAGGCGACGATGACGCCGATCTGCTGATCCGAGAACCTGCGGCCAAGCTGGGCTTCGGCCATGCGCTGGACGGCCTCGTCGAGCGTAGCCGCACTTCCGTCATGAAAATAGGGTGGGGTAACGGCGACATTGCGCAAGCTCGGGACGCGCATCAACTCGGGCTTTCCGCCAAGTAGCGACCGAAAGATGCCGGTCTTCTCGTAAAGGTTTCCGCCAACGTTGACCCCCTGGTGGCACGATGCGCAGCCCGCGGTCTTGAACAGGCGATAGCCTTCGACCTCGCTGGCCGAGAGCGCCGCAGCGTTCCCGCGAAGCCAAAGGTCGAAACGGCTGTCCGGCGTAACCAGCGTACGTTCATAGGCGGCGAGCGCATCGAGCACACCGTCGCGGTCCGGCTCCCGGCCCTCCCACGCGCGGAACCGCGCCACGGTGCCGCGATCCGCTCGCAGCTTGCCGAGCAGTTCGGGCCAAGTGGTCGCCATCAGGCGAGGGTCCAGCAAACCCTGTTCAGCCTGTTCCTGCAGCGTGCGCACGGCCCCGGTCCAGGTAAGCCGAAAACTCAGGGCGGCGTTGAATACCGTGTTGGTGTTCCTTGGCAACGGCGCGCCGCTCGGCGACAGGTCCTTGGCCCTGACGTCGGCGCCGTTGGATCCGACGTCGTGGCAGGAAGTGCACGATCGGACGTCATCATGCGACAGTCGAGGATCGCTGAACAGCATTTCGCCTAAATTCGCGCGCCCGCTGTCGTCCGCTGCGGCCGGTGGAATGGGCGTTATCGGTTCCGTGACGGCAGGCATTTCATCGGCGGAGGCGAGCGTCCGTAAGAGCCCCGTTGCTGCCGGGAAGAAGGCTAAGGCCACGAGCCCGAAGAGCCATCGAATTGCGGGTCGCGCGCCCACCCTCACG
>CAXUCF010000004.1:0-792 GCA_964249275.1 uncultured Lichenihabitans sp.
GCGGAGCACCGCCGCCCTGCGGGTGACCGCTTGCGTGAGGCGATCGGCCTCGGCTCCGCTCTCGCGCTCGCGGGCCAGGGTGAGCGCCCCCAGCGTGAAGGCCGCGTAGGCGACGCGGAAGAAAGTGACGAGGCCGGCATCGCAGGCGACGCCACCCTGCCGCGCCGTGGCGATGCGCAGCGCCTCGGTTTCCTCGGGGTCGAGGTCGAACTCGACCATGGCGCCGGCCACATCCCAGGCAATGTCCTGGCAGCCGACGAGGTCGTGCCCGGCGCAATGATCGAGGGCGTCGGTCTTGATCAAGAAGCTACCCCCATCCACGAGCCACTCGTGTGGTTGAAGGCGTCCGTCGACCGCTACGGGCTGCATGACTCGACTGAGGCCATCGAGACGCCCGGCCCAGCCCTCCATTTGCCGGGCTACCGCCTCGCCCAGCCCCTCCACCGCGTTGACCCGGGCCATGTCGAACAGCGCCGCCAGCGAGGCGCCCTGGTCTCGCGGCGCCGGAAAGGTACGGGCCCGGAAGCCGAGATAGCGCGCCAGGTGATCGAGGACGGCCGTGCGGTCTGCCGTCGGCCAGTCCATGGGGCGGAGATCGTCACGCCAGACCTCGACGATGAAGCCATGCCGGAAGCCGCGTGGTGGCAGGCCGAACCCCGCCTCCGCCAAAGCATGCGCCCGCGCGTGCTTGTCGGTCCCGAAACGGCCGAGCCCCGCGAACTTCAGCAGGAAGCGTCCGTGTGCGCCATGCATGAGATATTTGCGCCGCTCATTCTGTCGGTCGACGGCCGG
>CAXUCF010000004.1:802-14170 GCA_964249275.1 uncultured Lichenihabitans sp.
CCCGCCGCGCGGGCCGGGGCGCCGCCCCCACGCCCCGCCCGCGAGATCATCCGGCTGCGTCAGCAGCGGCCCCGTGAGGTCGGCCACCCAGCCGGGGAGGCTGCGAGCCGCGGGCGCGCTGCCGAGCAGCAGATCCTCGAAGGTGGCGAAGGACCGGCGCGTCTCGCTCCAGAGCCGGCGATGCGCGTCGCTCGCGGCGGCGCCGGGTGCGTTGCCATGGCTGGGGAACAGCACGATGCGCTCCGGCGGGACGCCGCCCGACGCGAGTGCATCGGCCACCGCCCCGAAGGAACTGCCCGACAGGCCGGGACCCTCGTCGACGATCGCCCAGACTGCACCGGCTCGCCGCCGGACGGCCGCGCCGAGTGCCGCACCGAAGGTCACCTGCCGGGCGAAAGGGTGGCCGTGCGGACGGACGGTTGCGGGGCAGGGCGCGTCGAGGGCGGCCGCCACCACGGCCGCCAGCGTCGTGCCGATCGACCGGATGCCGATCACCTCGGCGGGCCGCGGCGGGGGCAGGGCGACGGCCGCGACCCAATAGGCTTCCGGATAGACCGCGTAGTGGGCGAAACCCTCGGTCAGCCGGATATCGACCGCGTCGGGCATGGCCGGCGACATCAACGACGCGAGAGCGTCCGCGACGTCGCGCGGCACCGTAGTCGGCAGGTCGGCGAAGTCGCTGTGCCAGGAGCGGCCCATGACGAGGGCCAGTGCGAAAGCGAGCTGCATGGCGGCGGCGGAGGCCCCCTCCGGCACCGGTTCTCGATCCGGCGCCTCCGCGGCCGCATCGGCCAGGCCTTGGGCCAGCCCGCCTGCCGCGACCAGGGCCGCCACCCAGGCGGCATGGCGCTCGACGGGAAGCGACCGCGAGACGGCGTCGTCGATCGCGTCGGTGATATCGGCCAGCGCTTCGGCGATGCCTATCCTGCGCGACCCCTCGCCGTAGAAGATCATTGCGCCTGCGCGGCGAGATGGCGGTAGGCGATGGCCGCGAAGGCGTCGAAGCCGGGGACGTCCCACGGTTCTCCGCGGGCAGCCTTCCGATCCTCGAGCCAATCCCGCCAGCAGCCGTATTGCGCCGGGCTCGGCGACACGCTGCCGCGCCGGCCTTTGGCGAGGTTCAAGGCCGCAAGTGGCGTTCGGCCCTCGGCCACGAGAACCGCCAGGGCCAGCGTGGCGGACCGGCCGATGCCGTGCTCGCAATGGATCAGCGTGCGGCGACCCAGCGCGAGATGTCCCTGCACGAAAGCGACACCGCACTCCAGCATGGCGGGCGTGATGGCGGCGTGATCGTCGGTCGGGAGATGCAGAAAGGCGATGCCCTGGCGCCGCAGGACGACGGCCTCGTCTACGGCCTCGCTGCGCAGGTCGACAACGGCCCCGACACGCTCGTCGGCACCAAGTCGGCCGGCTTCCGTTTCCGATAGGCGTCCGCCGATCGCCACATCGGCCGTGATCCAGGTCAGGTTCACCACGTCTCCAGTTGAAACATGCACCGTGTCGGAACCCGCACCAAGGCCGGACCGAGGCTGCCATCCGGCCGATCGCTTTTGCCCTCACGCTCTGCCGTCGCACCCCGGGAACAGTCGGGCGTCCAGCCGGTTACGATGGTTGCAACGAAGCCCCCCATGTCGGGCGGTGAACTGGGATCGACGCCGATGGACCATCATTCTTCGGGCGAACTGTCGACGACGGAACGCCTATGGTCGGCCATGGGGGGCCTCGTGTTGGCAGCGGCAGCGGCGAAGCCCCGGCCCAACATGGTTCTCAGCATTTTGGCCTTCGGGGCCGGCGCGGCCCTGGCCTATCGTGGCGCTACGGGATACTGCCCGCTCAAGGCTGCACTGGCCGATCAGCGCCCGTGACGTGCGGGGCAGGCGAACGGGACGTTCTGCCTGCGCGGCGCTGCGTCAAAGGGCCGAGCTGCGGCGCGCGAAGAAGCTGTAGACGAACAGCACGATGATGGCACCCACGATGGCGCCGATGAAGCCGGCCCCGTCGTCGGCGCCATACCAGCCGATGGCACGCCCCAGGAAGCTCGCCACCAGGGCGCCGACGATGCCCAGAACCGTCGTCATGATGAAGCCGCTCGGCTCATTCGGTCCAGGCATGAGGAATTTCGCGATGACGCCGGCCAGAAAGCCGATGACGATGTACCAGATGATGGTCATGGGGGCCGAACTCCGCGCGGGGCCCATCGCATGTGGGTCGATGCTGGGCACCCATGCGCAGACAACGCCCCTGCGGGGCTAAGGTTTGCTCGACGCCGGGATCGCCAGCGTTTTTTCCAGCGGAGCCGCTTTTCCAGCGGAGCCGCAGCCCAGGCGATCCGCCCACGCCCTTGCGCCGGGATGCCGGACCGAGCCGCCTCCGTCGTGCGGGCCGGTGTCCCACGTCCGGCTTGCGGCGGGATTGTGTCCGGCTCCGGACCGGGTAATGTGCATGCGGTGGCTGTCCCATCACACGATGTTCCGCTCGATACGACCAGACTGCAGGCCGCGGTGGTCCGCATCCTGCGGCCCTTGGTGCGCCTCTTCCTGCGTCGGGGCATCACCTTTCCGGCGCTTTGCGTCGTCCTGCGGGAACTCTACGTCAACGTGGCCGACCATGATTTCGCGCTGTCCGGCAAGGAGCAGACGGACAGCCGCGTCAGCCTGTTGACCGGCATCCATCGCAAGGAGGTGCGCCGTCTGCGGGGCGCCGGTGCTCCCGTGAACATGGTCCCGGCTTCGCTCTCGCGTACGAGCCGCATCCTGGCTCGATGGCTGGCCCTGGCCGAGACGACAGATGCCCGAGGTCGGCCATGGCCGCTGCCGCGGGTCGCCGAGCCTGGCCGCCCGGCCTTCGAGGCCCTGGTGGCGTCCGTCACGCGCGATGTGAGGCCCCGGGCGGTGCTCGACGAATGGCTCGACCGGCAGCTTGCGATGCTCGGGGCCGACGACATGGTGACGCTGCTCGAGCCCGCCTTCGTTCCCCAGGGCGGGGACGAGCAGCAGTTCTACTATTTCGGCCGCAACCTTCACGACCATATCGCGGCGTCCGTCCGAAACGTGCTCGGGCCCGCGCCGCGGTTCCTGGAGCGTGCGGTCCATTACGACGGTTTGTCGGCCGATCTCGCGCGGAGTCTGGAACAACGGTCGCGCGATCTCGCCACCGAGATGCTGACCTTGGCGAACCGCACCGCGCACCATGCGTGCGAGGCCGATCCCGGCGGAGCCTGGCGCTGGAGTTTCGGCGTCTATGGCTACGTCGAGGAGATGGTGCCGAGCGCCGGCGGCCCATCGGACTTCGGCGCGGCGCCTCGCCCGGATGCGGCACCGGCACCCGATAGCCCGCCCGATGCCGGAGAGCCGCGGGCGAGCGGGCCGACGGGTCGGCGCGGCGTCGCGTCCTGAGGAGTCTGGCTTGAGCGGACATCCGTTCCGACCGCTGTCCCGTCGCGGCTTTTCATCGCTGTTGATGAGCGGTGCGGCAGCCTGGGCCTCGCGCGTCGTAGCCATGGCTCCGGACGAGGCGGAGCGCGGACATGCCGGGTTCGGCGTGAACGCGGTGGATCCGGCCGAAACCTTGGGCCAGGACCGTGGCATCGGTGGCACGGGGGTGATCGGCACGATCCGCGGTTTCGGCAGTATCGTGGTCAACGACCTGCGCGTTGGCTTTCCGGCGGGCGTGCGCGTCATGGTCGACGGCCGGCCTGCGACACCGCGCGACCTCAAATCGGGGCAGGTGGTGCGTGTCCTGGCCCGCAACCATGGAGGCCGTTTGACGACGCGGGCCATCGTGGTGCGGAGCGAGGTGGTGGGACCCATCGACGTCGCGGGGCCGCGGAGTCTCGTGGTCCTCGGCCAGCACGTGGAACTCGAGGACGGACTGCCCCCGCTCGACCCCTTGCCCGGCGACATGGTCGCGGTGAGCGGGCTGCGACGACCCGATGGTACGTTGGTGGCGAGCCTCGTCGAGACGCGCTCGCCCGGGCCCTCGCGGCTGGGAGGTCCGCTCGCCGCCGGGTCGGACGGCCGTCTCATGATCGGGACGCTGCGGATCGCCGGGCTCCCGCGGTCGCTCGCCGGGCGCCGGGTGCTGCTGGTCGGCAGGAGGATCGGGGAGGAGTTCCATGCGACCACGGTCGATGTCGAGCCGCGTGTTCCCTTCGCGGCGGCCGATCGTGTGTCGCTCGAAGGCTACGTGGCGCGCGTGCCGGACGGCATCCGGTTCGGGTCGGGGGTCGACGTGGAGGTCGGCAGGGCCAGCGCGGCGCTCCGCGCGGCACTGCCGGCGGATCAGTCCGTTCTGGCCGTCGTCATGGCCAAGGCCGGACCGGAGGGGCGGCTCCGCGGCGAGTCGCTGCGGGTCCAATGGAGCAGCCGCGGCCCGGGAACCCGCAACGGCCACCGCGGTCCGGGCCTGGGTGCGAGCCGGCCCGGCGCCGCGGGCGGCAGCGGGGTGGGCGGTCGCGCATCGCGCGGTGATGGCGGAGCAGGGAGCCGAGCAGGTCCTGGAGGCCCGCGCGGTGGCGGCCCGGCCGGCGCGAGACGCTGATGGGTCGACACGGGTGATCAGGACGGCGGGGAAAGGGCTCGAGCTCGCGACAGCTGCGAGGTGCCGCAACGAAGTGGGGCAGTCTCGCCCGCGGCGATGTCAATCCTGGGCGACGGTCCTCGCGCCGGTCTCGGTCAAGACGTTCACGAGCTGCGCGTCGCCGCCCTTGCCGGACGGCACCAGCCTGACCGAACCGTCGCCGATGGCCTCCGGCTTGAAGCAGGTCTGCGCGGCATCGCCGATCACCCGGGTCTGGCACAGCAACGCCTTCGACGTCCGCCAATGGCCGACCACGACCTTGACGGCCACCCCGCGGGCCGGCCCGCCGTCGATCTGCTGGAGGTCCAGCATGCGGTTGTCTTTGGCGTAGTAGACGATGTGGCGGGCCGCATCCGCGGCCTCGCCCACCACGGACGCGGCATGCCCCACGATGCCGTTCCAGGCGGCCGCGCCTTTTCCCACGACCCCGGCCGCTTCTTGGCCGGTCTCGGCCCGGGCCGAGACGTCGCTGTCGAGAAACGGGATATGTTCCGGAAATTTGAGGACGTTGCCTTTGATCAGCACCGCGGTCGCGCTTCCGCCGATCGTCACGATGCCGAGTTTTCCGCCGGCGAGTTCGGACGTCGCGTCGAGCTGGATCGCGATCGGGCGGCAGGCGACGGCGCCGTCCGGTCCCGTGTCGCAGAGATCTGAACCGTTGCGATTCCAGGCCCGGGCCACGAAGCCGCGCTCGCTGCCCTCGCCCTGCAGCCCGCGCGACGCGAAATAGGTGAAATGCAGCGGCTCGCCGGGACCCTCGCGACGCAGGGTGTTGCCGGCCAGGTAGTTGACGGCCTCGGCTCCCGTGAGCCTCAGCGAGGATCCGTCCTTCGCGGCATCCGCATAGGCGGCCGGGTTCGGGGCGCGCAGCGCGGATCCCCGGTCGATCGATCCGGTCGGCAGGCTCGTGTCGATCCCGGCGGTTTCCGCCGCGGCGCTCTGGATCCGGTCGGCACTCTGCGGGCCTTTCGGTTCCGCCGTGCCCATCACGGTGGGTCTTGGGGCCGCCACGATCCGGTCGGCCGGCTCGGTGGCGTGGTTCCGTAGAAAACCGCCGATGCAGCCGAGGCCCAGCACGACCGATAGGATCGCGGAAAGGTTCTTCATCGTCATGGTGGGTACCGCCCGTCCGAAGCTCCCGGACCGAACGACCCAACACCATGCGGATTTAAGAAGCCTTGAAGACGGCTCCGCCCCGCGCGAGCCCCCGCCCCGCGCGGGCTTCTGTCGTCGCGGGGTGGTTAACGGGGCGGCGGTAGGTTCTTCAGCTTCGGGCCGCCTCCCCGGTGCGACGCCGCGGCTTTGCAATCCCGGTCCGTCTGCCCTAAGCAGCCCAGGCATCAAGGGAACCGACATTGGGACAGAAGCAGCTGCGCGTGGGGATCGTGGGGGTGGGCAATTGCGCCTCGTCCCTGGTCCAGGGCCTCGAATACTACAAGGGCGCGCGCTCCAACGAGCCGGTCCCGGGGCTGATGAACGTGGAGGTCGGCGGCTATCACGTGGAGGACGTGCGGCCCGTGGCGGCCTTCGACATCAGCGCCGCCAAGGTCGGCCGCGATCTCGGCGAGGCACTGCTGGCCCAGCCCAACAACACGCAGCGTTTCGCCGCCGTGCCGAACACCGGCGTCACGGTGGAGCGCGGACCGACGCTCGACGGGCTTGGCCGCTACCTTCGCGACGTCGTGACGGAGTCGGACGAGATGCCGGCCGACGTGGCCACGATCCTGCGCGACCGGCGGGTCGACGTGCTGGTGT
The DNA here is from genome assembly GCA_964249275.1 of uncultured Lichenihabitans sp. Classification (GTDB taxonomy): domain Bacteria; phylum Pseudomonadota; class Alphaproteobacteria; order Rhizobiales; family Beijerinckiaceae; genus Lichenihabitans. The sequence continues at coordinate 7,136 of CAXUCF010000004.1, forward strand.
GCTACCTTCCGGTCGGCTCGCAGGCGGCGGCCGAGTTCTACGCCGAGCGGGCGCTGGAGGCAGGCTGCGCCTTCGTCAACTGCATGCCGGTCTTCATCGCATCCGACCCGCGATGGGAGAGGCGGTTTGCCGAGAAGCGGCTGCCCATCATCGGCGACGACATCAAGAGCCAGGTCGGCGCCACCATCGTGCACCGCGCCCTGGTCAACCTGTTCCGCGACCGCGGCGTCAGGCTCGACAGGACTTATCAGCTCAACTTCGGCGGCAACGCCGACTTCCAGAACATGCTGGAGCGCGACCGGCTCGAATCCAAGAAGATTTCCAAGACCCAGGCCGTGTCGAGCCAGTTCGAGGTGCCGCTCGAGGCCGACGACATCCACGTCGGTCCGAGCGATTACGTGCCCTGGCTGACGGACCGCAAGTGGGCCCACATCCGGCTCGAGGGCACGGCCTTCGGCGGCGTGCCGCTGAGCCTGGAACTCAAGCTCGAGGTGTGGGATTCGCCGAACTCGGCCGGGGTCGTGATCGATGCGGTGCGCTGTGCCAAGCTGGCGCTCGACCGCGGCATCGGCGGCGCCCTGGTGGGGCCGTCGAGCTACTTCATGAAGTCGCCGCCGCGCCAGTTCACCGACGAGGAAGCGCGCCAGCGCACCCAGAGGTTCATGGCCGGGCCGGAGTGACGATCCCGTGCGAGCGCCCGTGCTGACCCTGCTCCTCGTTCGTCACGCGAGTCACGGCCTGCTCGGCCGGGTGCTGGCCGGTCGCATGCCGGGCGTCAACCTCAGCGAGGCCGGGCGGGCCGAGGCCACGCGCCTGGCCGAGGGGCTTGCGGGGCGGGGGATCCGGCGCGTGCTGTCGAGCCCGCTCGAACGCACCCGGGCGACGGCCGGCCTCGTTGCCGGGCGGACCGGATGCCCGGTCGAGATCGCCGACGAGATCAACGAAATCGACTGCGGTGCCTGGACCGGCGCCACCTTCGAGACCCTGGCGGCCGACCCGCGTCGCGAGGCCTGGAATCGGAGCCGCAGCACGGCCTCTGCGCCCGGCGGCGAATCCATGGCGGCCGTTCAGGCACGCGCCATGGGCCTCGTGCAGCGTCTCGCCGCGCGTGACCACGACGACACGGTGGTGCTGGTCAGCCACGCCGATGTCGTCAAGGCCATCGTCTGCGACGTGCTCGGATTGTCGCTCGACCGGCACGATCATCTCGCGGTCGATCCGGCTTCGGTGACCACGCTCCACGTCTGGCGCGATTACGCCCGGTTGGTGCGGCTCAACGAGGTCTTGCCGTGAAGGTCGTCATCTTCGGCCTCACGGTCTCGTCGGCATGGGGCAACGGCCATGCGACGCTCTGGCGAGGGTTGTCGAAGGCGCTGATCCGGCGCGGCCACGAGGTCGTGTTCTTCGAGCGCGACGCCGATTACTATAGCAGCAATCGCGATCTTCATGCGCTGGACGGTGGTTCGCTGGTGATCTACCCGGACTGGGCCGCCGTCGCGGCGCGAGCCGGGCGCGAGGTCGCCGAGGCCGATGTCGCCATGGTGACGTCCTACTGCCCGGACGCCGCAGCGGCCGAGGGCCTCGTACTCGAGGGCAGCCGCGCGCTGCGCGTGTTCTACGACCTCGATACGCCCGTGACGCTCGCGGCGCTCGGCAGTGCGGCGGCCCGTCCCGCTTACGTCGGGCCCGACGGCTTCGCGGGTTACGACCTCGTGCTGAGCTACACGGGCGGCCCGGCGCTGGATCAGCTCGCGACCCGGCTCGGCGCACGCCGGGTCGCGCCGCTCTATGGCCACGTCGACCCCGACCTGCACCGCCCCGTGCCGCGGGCGGTGCGCTTCGTGGCGGATCTGAGCTACCTCGGCACTTATGCGGCCGACAGGCAGGCCGCGGTGGAAGCCCTGTTCGTCGCACCGGCCAGGCTGAGGCCCGGGCGCAAGTTCCTCATCGGTGGGGCGCAATACCCGGCGGATTTCCCCTGGACCGAGAACATCTTCTTCGTGCGCCACCTGCCGCCGCCCGACCACCCGGCCTTCTTTTCGTCGTGCCGGCTGACCCTCAACGTCACGCGCCGGGCCATGGCCGAGATGGGCTGGTGCCCCTCGGGCCGGCTGTTCGAGGCCGCGGCCTGCGGGGCCGCGATCCTGACCGATGCTTGGGACGGTCTCGACGAATTCTTCGCGCCGGGGTCCGAGATCCTGGTGGCGCGGAGCACGGCCGACACGCTGGCCGCGGTGGATTTGGGCGAGCCCGAACTGCGCCGCATCGCGGAAGCCGGCCGGGCGCGCGTGCTGGCCGAACATACGTCCGAACACCGGGCGCGCGATTTCGAGGCCGCCGTCGAGGCCGCCCGTGCCCCTGCCGACGGGAGAGCCTGAGATGCAGGGTGCCATGCCCTTGATCCGCGTCGCGGTGCCGGGCGGCTTCGCCCGGCGTTCGAGGCCGGCGCCATCGGAGACGCGGCGCCATCATCGGCACGAGGCTACCTGACCATGTGGGGCGTCGTTCCCGCAGCGGGCCGGGGCAGCCGCATCCAGCCGCTGGCCTTCTCGAAGGAATTGCTGCCGGTCGGCAGTCGCTTCGACAGCGGTGTCGAGCGCCCCTGCGCGGTCAGCGAGTACCTGCTCGACCGCATGGTGGCGGGCGGCGCCGACAAGATCTGCATGGTGATCTCACCCGGCAAGCACGACATCCTGGCCTATTACGGCGCCGGCTATGCCGGCACCACGATCGCCTATGTGGTGCAGCCGCAGGCCAACGGACTCTGCGACGCGGTCTTCCGTGCCGCTCCTCTGGTGCAGCCCGACGAACCCGTGATGGTGGGCCTGCCCGACACCGTGTGGTTTCCGAACGACGGCTTCGCGGCCCTGCCAGACGACGTGCTCTCGTTCCTGCTGTTCCCGGTCGAGCGGCCGGAACTCTTCGACGCCGTTGTACTGGAGCCCGACGGCCGCGTCCGCGAGATCCAGGTGAAGCGTGCCGATGCGGCGTCGCACTGGATCTGGGGCGGCTTCAAGATGCCGGGCCATGTCTTCCACGCACTCGACCGGCTGTGGCGGGAGCGCGACCGCCGGGACGAGTATTTCGGCACGCTGGTCAACAGCTACATCGCGACAGGCGGGCGCGCCGTCGGGGTCAAGGCGGGCGAGGCCTATGTCGACGTCGGCACCTTCAACGGCTACCGCGCCGCCATCGGGCTCCTGGGCCAGCGCGGGGCCGAGACGGCGCCCGACCGGACAGGCTCCCACGAGACCGCGGCATCGGCCGCGAAGGACGGATCGATCCCATGACGGCTGAACGAGGCGTTGCCGACATCCGCGAGCGCGCCGAAGCGCTCGGCCCCTGGTTCCACAACATGGATCTCGGCGGCGGCGTGTGGACGGCGCCCGGCCATTTCCTCGGTGACTACCCGGGCGTCAAGTTCCGCGGCTTCGCCCATGTGCTGCCCGAGGATCTCGGCGGCAAGAGCGTGCTCGACATCGGTTGCAACGGGGGCTTTTACGCCATCGAGATGAAGCGGCGAGGTGCTGCGCGCGTGCTCGGCATCGACTTCGACGACGACTACCTGGCCCAGGCCCGCTTCGCGGCCGAAACTCTCGGGCACCGCGATATCGAGTTCCGGCGGATGTCGGTCTACGATGTCGGGACCTTGGGCGAACGCTTCGACCTCGTGGTCTTCATGGGGGTGCTGTATCACCTGCGCCATCCGCTGCTGGCGTTGGACCTCATCTACGAGAACGTCGCCCAGGATCTCATGCTGTTCCAATCGCTGCAGCGCGGCTCTGACGAGATCGATGCCGTCGCGCCCGACTACGCGTTCTGGGATGCCGGCCATTTCGACGCGCCGGGCTATCCCAAGATGCACTTCATCGAGCACGACTATGCGGGCGACCCGACCAATTGGTGGGCGCCGAACCGCGCCTGCTCGGCCGCCATGCTGCGCTCCTCGGGCTTCGACATCGTGGCCAATCCGGAGCCCGAGGTCTTCCTGTGCCGCCGTGGCAGTCGCGGCGCCTTCGCCGAAGCCGCCTATCCGACCCGAGGGCCCGTCCGATGATCGAAGCCGCGATGATCTGGAACGAGCCCAACAACAAGTCCCATTGGGATCCGGCGCTCGATCCCGATTGGAGCCGGTTCGCCGAGATGACGATCCTGGCCGCCCGGGCGATCCGGGCCGAGAATGCCCACCTGCCGCGCGTGCTCGGCGGCATGTCGCCCATCGACCCGACCTGGGTGCGGCACCTCGCGGCGAAGGGCGTGCTCGACCATCTCGACGCCCTCGCGGTGCACGGCTTCCCGCTCGACTGGAACCTGTGGGGGCTCGACGAATGGCCGCAGAAGATCGCGGAGATCCGCGCCGTCACGACGTTGCCGGTCTGGGTCAGCGAGGTCGGCGTCTCGAGCTTCGGGGCCGAGGAGGTGCAGGACTGGGGCCTGAAGCGCACCGCCGAACTCTTGGTCGGCCGCGCGCCCCGCATCCATTGGTACTCGCTCTACGACCTGCCGAGGGAATGGGAGGCCACGACGCGCCACAAGGAGGCGGAAGGCTCGTCCTACTACCGGCACTTCGCCATGGGCCTGCTGCGCCAGGACGGTACGCCCAAGATCGCGGCCACGCACTTCGCCGAGGTGGCGCCCGCCATGGGCCTATGCCAATGGTTTCACTTCGAGGACCACCGGCTCGACGACGCGGTGGCCTGGATGGAGCGGCTCGGCGTCACCACCCTGCGCACGGGCCTGTCCTGGGCCGACTGGTTCCGTCCCGACGCCGAGCGCTGGTTCGACCGGCTGGTGCGGAAGCTCGAGCCCTTCGACACCACCGTGACGTTCTGCTTCACGCCCGAGCATCTCGGGATCGAGCCACACCATACGAGCCCGCCGCGCGAGCCCGAGCTTTTCGCCTCGTTCTGCGCCGAGATGGTGCGGCGTTACGTGGGTTCGAGGCCGGTGAAGCCGATTCCGGCGTGATCCGCCGCGGTCGGAGCAACCGTGCCGTCGGCCATCAGGGCGTCGATCTCGGGGTTGGCAGCCGCGACGTCGATCCGGGCGCGTGCATAGGCGGCGACCCACGTGGCGGTCGCGATGCCGGCCGCGCCGGCGACGCGCTCCAACGTCGCGAGCCCGACGTCTCCGAACAGCGCCCGCACATGGGAGGGGTGGCCCGCTCGGCCCTGCATGACGCCCAGCACGAGGTCCGGCGTGACCGGGATCGTGCTGGCGTTCTCGATCGCCGAGAGGATGGTTCGCATGCCGGGCAGCGCGGGGCCACGATGCGGCGGCGCGACCGTCATGGCGGCGCTCCGTCGCGGGACGCGACGACGGCCGTCTTGACGGTCTCGATCATGCGGTCGAGCAAGCTCGCCGCCTCTCCTATGGGATGGAGGTCGGCGCGACGCTGCTCCGGGTCGAGCCGACCCAGGGCATCGAGCCGTCGCAGCAGAACGTCGCTCATCGACCGGGTCGCATCGAGTGCCGCCACGGCCGACGTAGGATCCCGTTCGAGGACGGCGGCGAGGTCGAAGACGTCGCGCGGCTTGAACGATGCCGCGCGGTAGAGCAGCTTCTTGGCCAGGATCTCCGACACCGGGTCGAGCGGGATCGAACGGCCGTGGAAGTCGAGCGTGCCGCGGGGCTCGCCCGGGATCACGGTACCGGCCACGATGAAGTCGATGTCGCCGGCGTCGAGCACCAGCTTGAGGCTGTTGCCCTGTTCGGCATAGTCGCGGGCGAGGGGGGCTGCCGCTTCGTTGAGCCGCGGCGACAGGAAACCGAGCGCCTGCGCGTCATCGAAGAAGATGTCGATGTCCTTGCTGATGCGATGCTGCAACGCGAACATCAGCGCGGTGCCGCCGCCGAGGCGGAAGTCGAGCCGCCCGTATCCCGCGACCTCGAGGCTGTCGATCAGCGTCAGCGCCGGGATCAGCAAGGTCGACCAGGTGTTGGCGTCAGCTACGCTCATGCGGCGGTCCGTGTCGCGCTCGATGCGCAGGTCCTCCTAACATGCGGATCGTCCACGAGCCCAATGCGACCTGCCGCTCTCCCCATCCTCGAACTCGTGAACCCCGCAGCATGATGGCCGACCAAGGCGCCAACCGCCTCGACGGCGCCGATCTCCCGCGCCTGGTGCCGCGCCCGCACCAGATGGCGGCGCGCGACGCGATCCTGGCGGCCCGGCGAGCCGGGAAGCCGGGGTTCGTGCTCGGCGACCTGACGGGGCTCGGCAAGACGCTGTCGGTGTGGTCGGCGGTCGCCGCCATGCCCGAAACCGAGGTGCTGGTGGTGGCGCCGAAGGGCGCGCTGCCGCAGTGGCGCCTCACCATCGCGCGGTCGGGGCTGCCGGCGAAGCGCGTCACCCTCATCAACTACGAGCGCTCGAAATCCCTGCTGGCCCTGCCGGCCAGGAGCGCGCGCAAATCCGTGCGGGCGAAGAACAACGAACTCGCCCGTGCCGGAGTGCCGAAGCGCGTCTGGCCGATCGTGGTATTCGATGAGAGCCATCGCCTGCGCAACCCCTATGCCCAGCAGAGCCTGAGCTGCCGCCAGGTCGCGGATGCCGCCGCCTTCGTGGTCTACCTCAGCGCCACGGCCGGGCAGTCGCCGCACGAGCTGTCCTATCTCGGCCGCCTGCTCGGCGTGGCGGCGGGGCAGCCCTGCGGCACGCTGGCGGAGTTCAGGGAGCTAATGAAGCGGCTCGGCATGGGCCGGGCCAAAGGGCGCTGGACCAACTGGCGCTGGGAGCCCAACGCGCGCGACCGCGCCCGCATGGCCGATCTCCTCTACCGCGGCCCGCACGCCATCGGGCTCAGGCGGCGTCCCGGCGACATCGCGGGCTGGCCCGAGGTGCAGCGCGAACTCAGCCCCACCGCGCTGGCGCCGGCCGAGCGGCGCCTCTACGACGCGACCTGGCGCGACTTCCGCCGCGAACTCGGGCTGCTCGGGGGCTCGACGCGCCGCCCGGTCGGCTGGGCCGCCGACCTGCGCTTCCGCCAGAAGGCGAGCCTGCTGCGCGTCGCCGGCACCGCCGACGTCGCCGAG
>CAXUCF010000004.1:14180-20773 GCA_964249275.1 uncultured Lichenihabitans sp.
CCGCGGGAAGGTGACCAGTTCGTGCAGCGCCCGCTGGCCGAGACGCTGCGCGGCCGCGGCTGGCGGGCCGGCGCCATCGATGGGCGGGGCAGCGCCGACGCCAACGAGGCGGCCCGCGTGGCCTTCCAACGCGGCGGGCTCGACGTGGTGGTGTTCACGGTCACGGAATCGATCTCGCTTCACGCCAACGAAATGCCGGGCGGCGAGCGCCCCCGCGCCCTCGTGGTCCACGACATGCGCCACAGCGCCATCCAGCTCCAGCAGGTCGAGGGCCGCTGCCACCGCGACGGCGAGATGGCGGTGATCTACTACGCCTATGCCGAGGACACCGTGGAAGAGCGCATCGCCACGACCGTGCTGGGCCGCATGGCCGCCATGGACGGCATGGCGGGCGACGACACGGCCGCGATCGAGGCGATCGTTGAGCGGATCTATGGAGAGGAACCGGGGAAAGGCTGAGGTGGGGAGCCATGCTGCGCCAAACTCCCCAGCAGATCTCAGGAGAGCAAGCGCGCCAACAAGCCGGCCAACACCTGCAACTCGTCGTTGGTCAAAGCGCCGAACGTGCCCCGCAGGCGTGCGGCATTCTCGTGCACCAGGCGCTCGGTCATGGTTCGCCCGTCCGGCGTGAGGGCGACGAGGATACGGCGCTTGTCCTTGGGATCGGCTGTCGCGGTGACGTGGCCTTCCGCCAGCAGCGTCTCGACCAGCCCCGACACCGTGGCCCTGGAGACCTTGAGCGCTGCGACGATCTCGCGTTGCGGCAGCGGCCGGTCGGCGGACCACAGCACGACCAGGATCTGCCAGCGGCCCGGCGTTAGTGCATCGCTGCCCAGCCACCGTGACAGGGCGTTGTCGACCCCCTGAACCCCGGCGCGAAGCGCGAACAGCACCTCGATGGCGAGCACCTGTCCCGCTGGCAGGCTCGACGCATAGCGCCGGCGTATGGCCTCGGGGGGCAGCAGAGCGGAGCGGGTGGTTTTCTTCACGCTCATGGTTGCTTTTGTCAGGAAACTTACAAATGATGGACCAAGCTGTCGCGCGAGAAAGGAGCCGCTCCGCTTCGGCAGAGGCGATCGGGAGCAGAGCCATGTAGAGGTCACGCTCGCGTGCGTGCAACCACTTCCGGCCTCAGCGCGACCATCGGGGTCGAGTGCGTATCGAGGCTGCGGTCCCAAGGGATGACGAGTGGAACGCGTCGGGCAAATCGTCGCCCGAGGACCGACCTGACGAGGAATCGCCCCGGCTCGCCGAGGCCGGTTGACTGCAACCGAAGACGCCGTCGAGGAGAATCGCCATGCCAAAGCTCACGTCGACGCAGGTGCTGATCGTCGGGGCCGGCCCCACCGGCCTCACCGCGGCGCTCGAACTCTCCCGAATGGGGGTCAAGACCCGGATCATCGACAAGAGGCCGGAGCCCGCCACGACCTCGCGCGCCATCGGCGTGCAGGCCCGCACGCTGGAGCAGATGGAACTCAGAGGTCTGGCCGACGCCTTCGTCCGGCTCGGCAACCAGGGCCGCTACGCCAGTGCCTATGGCGGCGGCAAGCGCGTGTTCCGGCTCGACTTCGGCGGGATCGACAGCCGCTACCCCTATGTTCTGTTCGTCTCCCAATCCGAAACCGAACGGATCCTCACCGAAGCGATCACGGCCCAGGGCGTCACGGTCGAGCGCGGCGTCGAGATGATCGGGTTCGCCCAGGACGCCATGGCCAGGCGCGGCCAGGTCTCGGCCATGCTGCGCCACGCCGACGGAACTATCGAGCAGACCGCGGCCGACTACCTCATCAGCGCCGAGGGCGCGCACAGCGTCGTGCGCACCAGCCTCGACCTCCATTTCGAGGGCAAGACGTTGAACCAGCACTACGCACTGGGCGACCTCCATATCGACGGCGACCTGCCCGAGACCGACTTCCATATCTTCTCGTCCGAACACGGCTTCATGGGCCTGTTCCCGATGGGCGGGCATCGTTTCCGCCTGATTGCCAGCAATCCGCTAGGCGAGCCGAGCCCCGACACCGAGCCGCGCCTCAGCGAGTTGCAGGCCGTCTACGATCAGCGCTCGCCCATTGCGGCGCGCTTCCACGACATGACCTGGAGTTCGTGGTTCGCCATCAACTCCCGCATGGTGCCGCGCCTGCGGGTCGGCCGCCTGCTGCTCGGCGGGGATGCCGCCCATATCCACAGCCCCGCCGGAGCGCAGGGCATGAACACCGGCATCCAGGACATGATGAACCTGTGCTGGAAGCTGGCGCTGGTGCTCAAGGATCGCGCTCCCGACAGGCTGCTCGACACCTACGAGCAGGACCGCCTTCCTGTCATGCGCGACGTGCTGTTCAAGACGGAGAACCTGACCGGCCTCATCGGCTCGGAGAACCCGGTGATGCGGAGCCTGTTCGACCACCTCGGTCCGTGGATCGGCGGGTCCGACGTCGTGCAGCACAGCAGCACCGCGCGCATGAGCCAGATCGCCCTCGGCTATCGCAGCAGTCCGCTCTCGGCCCATCACGGGCCCCGCGGCCCGCTGCATGCGGGAGACCGGGTTCCCGACGGCCCCATCAAGCTGCTGAAGCGAGGTGCACCGGCTGAGGAGCGTCGCGTGTTCAACCTGCTCGACCCCTCGCGTTTCGCCCTGCTCTCCGCCAACACGACCGACCCGGAGAGCCTGCACGGGAGGATCGGCGCGGCCCTGGCGCCTTGGCGGGACCTCGTGGATGAATTCCAGATCGAGGCCCCCGCCGACCCCTCGGCCGGGGCGCCGTTCGTCGAGCATTTCGGAACCGCGCCCTCGCTGCTTCTCGTCCGCCCCGACGGCTATGTCGGGTTCGCCGGCCACGAGGGGGACGTCGAACGGCTCGCCGACTATTGCGGCGCATGGCTGACCGGTTCTGCCGGCGGGCCTCTCGGGGCAGCCGCGACTGAAGCGGCGCGATGATCGACCTTCGGGGACTGCAGATCCTCCTTGCGGACCAGCAGTCGCCCATCGAACTTGCGAATCGCCGCGTCCCGGATAGCGTGCGCGCTGGACAGCGCATGTCCTTCGGGAGCGAGATGTGGGCGCACGCTAGCGCGCCTTGGAGGAGATGACGGACGGACCCGCGCAGTGTACCGGAGGCAGTTCACGACTCGGATGCCGCCATGACAAGACTCCTGCTCGCCACCGTGCTGCTCGCCATCCCCTCGCTCGCCTCGGCCCAGCAGGCGCCCGCGCCCGCCGCGCCGGGACCGAACGACTACGAGATGTCCTGCTCGTTGTTCCACCACAATGCCGATGGCTCCTGGAACGCCACCCGCCCCATGACGCTGCAGCCGGCTGGCGGCCCGATCCCGCTGAAGCCGAGCTTCAAGTTTCGCGCCGGAATGTTGTTCGCCGGCTTCGACTTCGCGGCGGCGCTCGACAAGGACTGCGCGCACTGAACGTCGTGGCCGCCCGGGGCGGGGAGTGATCGAGTCCCGCCTCCGGTGGTTCTCGTCACCTTCACGGTTTTGAGGACGCGAGCCGAAACGACCCGGATCGGCCGCCTTGAAGGCGGGTTGCTGCGCCCGGCTCGCAGAAACGGTGCTCTGACCGGTCATTCGACCGCCCGGTCCCCGCGTCGCGTCCCCTGCCTGCCCTGCGGCGCCTCGGCGACCGTCTCTCCCCAAGCCGCCCGCCTTGACGTATCATCCCGGCGACGAACCGGCGCGTGAGGTCGGCCGGCACGGGCGGGGGACGCGGCTTGGAGCGCTTGGAGGGGGACTACGACTACGTGGTGGTGGGAGCCGGGACGGCAGGCTGCATCCTGGCCAACCGGCTGTCGGCGGATCCGAGACGCCGCGTGCTGCTGCTCGAGGCCGGCGGCCGCGACAACTGGATCTGGTTCCACATCCCGGTCGGCTACCTCTTCGCCATCGGTAACCCGCGCGCCGACTGGATGTTCGAGACGGAAGCCGAGCCCGGCCTCAACGGGCGTGCGCTCCACTACCCGCGCGGCAAGGTGATCGGCGGCTCCTCGGCCATCAACGCCATGATCTCCATGCGGGGGCAGGCGGCCGATTACGACGGCTGGCGCGCCATGGGCCTGCCGGGTTGGGGCTGGAGCGACATGCTGCCCTGCTTCCGCCGCCTCGAAGACCACTTCCTGGGCGACAGCGAGCACCACGGGGCCGGCGGCGGCTGGCGGATCGAGGCGGCGCGCGTGTCCTGGCCGGTGCTCGATGCGGTGCGCGACGCGGCCGGCGAGATGGGCGTGCCGCGGGTCGACGACTTCAATCGGGGCGACAACGAAGGCGCGGGCTATTTCCACGTCAACCAGAAACGCGGGCGCCGCTGGTCCTCGGCGCGGGGTTTCCTGAAGCCGGTGCTGGGCCGCTCGAACCTGCGGCTCGAGACGCACGTCATGGTGGAGCGGATCCTGGTCGAGGACGGCCGGGCCCGCGGCGTGCGGTTCAGGCAGGGCGGGCGCGACATCGAGGTGCGGGTCCGCGGCGAAGTGATCCTCGCGGCCGGCGCGCTCGGGTCGCCGCAGATCCTCGGGCTGTCCGGCATCGGCCGGCCGGACTGGCTGCGGCCGCTCGGCATCGCGATGCGGCTCGCACAGCCCGGTGTCGGTGCGAACCTGCAGGACCATCTCCAGCAGCGCGCCATCTACAAGGTCTCGAACACGCGCACGCTCAACGAGACCTACCATTCGCTGCCGCGGCGCGCCCTGATGGGGCTCGACTATGCGTTGCGGCGGCGCGGGCCGCTCACCATGGCGCCCTCGCAACTCGGCATCTTCATGCGGTCGGGCCCCGGCCGGAACCGGGCCAACATCCAGTTCCACGTGCAGCCGCTCTCGCTCGACAAGTTCGGCGATCCCCTGCACCGCTTCCCCGCCATCACGGTCTCGGCCTGCAACCTGCAGCCGACCTCGCGCGGCACCGTGCGGCCCCGCTCGGCCGACCCCGCCGCCGCCCCGGTGATCGCGCCCAACTATCTCGCCACCGCGGAGGACCGCGCCGTCGCGGCCGACGCCATCCGGATGACGCGCCGGCTGATGGCCCAGCCGGCCCTGCGCCGCTTCGCGCCGGAAGAATACCTGCCCGGCCCCACGGTGGGCGACGACGACGCCTCTCTGGCCCGCGCGGCCGGCGACATCGGCACCACCATCTTCCACCCGGTCGGCACGGCCCGCATGGGCACGTCGGACGATCCGCAGGCCGTGGTCGACGCGCGGCTGCGGCTCCATGGACTCGCGGGCTTGCGGGTGATCGACGCCTCGATCATGCCGACCATCACGTCGGGCAACACCAATACGCCCACCGCGGTCATCGCCGAGAAGGGCGCCGCCATGCTGATCGAAGACGCGCGGTGAGAACCCGCATGCTCGCAGCATTGGAGCTCGTGCAGTCGTCATGCTACGCTGCACGACATGGATGCCTGAAGGATGCAGCGGGATGAGGTCGCTCACGATCACTCTGCCGGACGAGTTGGCGCAGGCTGTCGCCGCGAAGGTCGCCTCCGGGCAGTTCGACTCGGAAAGTGCCGTCGTTCGAGAGGGACTCGAGACCTTGTTGGCCGATGACGGTGCAACCGAACTTTGGCTCCGCGATGAGGTCGTGGCAAGCTGCACTGAAATGGCGGCCGAGCCGGCTCCCGGAATTCCGGTCGACGATGTGCTGAGCCGCATCGAACGTCGGGTCTTGAGCAAACCCTGACGATGGCACATCGGATCGTCTTTTCTGTTCGATCCGAGCGGCATCTGGAGACCATCTACCGTCAATGAAGCTGCATCCGGACCCGTCAACGCGCGTCACGTGACCGAGCGCCTGATTGAAGCCTGTCGCGGTCTCGAGATTTTTCCGCGTCGGGGCATTCTGCGTCACGACCTCTATCCGGGGCTGCGGGTCATGGGATATCGTCGCTGGGCTTCGATCGCCTTCACGGTCGAAGATGCGACGGTCACCATCCAAGGCGTGCTTTGGCGCGGACGCGATCCGGCGTCCTTCTTCGACGGCGATCACTGAAGCGATCACCCGTGCCCCGAGCCGCCCCTGCGAAACCGATGCGCGACAGACCGCCTGCGCCGTATTACCTTCACCGCGACGGCTTGAGTCGCGCATCGCCCGAAGCCCTCGTCGAACCTCCGCGCATTCCCCGCGCGGGGCTCACGTGTCACGGCCTTTGCGCCCGCCAGCCCGCCGTCGAAAGGGCCAAAGATGCGCATTCGACTGGGCTGCGAACTCGCCTTCGAGCTTCCCTACCCGACCCCGATCATCCTGATGCTGAACGTGCACTACTCGCGCTCGGCCGACCTCGAGCGACCGGACCTGATCACGACCGAGCCTTCCGTGCCGATCGAGGGATTTCGCGACGGCTTCGGCAATTGGTGCAGCCGCGTGCTGGCGCCCCCCGGGCGTTTCTCGGTCAAGGTCGACAGCGTGATCCGCGACCACGGGCAGTGGGACGCGGTCGACGAAGCCGCGGCCCAGCACGCGGTCGAGGATCTGCCCACCGATACGCTCGGCTTCCTGCTGGCCAGCCGCTACTGCGAGAGCGACGCCCTGTCGGACGTGGCTTGGCGCCTTTTCGGCGGCTCCCCGCCCGGCTGGGCTCGCGTCCAGGCCATCGT
>CAXUCF010000004.1:20783-30966 GCA_964249275.1 uncultured Lichenihabitans sp.
GGCCTATGCGGAGCGGCGGGGCGTGTGCCGCGACTACGCCCATCTCGCCGTCGCGTTCTGCCGGGCCATGAACATCCCGACCCGCTATTGCACCGGCTACATCAGCGACATCGGGCTCGAGCCGCCCTACGGGCCGGGCGATTTCGCGGCCTGGGTCGAGGTCTATCTCGGCGGCCGCTGGCATGTCTTCGATCCGCGCAACAACGCGCCCCGCAAGGGCCGCGTGCTCATGGCGTTCGGGCGCGACGCTGCCGACGTGTCGCTCACCCACACCTTCGGGTCGAGCCGCCTGACGGAGTTCCGCGTCTGGACCGACGAGGTCCTGGCGGCGTGACGGCCGGGGACGCCGCCGCGCTGCGGCCGAGATGGCCGAGACCTGCGGGCGGTCGAAGAGGGGCCGACCCCACGCACAAATACATTGAACGTCGTCCAACCGTGGAGCATAAATCGTGGCGAGGTCGAGCGAGAGAGGTGACGCCATGGCGGGCAAGGATGCGCTTTTCCTGCGGCACAGTCCGGGGTCGGACGATCCGGCGGCCGCCAGTCAGCCCGATATGGAAGTCTTGATGCGGAACTTCCTGCATAAGGCCCCGCAGGAGCAAGTAGAGGCGCCGGGATCGAGTTTGGAGACCAACAAGACCTTGCCGAAACGCGATATCGACACGGCGGTCAACCTCCTCGAACACGCTTCTCAAGCTCTCGAGGCCTTGGCGATACAATGTCAGCGGCTCGAGCAGGAGTACGAGGCATCGAAGAAGCAGGCCGAGGCGCAAGCGAGCGAGCAGGAACAGGCGCTCGAACAATGGCGTAAACTCGCTGCGGGATTGAAGGCGCAAGTGGAACAGGCCGATCAGCGGCTGGAGACGATGAGGGCCAAGCAGGAAGCCATCGAAGCACGCGCTGCAGCCGTGGAAGCACGGGCCTTGGCGGCTGAGGCGCGGGTCGCGGACCTCGAGCAGGCCTCCATGGCGGCGGCCGAGCACGCCGCCATGGCCGAGAACCTGTCGACCCAACTGCATGACAAGATCGTCAACGCTTTCGGCATAGGCTCTCGCGTGCATCCCATTCTGGCGAGCGTGCTCACCAGAGTGGCAGCCGAATGAGGCGGCCCCGCCACCGATGAACAGGCGCGCCCGACATCACCGAGGGCCGTTGTCGCGAGGTCGATCGACGTGCCTTCGACGTCGGGCGACGAGGCACATCGGTCGCCTATACTGACGTGTCCGCATGGAAACCGCGCTTGATCCGGGTCCTGATTAACGAATTGTTAATTTTTGTCGTTAAGGTTATTTTAAGGGAACGTCCTGAAGGAGGCGTAAGATGGCGGCGGCGGGTTCTCAGGCAGCACCGATTCTCGATCTCAAGGTCCTCAGCGGCGGGTCGACGACCCTCTCCGACGTGGACGCGCATATGCAGCGCTTTCTCAAGACCGTCCGGCCGAACGCGGCCCCCGCCAAACCCGACGGCAAAGCGGCAAGCGATCCCGGTTTGGCCGAAGAATTGATCGCGCGGGCCACGAGAGCTATCGATGTTCTCGTGAGACGCTGTCACCAGTTGGAGAGCGATGCTGCCGCCTTTGAGCAGAAAAACAGAATCAGGGATCAGCAACACAAAAAGACAAAGATCCAATGGCAGAAACTTGCTTCGGGGATGAAGTCGCATGCGCAAAAGGCCGATAAGGATCTGACGGATGCCAAGCAGAAAGTCAATGCTGCCGAGGCACGCGCAGTAACGGCCGAGGCTCATGCTGCCGATTTGCAGAAATCGCTGCAAGAGGTAACGGAGAGGGCTGCTGTTGCTGATCGGCTGTCGATGAAGTTGCAACAGCTCGTCAGCAAAGCCTTCGGCGTAGGCTCGTCGGTGGACGGCATCTTGGAGCACGTCGAAGTTCAGCAGGAAAAGCAGGCCATGACCCAAGCGGCTTGAGCGCTTTCCGATACGGCGGACGCTGCGCTGAGCGAGGGTCGGAGCGTCGGCTTCGCTGCGGACCGGAAATCGGGGTACAGGGGTCATCTAGCCGTTGTGCAGATCCCAAATTTCTGCCATTCATTAACCGCCGCAGGATTGCAGAACGGGTAGGGAACGGCACAAGCGGGGGTTGCGAGCGTCCTTGTGTTGGTGCGCCGCCTTGTTCCGTCGCTTGACCGAAGTCGGGGTGGCGATGTCGAAGTAGTTCCAGAAACATGGCGTGATCAGCTTACCGATGTGACCGTGGTGGAACGAAGTCCTTGAGCCTGACTCAATATCCTTTGCAGACCGGTGCCGAACTGGTGCCGGAGCTTGGCCTGGGTCCCTCTCGCGTCGAACGCACCACGGGCGAGTCCGACCCGACCGACAGGGTGGTCGGGGTCGACGCGGATGTCATGGGAGGGCGCGAGGACGACGGAGTCCGCGAGGACGATCGACATCTGACATCGAGGGACTACGAGTCGGCGTTCAATGTCCTGAACTGCGCCGTCAGGCTCGTGGAGCTGCTCAGGAGACGGCGCGACGAAGTCGAACTCGCCATGGAAACGATGGCGGACCGTTCCGAGAAGGCGATCGATGCCCTGAAGCTCGAAGCGCAGAGCTGGCGCAACAAGAGCGCCGTCCTGGAGACGAAGACCCAGGTCTTCGAGAGCCGCCTGGAAGCTTTGCAGCGTCGTGTCGAGCGTGCGGAAGAACAGGTCGACGCCGAAAGGGCACGAGCCGGCGAGGCCGAGCAGCGCGCCCTCGTGGCCGAAGCGTCGCAGCTCAGTCTGCAGACGACGATCCGAAACCTACTGGGCCAAGGGTCGCGGGCCCAGCTTGCGCTTTCGACCCTGACAACCGACCTTTTCGGCCGTGTCGCGATGCACGACCGCCCATTTCCGCCTGCGGAGTTCGGCCCCTCGGGCCTCGGTGATTCCGAATCGGGAGTGTGCGATGACGCCGAAGTCGGCTGATACCACGCTCGATCGGCGCGGTCCCGCATAGGCCGCGCCGCGCTCACAAGGTCTTCCAGCCGGGCTCCCGTCATCATGTTCGAGCAATGGTCATTCTTAAAGAAGCCGCATCCGGTCGACGAGGTCGACATGCCGCCGCACGTCACCGTGGCCGAAAGCCCGGCCAAGGCGGAGCGCCTCGTCGGGGGAGGCCCGCTGGATCTCGTCGGTCAGCAGAGCGAAAACATCCGTGACCGCGTGAACAGCCTCGCGGAGCGCCTCGATGATCTGCAAAGCCTGTCCGGTGAATTCTCCCAGATCATAGGGCCTTTGAACACGTTCGTGGAGCAGCACGCTGCGACTCGCGCCAAATTGATGGAGGTCGAAGCGCTGTTGGAGCGCGAGCGCGACGTGTCGCTTGCAGCCCGTTCCGAACTCCGAAGTCTTCAACTCTCATCGGCCAAGTTGGCCGGTGAGTTCCAGGAGGTCGACGCGGCCTTGCGCGACCGTGAAGAGATGTTGCGCCATCAGGATACTCGCATCACGGAGTTGAGGCTCAGGATATCCGAACTGAAGAGTCATTCGGAAGCGCTCGACAACCGCCTGTTCTCGGAAACGGAACGAACGAAGACGCTGGGGGAGGAGAACGCAACCCTTCGGCATGACGTCGCCGTGGCAGAGGAGATGCGCGCGCAGGCCGAGCAGCAAGCCGCCGAAGCACGCGAGATCATCGGGCTTTCGGAGGCGGAATGCGCGCGTCTTCAGCACCTGACGGAAAGCTTGACCCAGAAGGTGGCGAGTTACAGCCGCACGATTTCGGAAATGGATCCGCAATTGCAGGCTGCGCGGTCGTCGATCGGAAATTTGCAGGCCAAGCTCGCGTCCGAGCAGGCGACACGGCAGAAGCTCGAGGCGGCTCGCGAGGCGGAGCGGTCCGCCCAGGAGGCCGAGGTCGCTTCGCTGTCGATGAAGAACGACGGGTTGACGGCTCATGTCGTGAATACGGACAAGTTGCTGGCCCATGTGCGCGACCAGCTTCGTGACAAAGCCGAGGCGTTGCGGCTCGCGGAGAAAACCCTCAAGGACGCCCAGGCCGAGAAGGTCACGTTGGAGCGCCGCCTCGACGTGGCGCTCGACGCTACCGCGAGAACCAACGCGCAGTCTCATGACCTTCAAAGAATTAATGCAGAACTGAAAGACAGATGCGACATGCTGGCAAAGGCGGTTGCCGCCAAAGACCAAATTATCGAGAGTGCCAACCGGAAATCTTCGAGCCTCCTTGAGCGGATCGAGCAGCTCAATGCCCGATTCGAACAGGAGCGGTCGGAGTTCGAAGTCACCCACCGGCGACTGATCGAGGAATTGCAGAATGAACGTGCGGAACGGTCCCTGGCGCATGGTGCCCTGGACATCGCACGCAAAAGCCGTTCGACTGTCTTGGCCCAGTACACGGCCTTGAAACGGCAGACCGGGACGACAGGTGCCCGAGTGGTCGGGGAGGATGAAGAGCTCGGGTCGAAGCCGGACAAACCGGTTGCCAGCAACGTGATGGCGTTCAATCCTCCCGAGTAGATAGCGGGAATCGCAGTCGGCAATAGGAGCGTAAGGGTATGGAAGCCTCAGCACAGATCAGGGACGACGGCGAGCAGACGTCCACGGCGCTCATGCCGCTGCAAGGAACTCCGGCACCGGAGCGCGTGGTGGAATTTGCCACGATGGCCAAGGACAAGCTGCTCCAGAACGCCAGCGAGGCCGCTGCGGCGGGCAAGCGCGACTGGTCTTCGGCGCTCGACCTCGTCACCGAGGCGTTCGAGGCCATCAGGCTCGCGGACGAGCGGGCAGCGGCGGCCGAGGAATATCAGGCGGATCTCGTCCAGCGCCATGCCGATCAGATCCGGGCGATGGAAGGCCGCCTGACGATCGCGGAAAGGCGCGCCGACGCGGCCGAGAACCGGGCCAAGGTCGCTGAAGGGTGGCTTTCGAAGTTCCACGACACGATCATCGACGAATTCCAGCGCACTTTCGTCTCACGCTGACGTCCTTGCGGTTCTGGGCGGGTCGGACCTCGTCGGGGTCAGGCCGCCCGCTTCCTCCCGGCCCAGAGCCCCGGCATGGTTGCATCCCCTTGGCCCAATGAGCGCTGCACCATGACGGTGTCGCACCAGTGGCCGAATCTGAAGGCCACTGCGGGCAGCAGGCCGACGCGCCGGAACCCGCATGTCTCGTGGAGGCGCAGCGAGGCCTCGTTGGATCCGTCGATGTAGCCGATCATCTGGCGATAGCCACCTGCCGCGCAAACCGCGACCAGGGCCGGCAACAGGCAACGGCCGATGCCCTCGTGCAGGTGTTCGGCGTGAACGTAGATGGAGTGCTTCAGCGTGTAGCGGTAGGCCGGGCACTTGCGGAACGGCACCGCATAGGCGTAACCCGCCACGGTGCCATCGCAATCGGCCACGAGATGAGGCAGACGTTTGCGGCGCATCGACTTCCGCCGGCGTTTCAGGTCGTCGGCGTCGAGCGCCTCGGCCTCGTATTCTCCGAGTTCGCCGATGCCGCGCCCGACATGGTGGGCGTAGATTGCCACCATTGCGGACAGATCGGCGTCGGTCGAGGGCCGGATCACGATCGTCTGTTCTGCGTTGGACGTGGCCCGCATCATCGATCCCGGTGCCCGGCAGCCTGACGTGCTCGCGTAGCATATCGGTAGTAAGCGGATCGTGCTGCCGTCTCCACCTTTCCGGAGAGAGGCCCATTCCCTCTGCATCCAGTCCCGGAGCGCGACCCGAACTCTCCTCGAACATGCTGAACGAGGCCAGCATGGGCCGGGCGTGCGAGCCGATGCTGGCTCGGGATCAGCGCGTCGCCCCTGCAGGGGCGGAGACATGAATGGCGTCGAACTCCGGCAGCAGCACGACGCTCTCCTGCTCGTTCGGGTCGGTGCGGGCAATCACGGCGACACAGGGCTCGGTGGCGCTGGGATTGTACGGCAGATGCGGGCAGCCGGCCGGGATGTAGACGAACGCGCCGGCACCGGCGTCGAGATGTCCTTCCAGCCGTTCGCCGTACCAGCAACCCGAAGTGCCGCTCAGCACGTGGATCGCGGTCTCCTGCGCCTCGTGCCTGTGGGCCTTGGCCCGGCCGCCCGGCGGGATCGTCACGAGCTGCATAGGGATGCCCTGCGACCCGACGGTCTCGGCCGATACTGCGGGGTTGTAGACAAGGCCTGTATGCCGCGAATGTCGGGTTGGGGTCGCACCACACTGCAGGGTGCTCGGGATTCGGCGGACGGGCCCATGATGTTCTCCGGTCGGCGGTGTTGCGGATGTCGGGCGCCTTCTCGGCACGGGGTTCGCGCCGCTACAGGGTACCCTACCGGGTGGGATGTCCGATAGCGCCTGCGATGCCGAGCCGGCGATGCGGGCCACCGTCGACTTCATTCCCCCGCGAGCCAGCGTGCCGTCCAGGCGCCCGCGGAACTCCGTCCCGGCCGCGCCAGCGTGGCGGCGAGCCAAGGCAGCAGCCGTTCCGCCTCACCTTTCAGCGTGAAGGGCGGATTGACGAGAACGAGGCCGCAACCGGCCAGCGGCCCGGCATCCGGATCTCCCACCATGAGGTGCAGTTGCAGAACGCGTCTCATCCCCGAACCTGCAAGGCCATTGGCGAAGCGGCCCACGGCAGTACGGTCCTTCAGCGGATACCACAGCATGTAGCTCCCGGTCGGCCATCGGCGATGGGCGCGGAGCACGGCATCGAGCAAGGTCTCGAACTCGGCCGTCTTCTCGAAGGGCGGGTCGAGCAGCACGAGGCCGCGCCGCTCGGGCGGCGGCACCAGCGCGTTCAGGGCCGCGTAGCCATCGGACGGCAGCACTTTCACGCGCTTGTCGCGGCCGACATTGGCCTTCAGGGCCGCGGCGTCGTCTCCATGCATTTCGCACAGGGTGAGCCGGTCCTCCGGCCGCAGGATCCATTGCGCCAGCGCGGGCGATCCGGGATAGGAGCGCCAGCTGCCGTCCGGGCTACGGGGTCCGACAGCCGCCAGGTAGGGCGTCATCAGGTCGAGGATGTCGGCCGGCATGGTGGCAGGATCGAGCCGCCCGATGCCGTCGCGCCACTCGCCCGTGCGTGAAGCTTCGCCGCCGCCGAGGTCATAGACCCCGATCCCGGCATGGGTGTCGAGGAATCGTAGCGGCGCGGGCTTCCGGACCATGTAGGTCAGCACCCTGGCCAGCAGCGCGTGCTTGAGGACGTCGGCGAAGTTGCCGGCATGGAACGTGTGGCGGTAGTTCATGAGGGCCGGGCATACACCCGCGTTCCTCCCTGCGTCATCGTTCGGGCGGCACGTCCACGCCGCCGCTCCGGCAGGAGGCTCGCGCTACTTCGGGGCAGGAGACGAAGCCGCGGAGGTCCTTGGCGAGGCAGATGCGAACCTCCTCGAGCGTGCCGGCGCGGCAGGTGACCGACATCTCGTCGGTCCTCAGACCGGGGTTCGCGGCCGCGAAAGCGCGCGCAACGTCGAGCGGCACCCAGGTCTGGTCCTCGTGCGGGGCCTGGAATCCCGGCGGGATCACGACCGCATCGCGGGCCCGGCGCACGTCGGCGAAATAATCGGTGGGGCTGCGGCCCGTGCAGGTGCCGTGTTTGCGCCATTCGTAGCGGGCCAGGCCCTCGTCCGGGTAGACGCCCCTGACTACATCGAGAGACTGGCGGGACGGCGAGCGCCCGGCCGGTCCGCAGTCGCTCGGGAACCCGTGGGCGTTCTGCGGCCAGAGCCCATGCACCACGAAGCCGAGGCCACTGCCGACCGCGCATTGGGCCTTGGCCTTGCTGTCGCCGCCGGTGGCGCAGAATCCGGGCGACCACGACAGGGCCAGGACATAGAAATCGAAGCGACCCGGCGCGGCCGCGCCGCCGCTCGACGACGTGCCATCGGCAGGAGCCCCGCCGGCAGGCTGCGCCGTTGCGGCGCTCCCCGCGTCCGCGCAGCCGCCGGTTCCACAAGGCGCCGCGGCGGCGGTCTGGGCCAACGCCGCCGACGGCAGACCGGCGGCGAGCGCCGCCAAGAGGACCCGAGCGGAAGCCCGCGTCGCCGTGCCCATCAGGGGCGGGCACCCTGGCAGGCGGGCGCGTAGGCAAGGTTCCGGTCGAGCCCGCGCACGCACCACTCGACTCCGTAGTCGAAACCGATGATGCCGGCGTTCTCGATCACCGCATAGGAGACCTCGTGATAGGAATTATCGTTGAGCAAAGCGCGGGCGATGCAGAAGTTCCGCGGGATGTGATCGAGCCCCCAGGGGCGCGCCACCAGCAGCTTGATGCTGTCGAACCTGACGATCGCGAGCGACGTGTTCCAATACTCCGACTCCTTGCGGCTGAACCGCGCCGTGATCCTCTCCAGCACGCCGGGGTCGTCGCAGGCCGGCAGGTCGCCCTCGAAATCGTAGTAGCGCTTCTCGGCCGGCACGACCGGGCGGGCCATGGCGCCGGCCGCGATGCTGGCCAAGACCAGGGCCAGAGCCAGAGCTCCAAATGCGCGTCCCATGATCCGCATGCTCCTCGTCATCCACGCCGGGCACGATGGCGCGCCCGCAGGGCGAGGGTCAAGCCGCGCACCCTTGGGGCGTCGGTCTGCCGGGTGATTGCGGGCCGGTGTTGCGCCGCGACGACAGGCGGCACAGCATCGCGACGAACCCCGGTTCCAGTCGTGCCGTTACACGGCGAGCGAGCGGCGGCCGATCGCCTCGACCGCCAGACTCAGCAGGGTGAACAGCACCTGGGCGGCGCAATGGGCCGTGTTGCTGGTGGCGTCATATTGCGGTGCCACCTCGACCACATCGGCCCCGACGATGTCGAGGCCGGCGAGGCCGCGCAGGAATTCGAGCACCTCGCGCGGCGTGAGGCCGCCGACCTCGGGCGTGCCGGTCCCAGGGGCGTAACCGGGATCGAGCCCGTCGACGTCGAACGAGACATAGACCGGATCCTCGCCTACGACCTGCCGGGCCCGGGCCACGATGGCCGGGATGCCGAGCGCCGTGACCTCCTCGGCGTGGATCACCGTCATGCCGCTGTCGTAGGAGAATTCCCACAGGTACTCTGCGCCACCCCGGATGCCGATCTGGATGGTGCGCCGCGGATCCAGCACCCCGGCCAGCACGGCCTCCCGGAACGGCCCGCCGTGGTGGAACTTGGACCCCTCATAGCGGCCCGATGTATCGCAATGGGCGTCGATGTGGATCATGCCCACCGGCCTGTCGGACCCGATCGCTTTCAGGATCGAGCCCGAGATCGAGTGGTCGCCGCCGACCGTCAGCGGCACCACGCCGGCCCGCACCACGCGCCGGAAAAAGCTCTCGATGTCGGCATGGCAGTTCTCGAGCGAGAAGCGCGACCGCATCGGCACGTCGCCGACATCGGCCACCCGCGCCTCGGCGAGCGGCACGCGGCGCAGCACGTGCTCGTAGGGGCCGATCCGCTCCACTGCACGGACGGCGCGGGGGCCCAGGCGGGCTCCCGCCCGGTTGGTGACGCCAAGGTCCATGGGCACGCCCACCAGGACGGCCTGGAGCCCGTCGAAGCCGGGCAGCTCCGGTGCATCGGGCCGGTAGGGCGCTCCGCAGAGGGTGGCGACGTTGCTGAACGGCCAAACCCGCGCGTCGCCCTTGAACTGGGTGTCGGCAGCCCGCCGAAAGGCGGGGTCGTGGATCTCGCCGCCTGACCCGCTCGCATATTTGGCGCGCAATCGCGCGAGTTCGTCGTCTTGGCTCATCACTCCCCCACCTGCACCGGCCTAACCCGCGGGAGCGGCCCGTGCAAAAGCGAGTCCGCGTCCGGATGGTCGGGCGAGGGTGCTTCGCACCGACACCTGGGTGCGCCCGCGCGAAGCCGCTCGATCTGCCGTTCCGCCCGGAGCGCCTCCCGTTGAGCGCTCCTACTGGATGAGCGCCCCTACTGGATGGCTTGCGGCGGTATCCCGTTCTGGCCGGGAGCATGCTGGCGCTGACCGCCTTGTCCCGGCTGAGGTTGCCGCTGGCCCTGGCCGCCCTGCCCCTGCTGGCCTTGGCCTTGCGCCCTTGGACGTTGACCCTCCCCCGGGCCTTGCCCCTGGCCGTTCTGACCCTGACCTGTCGGGCGCTGGCGCTGGCCTTCACCTTGGCCACCTTGACCCTGCGGTCTCTGGCCCTGGCCGCTCTGCCCCTGTCGGTCGGGCCGCCGACGCTGACCGTCGCCCTGCGCCCCAACACGGTCCTGTTCGCCGGGACGGCCCTCGCGGAACTCGCCGGGAC
>CAXUCF010000004.1:30976-43564 GCA_964249275.1 uncultured Lichenihabitans sp.
CCGGGACCGCGAACACCGAAACCCGGCTCCCGACGAAGTTCCGGTCCCGGGCCGAATCCGGGTCCGACAGGGCGGCCGTAGAGCCGGAGCAGGCGTTCGCGCCGCAGCCGCTCGCGGCGCAGTTCGGGGCCGACCAGCACGCCATCGACGATGCCGCCCACCACGGCCCCGGCCGCCGCTTCACCCGGATCGATGTCGCGACGATACTGGGCGAAGCCGTTACCGGAGGTCGTGAGAAGGGCCGAGATGGCGACGGCCGTGATCAGAAAGCTCTTCAAGCGAATCTCCCTATGTTCATGCCTCAATAATAGACAGCCGACACTCTGGTTGCCTGTCGATGCACCAGACATGAACGACAGGGAGGCATTCCGAGGGGCCCTCAAGCCGCGACGTCCTGGTGTTTTCTGGACACTGTCAATCACGAAGCTCGCGTCTCGTCACATTTCAGCCTAGTATAACCCCGTAAGTCACCCGCCGCCCCGCGGCGTCCTGCTTCGGCCCCGAACCGGTCGGCGCGCATTCAGCTGTCCCGGAAGATCGTAATGCCGGCTATCGCCCTCGTCGACGACGACAGAAACATCCTCACCTCCGTGTCCCTGACCCTCGAAGCCGAAGGTTATCGCGTACAAACCTACACGGACGGCGCGGCCGCACTCGACGGCCTGAAGACCAATCCGCCCGACCTCGCGATCTTCGATATCAAGATGCCGCGGATGGACGGCATGGAACTGCTGCGGCGCTTGCGGCAGAAATCGGATCTCCCGGTGATCTTTCTCACCTCCAAGGACGAGGAGATCGACGAATTGTTCGGCCTCAAGATGGGGGCCGACGATTTCATCCGGAAACCCTTCTCCCAGCGCCTGCTTGTCGAGCGCGTCAAGGCGATCCTGCGCCGCGCCAACCCCAAGGAGGCAGCGGCCCAGAAGGAGTCCGAAGCCAAGCTGCTGGAGCGCGGCAGTCTCAAGATGGACCCCGAGCGCCATACCTGCACCTGGAAGAACGAGCAGGTGACGCTGACCGTGACCGAGTTCCTCATTCTTCAGGCGCTCGCCACGCGCCCGGGCGTCGTCAAGAGCCGCAATGCTCTGATGGATGCCGCCTACGACGACCAGGTCTATGTCGACGATCGCACCATCGACAGCCACATCAAGCGGCTTCGCAAGAAGTTCAAAGTGGTCGACGACGACTTCGAGATGATCGAGACCCTGTATGGCGTCGGATACCGCTTCAAGGAGGCCTGACGGCCCTTCGGACGCGGGCCTGACGGCGGGCAGAGGCCCGGTGCCGGCGAGTGGGACGGTGTCGCAGCGGACCGCGCCGGTCCGCCGGCCCGGGTACCCGGGCACCCGCAGCCGCCAGCGACGCATGCGAAGGTCGATCGGCCTCAGGCTGCGCATGTTCCTGCGCAGCGTCACGGTGCGTCTGTCCTCCTCGCTCACGCGGCGCATCGTGGTGCTCAACCTCAGCGGCCTCGTGGCCCTGCTGGTGCTGTTTCTCTACATCAATCAGTTCCGCGAGGGGCTGATCGACGCCCGCGTGCAGAGCTTGCAGACGCAGGGCGAGATCATCGCGGCCGCCATCGCGGCCTCGGCGAGCGTCGACAATACCAGCATCACGGTCGATCCGGAGAAGCTTCTGCAGTCCACTCCCGGCCAGGCAGCAGCTCCGGCCGATGACGAGAATTCACCCCTCGAGTTCTCGATCAATCCGGTGCGCGTCAACCCGGTGCTGAAGCGCCTCGTGTCGCCCACCGGAACGCGGGCCAGGGTTTACGACCGGGAAGGCGAGAAGCTGCTCGACACCCTGGCCAATGCATTATCGACCCTGCAGGGCAACGGCCGCTTACCCGCCCAGCTCAGCGACCCAGGCCCGTTCGAGCGCGCCTGGGATGCCGTGAAGAGGAGCTTCAGCCGGACGGAGGCGACCGTCGCCGAAGAGCCCCGCAACCTCGGTCGCGGCGAGTTGCCCGAAGTGTCGGAGGCGCTGGCCGGCGGCACGCGCTGGTTCGTCCGAGTGAACGCCAAGGGGCAGACCATCGTCTCTATGGCGGTGCCGATCCTCATCTCCAACAAGGTCCAGGGCGCACTGCTGCTGTCGACCCGGCCCGGAGACATCGACAAGATCATCGCGTCCGACCGCTGGGCCTTGTTGCGGGTGTTCGTCGTGGCGGCGGTCGTCA
Organism: uncultured Lichenihabitans sp.; assembly: GCA_964249275.1. Lineage (GTDB taxonomy): Bacteria > Pseudomonadota > Alphaproteobacteria > Rhizobiales > Beijerinckiaceae > Lichenihabitans. Next base: position 33,156 of record CAXUCF010000004.1, read on the forward strand.
TGTTCGTGCTGTCGCTGTTTCTGGCCGGCACGATCGCGGGCCCGATCCGACGCCTGGCGGAAGCGGCCGAGCGCGTCCGGCGCGGCGTCGATTCGCGCGAGGAAATCCCGGATTTCACGGCGCGCGCCGACGAGATCGGCCATCTGTCGCGCGCGCTGCGCGACATGACCAAGGCGCTCTACTCGCGGATGGAAGCGACGGAAAGCTTCGCGGCCGACGTGGCGCACGAACTCAAGAACCCGCTGACGTCGCTGCGCAGCGCGGTCGAAACGCTGCCCCGCATCACATCGGAGGAGTCGCGTGGGCGACTGACCGCCATCATCCAGCACGACATCCGCCGGCTCGACCGGCTCATCAGCGACATCTCGGATGCGTCGCGCCTCGATGCAGAACTCGCCCGCAATCGCACCGCCAAGCTCGACGTCGCGGCCCTGCTGCGGGCCGTGGTGACGGTCGCCAACGAGGTCGAGCGCGATGATGGGGTCAGCTTCGAACTCGCCATCGCCCCGCATCCCCGTGGTGAGGGCGGCAGCCCCGCGGGCTATGCGGTCGACGGACACGATTCGCGCCTTGGCCAGGTGATCAACAACCTGGTTGACAATGCACGGTCCTTCTCGGCCGAGGGCGGCACCGTTCGGGTCTCGCTGCGCCCGGCCCGGCTCGACGACGAGGACGGCGAGGAAGGGGTCGAGATCGTGGTCGACGACGATGGCCCCGGCATCCCGGCCCATGCTTTCGAGCGCATCTTCGAGCGGTTCTACACGGACCGACCGAATCAGGGGTTCGGGCAGAACTCCGGCCTCGGCCTGTCGATCACGCGCCAGATCATCGAGGCGCACGGTGGCCGGGTCTGGGCCGCGAACCGGCTGCAGGCCAACGGCGACGGCGGCTCCCGAATCGACCGCGACGGCGCCGACACGGAGGACGAGCGGGTGCTCGGGGCACGGTTCACCGTGTGGCTGCCGGCGAGCCGGCCGCGCGCGTGACCGCAAACCGCGAGGCCGTTCCTGGCAAGGATGTCCTCGACCTGCACGCCACGACGGTGGTTGTAGGGGAGGAAGGGATCCTGATCCGTGGCCCATCGGGCTCCGGCAAGACCCGCCTGGCGCTCGCCATCGTGGCGGAGGCTCGCCGGTCCGGTCGCTTCGCCCGGGTGGTGGCCGACGACCGAACCCGGGTTTCGGCGGGAGGCGATCGCCTCGTGGCGCGGCCCCATCCCAGGCTCGCGGGCTTCGTCGAACGGCGCGGGCTCGGGATCCTGGCGGTGGAGCATGAACCGGCCGCCGTACTGCGTCTCGTGGTGGACCTCCAGATGACGGGCTGGCCGGCGCGGCTGCCGGAAGCGGATGACCTCAAGACCGTGATGGCAGGAGCCGTCCTGCATCGCCTGCCGGTCCCGGCCCATGCAGCGACGCCGGACGCCGTCGCACTTGTCTTCGAAGGTCTGGCGGCGTTAACGACGAGTTCATGAACTATCGGGTATTTCGCTTGCCATCATCGCCGCGATGCACAAGATTGCGCCCGACCTGCCCCATGAGGCGAGAGAGCGGACGTTTTCCGGCGAAGGCATGAACGGCAGCCTGCAATGATCGGTATGGTGCTCGTGACCCACGGCCACCTCGCGACTGAGTTCCGCGCCGCTCTCGAGCACGTGGTGGGGCCGCAACGAGATATCGAGACGATCACGATCGGCCCAGAGGACGATATGGAGCAGCGGCGACAGGATATCGTCGCGGCCATCGGCTCGGTGGACTCGGGCCAGGGTGTGGTTCTGCTGACCGATATGTTCGGCGGCACGCCGTCCAATCTCGCCATTTCGGTCATGGACCGGGCCCGGGTCGAGGTCGTGGCGGGCATCAATCTACCCATGCTGATCAAGCTCGCTTCGGTGCGCGATGTGGCCGACCTCGAACAGGCCGTCACTCAGGCCCAGGATGCCGGGCGGAAATATATCAACATCGCCAGCAGGGTGCTGAACGGAAAGTAGGGCATGGAAGCAGGCGGAGCGGCACTGTCGGAAGCCGCGGGGGGGTCGGGCGTCGTGACGCGCGAGCTTTCCATCGTCAATCGCAAGGGGCTTCACGCGCGCGCCACCGCGAAATTCGTCCAGTGCGTGGAACTCTACGAGGCCGACGTTTCCGTGACGCGTTGCGGAGAAACGGTGGGAGGCCAGTCCATCATGGGCATCCTGACGCTGGGGGCCGGACGCGGCACCAGCGTCGTGGTCTCGGCGACGGGCCGCGATGCCGCGGCCGTGATCGACGCGTTGGCGGCCCTCGTGGCCCGCCGCTTCGGCGAAGACGAATAGGCCGGAGCCGCGCGCCCGCCACCTTGTGGTCGATGGCGGGCCGGGCCATCTCGGTCGGCAGCGGCCCTCATCGGAGCAGGTCGAGCCCTTGGCCGACGTCTCCACGGTCTGCAGTCACGGTCGGCCACGCCGGCCATCATAGCCGGCATCTCCGGCCAGCCAGGACCAGCATCATGCCCCAGACCCGCGGACGGATCTTCGACGAATTCGCCAACCTGATGACCAATGCGGCCGGCGTCGCGAACGGTGTCAAGCGCGAGGCGGAAACGGCGGTGCGGTCGCAAGTCGAGCGCATCCTGGCCACCATGAACGTGGTGACGCGGGAGGAGTTCGAGGCCGCCCGCGACATGGCGGCCCTGGCCCGCGAGGAGAACGAGGAACTCCGGCGCCGCATCGCCATCCTCGAAGCCCGCCATGCGGCGCCGGCCTCCGACGCCGTCGTTTAACGCATCGGGATCGGCGCCGCCGCCCATCCCGGTCGCTCGCCGTGGACGCGATCCGGTTCAGCTTCGCGGCGTGCCGGGCGCCGGGACGTTGGCTTCGGGGATGTGGACCTCCGCTCCGTCCTGACCCCAGCGCGTATGGAACGATCCCTCGGCGTCGAGGCGGCGATAGGTATGGGCTCCGAAATAGTCCCGCAAACCTTGCAGGAGGTTGGCGGGGCCGCGCGAGCGGCGAAGCCCGTCGAAATAACTGAGGGAAGACGAGAAGGCCGGAATGGCGACGCCGTGCTCCACGGCCAGCGCCACGACGCGCCGCCACGCCGGCTCGGCCTTGAGCACGGCATCGCGGAAATAGTCCTCCAGGATCAGGTTGGGGATGGCGTGGCCGTCCCGGTAAGCGTCAGTGATGCGGTTCAGGAACCGTGCTCGGATGATGCAGCCGCCACGCCAGATGGTGGCGACCTCGCCCAGCTTCAGGTCCCAGCCGTAGTCCTTCGAAGCCGCCGTCATCTGCTCGAAACCCTGAGCATAGGCTACGATCTTGGACGCGTAGAGGGCGTCCCGCATGGCGTCGATGTCGGCCTGCGCGGCCGTGAGGCTCTTGGGCTGCTCGTGGGGAAGCAGCTTCTCGGCTTCGCCACGCAGCTTGCGCCGGCCCGACAGGGCCCTGGCGTAGACCGCCTCCGTGATGACCGTGAGCGGCACGCCGAGGTCGAGCGCATTGGCGGCCGTCCATCGGCCCGTGCCCTTCTGCTCGGCCTCGTCGACGATGCTGTCCACCAGCGCCCCGCCGGTCTTCGCATCCCGCTTCTTCAGCACCTCGGCCGTGATGTCGACGAGGTAGCTGTCGAGATCGCTCGTCTTCCACGCCTCGAAGATCCCGGCCACGGCCGAGGCGTCGAGGCCGTAGACCGTCTTGAACAGGTCGTAAGCCTCGGTGATCAGCTGCATGTCGGCATATTCGATGCCGTTATGCACCATCTTGACGTAATGACCGGCACCGCCCGAGCCGATGTAGGCGGCGCAGGGCGTGCCCTCGACCTGGGCCGCCATCTTGGTGACCATCGGCGCGATGCGGTCGTAGGCTGAGCGCTCGCCGCCCGGCATCATGCTGGGCCCTTCGAGCGCGCCCTCCTCGCCGCCCGAGACGCCCATGCCGATGAAACGAAGGTTCTTCTCCTTCAGGGCGGCAAACCGCCGGTCGGTGTCGCTGAAGAGCGAGTTGCCCCCGTCGATGACGATGTCGCCCTCCTCGAGGTGTGGCTCGAGTTCGGCGATGACGTCGTCGACCGGCTTGCCGGCCCTGACCATGATGATCATGACGCGCGGCCGGCTCAGCGAAGCCACGAAGGCCGCGACATCCTTCGAAGGCGTGAACCGGCCTTCGTGGCCGTGATCCTTCATCAGCTGGTCGGTCCGCTCGCCGTGCCGGTTGTAGAGCGCCACGCCGAAGCCCTTGCGGGCCGCGTTGCGGGCGAGGTTGGCGCCCATCACGGCCAGGCCCATGACGCCGAGATCGCAGAGTTCGGTCACTTGGATCCTCCCAGCGGATCGACGGAGCCTCGGCCGGCCGGTCCCGTGCTTGATTGTCACGCCATTGTGGCCGCAAGCGGCGCGCCGTCAACGGTGCCGGCCCGGTTTGGGCAGGATCCGACGGCCAGCGGCGGTGAGGCCCGATCGTTCCCGTTCCGAAAACCGATGCCGTCGCGGCTTGGGGCTGCGAAGGCCCGGCCCCGCGTCGGCGCCTACTGAGCGTCGGGCGTGCCGCCCGATTTGTGTTTCAGGGCCCGGGCCGCCATCGTGTAGCCGCCGGTCGCGCCATCGACGAAATGGATGTGGTCGGAGCGCGTGGGCGACGGAACCATGCAGGTGACGAGCGCGGTGGACTGGCGGTGCAGGCCGAATCGCACGACCCCGCGGCGCTCGGCTGCTTCCAGGCGGTCCTCGATCGCCGTAGCGGTTTCCACAGCACAGTCGATGGTCATCATCAGGCCGTCGTCGAACTTCCGGAAGTCCGAGTTCTCGACCATCTGCCGCAGATAGGCTTTGGGCGAGAACCCGCCGACGGGTCGCCCGCTGCGGAAGATCAGGTGGGCCGCCAGGGTCCTGGCCGCCACCGCTGTACGGCTCAGCGCCAAGGGCCATCCAACGCGGCGCTGCAGGCGGGATTCGAGGTCGAAGCCCATGGTGGGCCATCGGGCCGGTGGTCCGGTGGCCGGCACGGGATGTCCCGACCGCGGCTGCTGGCGGGCCAGGGCCAGCACGGCCCCGACCGTCTCGGCGAAGGCATCCGCGTCCGCGGCGCCGACCGGCTTGACGATCAGCGACAGGATGGTGCCGTGAGCTGCCGGTATGTTGCGGAACCGGCAGGACAAGCCGGTGAGATCCGGTCGGGCGCCGGCCCGCGCGGAGGGCAGGGTGAGGCGTCCTGCCTTGAGTTCCCGCTCCGCCCAGTCCCGCCCTCCGCCCGTGAACATCGCGTAATCGACGGCGTCGGACGCCGCGTAGCGCGCGACGCGGATGTCGACTCCCGAGGCCCGCACAGTCGCGACCGGCACCATGGCGCCCCGCAGGACGAGCCCGAGTTCGCTGCCCACCCAGCCGACCGTGGCGGCCAGGGCGGCGGCGGCCTCGGCGGCGGCATCCGGCCCGACCGCGAAGCTCGCCCCGTCACCCGTGAACACGAAGGGAAAATCGAGGGTGCCGAGCGCGTTGGACACGGCCGAGATGACGGCCGCGCCCGCCGTATTGACGGCCTTGTAGCGTCCGGCGTCGAGTGCTTCGGTCGAGGTGACGATATCGGCGATGCCGAGGACCCAGTCATCGGGCAGGGCGGTATAGCGGTGGGGCTCGGCCACGGCCTCGAAGTCCGGGACGATCGGCAGGGCGCCGTAAAAGCCCACCGTGGAGTCCCGCGCCATCGTGACGAGTCCGTCTCCGACCATCTTCGCGACCTCTTCCAGCGATGCGCGCGAACCTCCGGCATCGGTGGGTCAACGACCTCGTTTTTCGATAGATCCAGCCCAGTCGCATGGCATAAGCTTTGCGAGACCAAGTGGCGCCGCGCCCGTGGAGCTGGTGAGTGTCCGTCGACCAACGCTTCTTCGATGAGATGTCCGAGGCGACCGGAACACCGAGGCCGGTCTACAAGCGACTCGCCGAATGGCTGGCCCAGGTTCCGCCGGGGCTGCTGGCGTCGCGGCGCTCCCAGGCCGATCTCCTGTTCCGGCGCATCGGCATCACCTTCGCGGTATATGGCGACAAGGACGCCACCGAGCGTCTCATCCCGTTCGACATCGTGCCGCGGCTGATCGGGCGCAGCGAGTGGGCGCGGTTGGAATCGGGGCTCCTGCAGCGCGTCAAGGCGCTGAACATGTTCCTGGCCGACCTCTACGGCCCGCGTGAAGTGGTGCGGGCCGGGATCGTGCCGCCCGAGCTGATCTACCGCAATCCCTACTTCCGCCCCGAGATGATCGGCGTGCGGGTGCCGCACGACGTCTACGTCCACATCGCCGGCATCGACGTGGTGCGGATCGATGCCGACGATTTCTACGTGCTGGAGGACAATGCCCGCACGCCCTCCGGCGTGTCCTACATGCTCGAGAACCGCGAAGTGATGATGCGGCTGTTCCCCGAGGTGTTTTCGGCCCACCGGGTGGCACCCGTCGAGAACTACCCCGACCAGCTGCTCGCCACGCTGCGGTCGGTCACGCCGCGCACCGCCGACCGCGACCCCGTGGTGGTGCTGCTGACGCCGGGGCAGTTCAACTCGGCCTATTACGAACATTCCTTTCTGGCCGACAAGCTCGGCATCGAACTCGTCGAGGGGCGCGACCTCTTCGTCGAGAACGACGTCGTGTTCATGCGCACCACCGAGGGGCCGAAGCGCGTCGACGTCATCTATCGGCGCATCGACGACGATTTCATCGATCCTCTGGCGTTCCGGCCCGATTCGATGCTGGGCGTGCCCGGCCTGATGAGCGCCTACCAGGCCGGCTCCGTTACCCTCGCCAACGCGGTCGGCACCGGCGTCGCCGACGACAAGGCCATGTACAGCTACATGCCCGACATCATCCGGTTCTTCCTGGGCGAGGAGCCTGTCCTCAAGACCGTCGAGACCTGGCGGTGCCGCGAGGAGGATGCGCTGCATTACGTGCTCGACCACCTGCCCGAGCTGGTGGTCAAGGAGGTCAACGGCTCGGGCGGCTACGGCATGCTGGTGGGGCCGCATGCCACGAAGCATGAGATCGACGCCTTCGCGGCGAGGCTGAAGCACGACCCCGCGAACTTCATCGCCCAGCCCACCTTGGCGCTGTCGACCTGCCCCACCGCCACGGCCTCGGGCATCAGCGCCCGCCACGTCGATCTGCGGCCCTTCGTGCTCAGCGGCGCCCGGGGCGCCCGCGTGGTGCCGGGCGGCCTGACCCGTGTGGCCATGCAGGAAGGCTCGCTGGTGGTGAACTCCAGCCAGGGCGGCGGCACCAAGGATACCTGGATCGTCGACGATGGGGGACGCGCTTGACCGAGATGACCCAGACGACGCCGGGCGGCATGACCCAGACCATGGGGGCCGGCGGCATGTCGCAGAGGATCGACGAGGGCGGCACCGAGGGGCTCGCCATTTCGATGCAGCGGCCGACCCGCAAGTTCACCATGCTGTCGCGCACGGCCGACAACCTGTTCTGGCTGGCGCGCTACATGGAACGGGCCGAATTCCTGGCCCGCACCATCGAGGCCGCGCAGCGTCTGGCCACGCTGCCGACCCCCTACAACGAGCATGGCACGGAGTGGGAAAGCGCACTCGAATGCTCGGGCGTGGCCGACGAATACCACATGAAATACGAGACCGCCGAAGCCGATTCGGTCGTCGATTTCCTCACCCTGGACGCGTCGAACCCTTCCTCCATCCGCAACTGCATCGAATCCGCCCGCACCAACGGCCGCGCGGTCCGCACGGCGCTCACGGCCGAGATGTGGGACGCCATCAACGGCGCCTGGCTCGAACTCAAGAGGTTCGAGGACACGCACGCGGGCGGCACGGACTGGCGCGAGGAAGTGCCGCGCTTCCTCGATTTCGTGAAGCAGATATCGCTGCTGTTCGACGGGTCGATGATCCGCACCATGTTGCGTGACCCGTCCTTCTGGTTCTCCAGGCTCGGCGTCTTCATCGAGCGGGCCGACAACACGGCCCGCATCCTCGACGTCAAATACCACGTGCTGCTGCCCGATACGGAATCGGTCGGCGGCTCGCTCGACTACTTCCAATGGACCGCCATCCTGCGGGCCGTCTCGGCGCTGACCGCCTATCATTGGATCTATCGGGAGAGCATCAAGCCCTGGCTGATCGCCGACCTCCTCATCCTGCGTTCCGAGATGCCGCGTTCGTTGCTGAGCTGCTACGAGAACATCGCGATCTGCCTCGATTCCCTGGGCAAGGCCTACGGCCGGCAGGGCGCGTCGCAGCGGCTCGCCCGCAAGACCAAGGCGCAACTCGAGAATGCGTCGATCGGCGGCCTCTTCCAGAGCGGGCTGCACGAGTTCATCGCAACCTTCATCGACGACAACAACCGGCTCGGGCTAAGCATCAGCGAACAATATCTGGTGTGATGCCGCTCCATGCATCTCACGGCCCGCAACGTCATCCATTTCCACTTCACCGTACCGGCCCGGAACCTGACGGTGCTGTTGCGGCTGTCGCCACGCAGCCACGAGGGCCAGCACGTCACCGGGTCCCGCATCGATGCGGACATCGATTGCAGCCTGAGGGCCGGACAGGATGCCTTCGGCAACGTGACGCACAGCTTCAGCGCCGCGGGTCCGCTCGAAGGCTTCGCGGTCACCTCCGTCTGCCGGGTCGAGACCTACGATGCCGCCGGCATGGTGCGGGGCGGCGCAGAGCGCCTCCCCATCGACATCTATCTCCGCAACACCGAACTGACGGTCTGCGACGCCGGTTTGCGGCAGTTTGCCGAACGCGCCACCGCGGCGGAAGCCGAGCCGCTGGGCAAACTCCACGCCCTGATGGACGCGGTCCACCGGGAGATCGCCTGGGCCGAACACCCCCAGCCCGGGGCCAAGAGGGGCCCCGTCGCGGCAGCGCGGGCTTTCGCGGCCAAGACGGGCGACGCGACCGGCCACGCCCACATCTTCGCGGCTTCGGCCCGGCATCTCGGACTTCCGTGCCGCCACGTCACGGGCTACCTGATGCGCGACCGCCGCCCCGGCGATGGTGCGGACGCCGGCTCCGCCGCCCATGCCTGGGCCGAAGCTCATGTGCCGAACCTCGGCTGGGTCGCCTTCGACAGCGTCGGGAAACTGTGCCCGAACGGCTCTCACATCCGTGTCGCGGCCGGGCTCGACGCGCTCGGCGCGGCCTTCTTCCGGGGCACGAACTGCGACCACGCGACGGCGAGCGCGACCATATCGGCCGCGTGAGCCTTCCCCTCGTCTGCGGGACGCGCGCGTCTACCGGATCAGGCGGTTTGCGACGTCGGCGCCGAGCCCGATCCGGTCGTAGTGGCGGCGGACATTGTCAAGTTTGGTGAACACGTCCTCGTAGCCGAGAGCTTTGCCGTAGGGGTCGACATAGGTGTAGCCGCCCGTCACATGGAACAGCGTGGCCATCTCGGTGACATCCTCGGGCACCACCAGCGTATGGGTCTCGCCCGGGGGTTCGAAGGCGTAGTCCCCGGCCGTGGCGACCCAGTCGTGTTCGAGGTAGTGCCACTTGCCCCGCAGCGTCAGCGCGTGCACGGGCCCGCTGTGGCGATGGCGCGACAGGATACCGGCCGAGCGGACCCGGAGGATGTTGACGTAATAGCCCTGGCTGACGCTGAGCACGAGGGGCTTGAACGCGACATCGGCCGACTGCGGCACCCAGTCCCGTTCGTCGCCATCGAGATCGAGCGCGCCGCCGACGAAGATGTCGGCCATCATTCCGGTCGGCTGTGGAAGCTGGAAGGCGAGCTTGCGGGTGTCGGGGCCGGCCGCCGGCGACGCGAGGGGCGGGATCGTGTCGGGAAGCGTCATGGCCGCACTCCGGTGCTTCGCTGTCTGACGATGAAACATGAGCTCCGATGCGATGGCAATCCAGCGGCCGGTCCGCCCGGTTGCGCGTGTTCGGCGCAGCCTCGCCATCCTTGCCATCCGGCGCGTCGCCGCGTATGACGCACACGCGCTCGTCCGACACCCTTGGAGGCGTGAGCGCTCGAGGACGGCCGCATCGGGCGGCCGTTTCGCATCGAGGACCTTGAACCATGGCAGCGACCAAGACACTCGCGGCCGCGGTCCGCAGCGGGACCGGCAAGGGGGCCGCCCGCAGCGTACGCCGCGCGGGACGCGTGCCGGCCGTGATCTACGGGGGCGGCGAAGCCGCCGAACCGATCTCGCTCGAGTACCGCGAAGCCCACAAGCAGATCTATGCGGGCCATTTCCTCACCACGATCTTCGAGATCGACATCGAGGGCCGCAAGGAGCGCGTGATCCCGCGCGACTACCAGCTCGACCGCGTCAAGGATACGCCTGTCCACGTCGACTTCCTGCGGCTCAAGCCCGGCTCCAAGCTGCGCCTCGAGATCCCGCTGAACCTCATCAACGCCGAGCAGTCTCCCGGCATCAAGCGCGGCGGCCCGCTCAACATCGTGCGCCATACCGTCGAG
>CAXUCF010000005.1:0-12316 GCA_964249275.1 uncultured Lichenihabitans sp.
GCGCACCAGCTTGTCGGTCCCGTGCTGGTCTACCAGACGATCAAACTCACCCCAGGGGATCAGCTTGATGAGGTCGTGAAACACCGTATTGTGATGGCGCACGGCATTGCTCTCCGTTCGTGTCCAGATGAGGCGCAACCCTCCGGAACCGAGTAGAATCAATGTCGTGCAACCCCGCAACCAAAATGAACCGGACAGCCGTGGCACAAGGCCGGCCATGACGCTTGGGTGTGGGGTAGCACGCACTCAAGCCGAACGGGCATTAACCTGAGTTCGGAGCCTTGCGGGCGGGCAGGGGCCGCGGCAGGATCTGGGGACTTCCAAGGGGCTGCTGGCCGACATGCGGGAGAACGGCTACGTCGGATGGTGTGAACAGGCTCGCGGCCGCGTTCGCAACCACGAGAGGCGTCATGGCAAGGGTCTTCATCACCGGGTCGTCGGATGGGCTCGGCCTGATGACGGGACGTCTCCTCATCGAGCAGGGGCATGCGGTCGTGCTCCATGCGAGGAGCGAGGCACGAGTCGAGACCACACGGGGGGCGCTGCCCGGTGCCGAAGCGGTGCTGGTGGGCGATCTGTCGACGCTCGCGGCCATGCGCGACGTCGCGGATCAGGCGAACGCATCGGGCCGGTTCGACGCGGTGATCCACAATGTCGGGATCGGCTACCGCGAGCCGCGCCGCATCGACACTGTCGACGGGCTGTCCCAGCTCTGGGCCGTCAACGTGCTCGCGCCCTACGTGCTCACCGCGCTGATGCGAAAGCCCGACCGGCTGGTCTACCTCAGTTCCGGTATGCACACCGGCGGCGACCCGGGCCTGGACGACCTCCAATGGTCGCGGCGCCGATGGAACGGCAGCCGAGCCTATGCCGACACCAAGCTCCACGACGTGCTGCTCGCTCTCGCCGTCGCGCGGCGCGGGCCCGACGGGCGGTCGACTGCGCGCACCCCGGGCTGGGTGCCGCCCCGCAGGGGCGGCCCGGGCGCGCCGGACGACCTCGATCAGGCGCACCGGACCCAGGCTTGGCTCGCGGTGAGCGACGACCCCGGAGCGCGGGTGACCGGCCGCTACTTCTACCACCAGCGGCCCGGGCACGTGAACCCGGCCGCCGAAGGCCCCGAACTGCAGGACCGCTTGATCGATTACTGCCGCCACCTGTCCGGACTTGCGCTGGCCTGAAGCGTCGGAGACCCGCGCGGGCCGTCCACCGCCCGCCCGGCACGAGCTGGAGGTACGCCTTTTTTGCACGGCTCGGCCGCGCCGCACCCAGCCTTCGTCCGCTCAGGACCGCGGACATTTCCACCCGATCGCGGGAGCGACGCTCGCCTCCCATGTTCATCCTGCGCGCGTCATGCTTCAATCGAAGACCCGGCTTCCGACGCGGGGCAAGGGAGAACATCGACACGGCGCTACGCCGACGCGGGGGAGATGCCGATGCGCGGCCTGATGATGGATATTCCACTCCTGGTATCCTCGATCCTGCGGCACGCCGAAACCTGCCACGCCGACACCGAGATCGTGTCGCGGGGTGCCGACGGAGCCGTCCACCGCGCCACTTACGCGGAACTCGCGGTCCGGAGCCGGCACGTCGCGCATGCGCTCGACCGCCTGGGACTGAAGCCCGGCGACCGGGTCGGCACCCTGGCCTGGAACAGCGCCCGCCATCTCGAGATCTACTTCGGCGTTTCGGGATCCGGACGGGTCTGTCACACGATCAACCCCCGCCTGTTCCCCGAACAGATCGCCACCATCATCGAGCATGCCGGAGACACGGTCCTGTTCGTCGATCCGGGACTCGTGAGCCTGATCGACTCCCTGGCGGACCGGCTCGCCTCGGTTCGGGCCATCGTGGTGCTGGCCGCACCCGAGTCGATGCCGGTCGCGCCTCGGCTGCCGGGCCTGCTCTGCTACGAGACCCTCATCGCCGACGAGCCCGACGCTTATGCCTGGCCTCAGCTCGACGAGGCAGCGGCGGCCGGCCTGTGCTACACGTCGGGCACCACCGGGACGCCGAAAGGCGTGCTCTACTCCCACCGCTCCACCGTGCTCCACGCCATGGCGATTTCGGTGCCGGACGGCTTCGGCTTCTCGGCTGCCGACACCGCCATGCCGGTCGTGCCCATGTTCCACGTCAACGCCTGGGGCTTCCCCTACGCGGCCGTCATGGCGGGATCCAAGCTGGTGATGCCGGGACCACGGCTCGACGGGGCGAGCTTGCATGGGTTGATCCGCCAGGAGGGCGTGACCAGCACGGCCGGTGTGCCGACCGTCTGGACGTCGCTGCTCGACTGGGTGGATCGGAACGGGGAGACGCTGGCGCCGCTGGAGCGGGTCGGCATCGGCGGCTCCGCCTGCCCGCCCGTCATGATCGAGCGTTTCGCCGCTCACCACGTCGACGTCGTGCACGCCTGGGGAATGACGGAGACGAGTCCGGTGGCCGTGGTGTGCCGCCCCAAGAACCGGCAGGCGGCGCTGTCGCCCGAAGCCAGGCGGGCGCTGTTCCGAAAGCAAGGCCGGCCCTTGTTCGGCGTCGAGTTGCGGGCCGTCGGGCCATCGGGCGAGGATATTGCCTGGGACGAGATGGCATTCGGTTCCATGCTGGTCCGTGGCCCCTGCGTGGCGGCGCGCTATTTCGGCTCGGATGGAGACGAGGCTTTCGCGGAGACCGGATGGTTCTCGACCGGCGACGTCGTCACCATCGACCCGGACGGCTTCGTCGAGATCGTCGATCGCTCAAAGGACGTGATCAAATCCGGGGGCGAGTGGATCAGCTCGATCGAACTCGAGAACATCGCCGTGTCACATGCGGCCGTACGGGAAGCCGCCGTCGTGGCGCGGCCCGACCCGCATTGGGGCGAGCGCCCCGTGTTGTTCGTCGTGCTGCAGGACGAGGCGGAACTGACGCAGGATGACGTCGCCGAACTGTTCGCCGGGCGCGTGGCCCGGTGGATGGTGCCGACCGAACTCCGGGTCGTCGACGATCTGCCCCATACCGCCACCGGCAAGCTCCACAAGGCTGCTATCCGCAAGATGCTGTGATCCAAGCGGCGGGTTGCAATGCGAGATGCACGGCGTCACGGTAGTCTTTCGGCCATGGCGGCCATCGCATCGACCGACGACCCGTCCGGGCGTCGCGCGGCGACGAGCCAGGGAGTGTAGGCCCGTGTCGCTGATCAGTGCGGAGCTTGCCCGGACCCTGGAGTATGTCGAGCGTCCCGGCGATGTCTGCGCCGGGGGCACCTGCGAGATGTTGGCGCCCGGTTTGTATGTCGAGGGTGTCGGCCCCATTGCGCTGCCGCTGCTGGCTGCCCAGGCCGAGCAGTTGGTCGCCGTCGCCAAACGCGCCCCTTTCGGCCGCGGCGAGCGAACTCTCGTCGATACCGACGTGCGACGGACCTGGCAGATCAATCCGGATCAGGTTCGCATCCATGGCCAGGGTTGGGCCAGGACGCTGGCCGAGATCGTCGGACGGGCCGCCGATGGGCTCGGCGTGGCGGAACCCGTGACGGCGGAGTTCTACAAGCTTCTCGTCTATGACGAGGGCAGCTTCTTCGTCAGCCATCGCGATACGGAGAAAGCGCCGGGGATGTTCGCGACGCTGGTCATCGTGCTTCCCTCGATCAGCAAGGGCGGGGCGTTGGTCGTCCGACATGGGGATCGCGAAATCCGCTTCGACATGCACGAAGCGGATCCGTCGCGAGCGGCCTTCGCGGCATTCTACGCCGACTGCCTGCATGAAGTCCTGCCGGTGACCTCCGGCTGCCGGCTGACGCTGGTCTACAATCTCCTGCGCCCGATCTCGGGGGACGCGCCGAGGCCGCCCGGATACGAGTCCGAACGCGCCGGGTTGGCGGCGCTGCTGCGGCGGTGGGCCGATGACGACGATGCACCCGCGAAGCTGATCTATCCCTTGGAACACGCCTATGCGCCGGCCAGCTTGTCGTTCACTGCGCTGAAAGGGGCGGATGCCGCCAAGGCGGCCGTGCTCGTGGCGGCGGCCGAGGATGCCGGCTGCGAGCTGCACTTGGCGCTGTTGTCCATCGAGGAGAGCGGCAGCGCCGAACATACGGGCAGCTACCGGTCATACCGCCGCGGACGTCGCGACGACGAGGACGATGAGACATTCGAGGCGATCGAGGTTCACGATCGCAGTGAAACCCTGTCCGAGTGGCGTCGTCCCGACGGCGGCGAGGCCGGGATCGGTGTCCTACCCCTCGATCCCGAGGAGGTCGTGCCACCCGACGCACTGGACGACATGGCGCCCGATGACGAGAGTTTCCGCGAGGCGACCGGCAACGAAGGCGCTTCCTTCGAGCGCAGCTACCGCAAGGCGGCACTGGTGCTATGGCCGAGGCGCAACCGTCTCGCCGTCCTGAACCAGGGCGGCCTGAGCGCCACCCTGCCCTACCTCGCCGACCTCGCCGACAGATGGGTGGCCAGCAACGAAGACCAAGCTTCGATGCTGTGGGAGCAGGCGCACGACCTCTCCGGCCACATGCTGGTCACGTGGCCGACCGACCGCTGGAGACTGGCGAGATCGCCCGAGGACGTCGGTGCGATGCTGACGAGCCTGGGCCGCCTCGGCGACACCGCGCGGATCGACAGTTTCTTGGCCGACGTGACGGCCGCAGGGGGCTATGCCAAAGGGCAAGCCGACAGCATCCTCTCGGTCCTGCGGCTGCTGCCGCCAAGCCGCGTCAACGCATTGTTGGAGGCGACCGTAGCAGGCAACGCCGCTGTCGCCTTCGCGGGTTGCGCCGATCTCCTGGCGAAGGCCGCGGGGGCGGTCGACTCAGGAGGACTCGACCTTCGCCCGGCCGATCTTCTGCCCGCCGCAAAGGCCTTGCTGGCCGCCATGCCGGGCGATCCGGCCCATCGATCCGAGGAAACGCCCTGGGGCCGGGGGCGCGCGGTGGAGCCCCAGGTCGTCGTGGATCTCGTGGCGACATTCGAGCGGATCGACCCGCGCTTGGCGGACGCAGCGGTCGACGCCATCCTGGCATGGCGCGAGACCTACGATTTCGACGCCGTCGTCGTCCCGGCCGTCCTGAAGCTCGGCTGGTCGACGGCTGCCGAATCGGCGGCAATCGTTCGGCTGCAGGACGCCTGTTTGGCCCATCTCCAGGCTCGCATCGACGTCCCACTCGCCCCGCCTGTCGATTGGACGCGCCCCAGCGCGGTCACCTGCTCGTGCTTCCGTTGCGGCGAACTCAGCCGGTTTCTCGGCGACCCGTCGAGCCCGACCTGGAGCTTCAGGGCCATTCAGGCCGATCGGAGCCACGTGGAAAGCACGATCCTGCAAAGCAAGAGCGATCTCGATTGCACGACGCTCCGCAAAGGCAGTCCACACACCCTGCTGTGTACCAAGAACCAGGCCAGCTACGAGCGCAAGGCGAGGCAGCGCGAGAAGGACCTGGCGGATCTCGAGGCGATCAAGCCTTGAGCCTCACGGAACCGAACCGGCAGCTTCGCTGTCTCGGTTCCGGGACGCGAAGGAGCCAGACTACTCGGCGGCTTCCATCGGCCGGGTGCGATCGTTGGCGACCTTCTTGAACGACTTGCCGGTCGTCTTCTCGATCGTATCGATCTCGTCCATCTTGGCCTGCACGTGGCGGGAGAAGACGAAGGCGGCCGGGCGCTGGTTCTCCAGCGAGATCTCGGGCGCCATGGTGCCTTCGGTCTTGATGCCCCTGAGCGCCAGGGTGAGCATCTTCCAGGGCGCCCTGACGGCGTCCTTGACGGCGGTCGCCTCGAAACCGCAATGGACCATGCAGTCGGCGCATTTCTCGTAGTTGCCGGTGCCGTACTTGTCCCATTCCGTGGTGTCCATGAGCTCCGTGAAGCTCTTGGCATAGCCTTCGCCGAGCAGGTAGCACGGCTTCTGCCAACCGAACACCGTGTAGGTGGGATTGCCCCAAGGGGTGCAATTATAGGTCTGGTTGCCGGCCAGGAAGTCGAGGAACAGCGGCGACTGGAACCACGGCCAAGCCTTGCCGCCCTTGCCGCGGGCGAAGATGCCGCGGAAAAGGTCCTTGGTCTTGGCGCGGTTCAGGAAGTGCTGCTGATCGGGCGCACGCTCGTAGGCGTAGCCGGGCGACACCGTGATGCCGTCGATGCCCATCTCGGTGACGGCATCGAAGAAGCGCGCCGCCTTCTCGGGATCGGCGTCGTTGAACAGCGTCGTGTTGATGTTGACCCGGAAACCCTTGGCCTTGGCGGCCCTGATGGCCGCGACCGCCTTGTCGTAGACCCCCGTCTGGCACACCGACTTGTCGTGCATGGACTCGTCGCCGTCGAGGTGCACCGACCAGTTGAAGAAGGGGCTCGGCTGGTACTGGTCGAGCTTCTTCTCCATCAGCAGCGCGTTGGTGCACAGTGTGACGAATTTCTTCTTGGCAATGGCGCCGCGGACGATCTCGGGCATCTCCTTGTGGAGCAGCGGCTCACCGCCCGCGATCGAGACGACGGGGGCGCCGCACTCGTCGATCGCGTTCATGGCGTCGGCGTAGGACACGCGCTGGTTCAGGATCTTGTCGGGATAGTCGATCTTGCCACAGCCCGCGCAGGCGAGGTTGCAGCGGAACAGGGGTTCCAGCATCAGCACCAGCGGATAGCGCTTGCGGCGCGCAAGGTGCTGCTTGAGAACGTAGGCGCCGATGCGCGCCGTCTGATGGAAGGGAATGCCCAAGCTCAACTCCTTCGGGCCGTGCCGGCCGGTCGGCCGGCGGAAACGGTCAGATATCGGCGAGTTCCGCCGGCAGGCGAAACGAGATGGTTTCTTCTATGCCGGGCAGCGTGGACACTTCGATGGGGCGCACGCGACGCAATGCGTCGATGACGTCCTCGACGAGGACCTCCGGCGCCGAAGCGCCGGCCGTCACGCCCACCACGGCGGCGTCCCTGATCCAGTCGACGTCCAGCATGGCACCGTCGGCGATGAGATAGCTCGGAACCTTGTGCTCGGTGCCGATCTCCCGCAGGCGGTTCGAGTTCGAGGAGTTGTTGGCTCCGACCACGAGGATCACATCGGCGACCTGGCCAAGATCGCGGACCGAGGTCTGCCGGTTCTGCGTGGCGTAGCAGATGTCCCGGGTCTCCGGGCCGACGATATCGGCGAAGCGAGCCTTCAAGGCCGCGATGATGCCGCGCGTGTCGTCCACGCTCAGCGTCGTCTGGGTGATGTAGGCGACGGGCCGGGAGGCTTCGAGGTCCAGAGCCTCGACGTCGGCCACGCTGCCGACGAGATGGACGGGTTCGGGGATGCGCCCCATCGTGCCCTCGACTTCAGGGTGGCCGGCGTGGCCGACCAGAACGACGGTCCTGCCCTGGGCCGCATAGCGCTGGCCTTGTGTATGGACCTTGGCGACGAGCGGGCAGGTCGCGTCCAGCACCCTCAAGCCACGCTCCGCGGCTTCCTGCTCGACCGAGCGCGCCACGCCATGCGCGCTGAACACCGTCACGGCACCGGGCGGCACGTCCGACACTTCTTTCACGAAGATCGCGCCTTTGCCCTTCAATGCCTCGACGACATGCCGATTGTGGACAATCTCGTGGCGCACGTAGACCGGCGCGCCGTGCTTGGCCAGGGCGCGTTCGACGATTTCGATGGCGCGGACCACGCCCGCGCAGAAACCGCGCGGCTGCGCCAGCACGACCTTCATCGAACGCTGTCCCCGATCACCGATCATCCCGTCCTAAGTCCGGTGGTGCGGGCGTCGGAGGACGCGCGCGTCATGCCACAGAATAGGCAAGCCATCGGATCTGGTTAGGCAAAAACCCACGATGCCGCAACACGTCACGGCCGGCCGGCCGGCAGTTCCTCGGCACCTGTGGCGCGCGCGCGACAGAATCGGACGGCAAAGCCCAAAGCGACGGGCCGCGGGCGGTTAAAGGTTAGGGTTAAGCTCCTTTTAATCAGTCGCTGCCATGGTGTGTTCATCGGCCAAACGCCTGGGCCCTGCCCTCGCGCCAACATGAGGACACGTTGCATGGGCAAGCTGAAAGCCCTTCTTCTCGCGGGAGCGGTGGCCTTCGGCGCCGGCGGCTCCGTCTACGCGGCAGACCTGCCGCCGCCGCCGGCCTTCGAGCCCGTCGCACCCGAGCCCGTCGACTTCGGCGGATGGTACCTGCGCGGGGACGTCGGCGTCGGTGCCTCGCTCCGACCCGACATCCGCTCGAGCTTCGACGCCAACGTCACGGTGCCGAGCCCGCGCTTCGACGAACGCCGCCTTGGCGACTCCGCCTTCGTGGGCGGCGGCGTCGGCTATCAGGTGAACAACTGGTTGCGCTTCGACGCCACGGGCGAATACCGCACCGCGCAGTCGTTCAACGCCATCGAGAGCTATAACGCCGGCTTCTTCAACACGCCCCGGGACAATAGCCGGGCTTTCGACACCTACACGGGCCAGGTGCAAAGCACCGTCGCCCTGGTCAACGTCTACTTCGATGCCCTCCACTATGGCCGCTTCACCGGCTTCGTCGGCGGCGGCATCGGCGGGTCGTTCAACGAGGTCGCCGGCTTGACCGACATCGGCGTCGGCGGGATCAACCAAGGCTTCGGGTACGCGCCGAGCCGCAGCAGCACCAGCCTCGCCTATGCCGGCATGGTCGGCGTGGCCTACGACGTCACGCCGAACGTCAAGCTCGAGCTGGCCTATCGCTACCTCGACATGGGCGACGTGCGCAGCGGCGCCATCAACTGCCAGAACACGGGCGTGTGCCCGCACGAGGTGCAGAAGATCAACCTCGCGTCACAGGACGTCAAAATCGGCATGCGATGGCTGTTCGGCGACGCCGGCTACGCTCCGCCGCCCCCACCGGCCCCGGTCTACGCTCCCGCGCCGCCGCTGGTCCGCAAGTACTGACTGCGACCTTTCACAAGAACAGACAAGAAGACGGGCCTCGCGGCCCGTTTTTTTATTTCACCATGCCCTGCCGGCATGGTTAAGCTCCGCTTAAACTCTTCCCGCTATGGTTTCCGGAGCGTTGACGCACGGCTTGCGTGCGGCGTCCGAAAAGGAGATTGGGACCCATGCGGCTCGGAACGGCACCGATGATCGCGGCACTGGCCGCAGCCTGCACGGTCGGCCAGACCGGCTTGGCGGCGTCGGCCGACATGCCCTCCTATTATGAAGCGGCAGGCAGCGAGGCACCGGCCGATCCGCCGGTGGAGTTCGGCACGGGCTGGTACCTGCGCGGCGATGCCTCATTCGGTCCCGAAGACAAGCCGAAGCTCAGTCTGACCGGCATGACGCCGTCCTTCGACCGCAAGGCCACGGATTACGGCTACGGCTTCGGCGGCGGCGCAGGCTACAAGTTCAACCAGTTCTTCCGCGCCGACCTCACGGCCGATTACCTCGACCCCTTCAGCTACGGCGTCAACATCCCCTGCGGGACGACCTGCTCGATCAATCAGCGCACCAACCTGTGGCGCTGGGATGGTCTCGTGAACGGCTATCTCGACCTCGGCACCTGGGCCGGGATCACGCCCTACGTGGGCGCGGGAGCCGGCCTCAGCGGCACGCACCAGGACGGCTCCATCGGGGTCAACGGAGCCGCTCTGACGGCCGGGGTGATCGACCCGCGCACCGGGACGCTGGTGACCTCCAGCGTGCCGAGCCGCACCGACTATCGCTTTGCCTGGGCCGGCATGGCGGGTATATCATACGCCTTTTCGCCCCACATGCTGGTCGACGTCGGCTACCGCTATCTCGACCTCGGCAAGACGACGATTCCGCTGTTCCCGTCGACGTCGGTCAGCAAGAGCCTGACCACCCAGGAGGTGAGGGTCGGGGTGCGCTACATGATCGACTAGCGCGTCTCCATAGCTGTCGCCTATCTGCGCCGGCGCGAAGGACTGCGCCGTCCGACGGTCAGACGAGTCGGGTTCCGGACGGCACAGGCCTGCCGCGCATGAATTCGGCCGCGGCAAGCGGCCCCTTGCCGGCGCGCTGCAGCAGCGTCGGCACGATCGCGCCGTCTCCGCAGGCGATCGTCGGGGCACCGTCGAGCACCGTGCCGGCCGCGCCCCCGCCCTCGGCGGCCCTGGCCCGCAGGACCTTCACGCGCTCGCGGCCGTGGCCGAAATCGGCTTCGAAGAAGGCGCCGGGGAAAGGCGACAGGCCCATGATCAGGCGCAGCACCTCGGAGGAAGGTCGCCGCCAATCGATGCGGCTCTCTCCCTTGTCGATCTTGGGCGCATAGGTCACACCTTGCTCGGATTGAGCCCGGAACTGCAGCGTTCCGCGCGCCATCGCTCCGACGGCCCGCCCCATCAGATCGGCGCCGATCGGTGCCAAAACGTCGTGCAGGTCGCCCGCCGTCATGTCGGGCCGGAGAGCGACGCGTTCCTCCATGCCGACCGGCCCCGTGTCGAGGCCGGCCTCCATCCGCATCACCGCGACCCCGGCTTCGGCGTCGCCGGCCATCACGGCCCGCTGGATCGGCGCCGCGCCGCGCCAGCGCGGCAGCAGCGACGCGTGAAGGTTGAGGCAGCCCTGCCGGGGGACGTCGAGCATCGCCTGCGGCAGGATCATGCCGTAAGCCACGACCACGGCAAGTTCGGCCTCGTGCGCCCGGAATAGGTCCAGCTCCGCTCCGCCGCGCAGGCTGGCCGGGTGCAGCACCGGCATGCCGAGCCGCGCCGCGAAGGCGTGCACCGGCGACGGCATCTCGCTCATGCCGCGGCCGCCGAGCGCCGGTGCCCGCGTATAGACTGCGGCGATCGCATGGCCCTGCCCGACCAATTCGCTCAAGGTGGGGACTGCAAAGAGCGGCGTCCCCATGAAGACGATCCGCATGGCCTGGCCGGCTCAGGCGGCGGTGTCGGGGCGCCGGGGGGGCTTCCGCGGACCGCGCGGCTCCCGCTCCTCGGAGCGCGGATCGAAGACGCGCCCTTCCTCGGCCGCGAGGCGCGCCGCCTTGGTGAACTTCTTGAGGACGCGCTCGCGCTTCAAGCGCGACAGATGATCGACGAACAGAACGCCATTGAGGTGGTCGATCTCGTGCTGGATGGCGATGGCGAGCAGGCCGTCGGCCTCCATCTCGCAATCGGCACCGTCGCGGTCTTGGAACCGCACGCGGACGCGCTCCGGTCTTTCCACGTCTTCGTAGAAGTCGGGGATCGACAGGCAACCTTCCTCGTAGACGATCCGGTCGGCCGACGATTCCAGCACCTCGGGATTGACCAGGAACAGCGGCTGAGGCGATTCATCCTTCCGGGCCACGTCCAGCACCACCAGACGTTGCAGCACCCCCACCTGAACGGCCGCCAGCCCGATCCCCGGGGCGTCGTACATGGTCGCGATCATGTCGTCGAGAACCGCACGGACGGCATCGTCCACCTTGGCGACCGGCGCAGACGTCAACCGCAATTGGGCATCGGGCAGCGTGATGATGGGACGGACGGCCATGGGAAACTCTGCGGCAGGATGGGGTTGACATAAGTAGCGGTGTCAAGGCGGTCAATTCCGCAGCCCAACCCCGCCAGCGCCCATGGTCACGGCCATGACCACGGCAGACGGTCGGGAGCGTCGGCCTCCCGTGGGGGTGGATGGCACGCCAGCTAGCGGAGCGACCATGGATCTTGAGACCTGCCTGATCGTGGCACTCGGCGGTGCGATCGGGACCTTCGGCCGCTACGCACTGGCGCTCGTTGCTGCTCCGATCAGCCTGGACCTGCCCTGGGGCACGATCCTGATCAATGTCGCAGGGTCCTTCGTCATCGGCTTCTTCGGCACACTGACGTTATCGCACGGCCGCTTCCCGGTTCCGGAGAACCTGAGGCTCTTCGTGATGGTCGGTGTCTGCGGCGGCTTCACCACCTTCTCGTCCTTCAGCCTGCAGACGCTCGATCTCATGAGGGCCGGCGCCGTGACCCGGGCCTGCATCAACATCGGCCTGTCGGTCATCCTCTGCCTCGGAGCGGTGGCGATGGGCCATCTCCTGGCCGCCAGGTTGAACGGCGGCGCCGTGTCGGTGGTCCAACTGACGATCGAGGAGGAGGTTTGATCCCCGAGGCTCATGCGACGGCGGCGCGACGGCGGCGCCGGAACGGCGCCGCCAGCATGCGGGTGCCACCCCAACCCAGCACGAGGCCCACGGCCGCGGCTGCGAAACCGGCGGGCGTCACCGGGATGGCGGGCTGGTAGATCGCATAGGTCTGGCGGGCGAGCTTCGGATCGAGGCGCTCCAGGAACACCCAATACCGGGATACCGGGCCGGCCTCGGCGAAGTCCCGCTCCTGAGTCTCGCGCCGGCGTTCGCGGTCGCCCGCGTCGTCGTAGTAGTTGTTGGTGACCCTTTCGCCGCCACCG
>CAXUCF010000005.1:12326-24372 GCA_964249275.1 uncultured Lichenihabitans sp.
CGGCTGAGCGACTGGCCCTGCGCCTCGGCGTCGAACTGCGCGACGATCCGTTTCAACTCGCCGACTGCCCCGCCGAGGCGCTGACGGTACTGCTGCACGAATTCGGGCACCTGCGACGTGACCACGGCGAGCATGAGTCCGATCGCCAGTGCAAACCGCCTCGCCAGCATGAAGGTCCCGATCTTGAGCTTGAGCGACGGAGATCCAATGCCGCGCTTCGGACGCGGGTTGCAGCGCGGCAGCGCGGCGGACGGCTCCGCGTCAGGGCGTCGGCGCAGCCGCCGCCAGCAAGCCCGCGTCCCGCAGATCCGCCCAGAGCGCCGCCGGTACGGGAACGCCGAAATCCGCGACATTGGCCGAGATCTCGGCTCCGGTCTCGGCACCGAGCAGCAGGCACAGCGTGGCCGGATGGGCGGCCGCGAAAGCCATCGCGGCCTGCCGAAGCGTCACGCCATGGGCCCGGCACGACGCTTCCATGCGGGCCACCTTGGCCATGATGTCGGGCGCCGCTTCGCGGTAATTGTACTTGGCTCCGGGCACCGCCCCGGTCGCCAGAATGCCGGAGTTGAACACGCCGGCCAGCATCACGCCGACGCCCCGCGCTTCGGCCAGGGGCAGGAAACTGTCGAGCGCCGGTTGCTCCAACAGCGAATATCGGCCCGCCAGCAGGACGAGGTCGAAGTCGCCGGCCCGGACGAAGCGCTCGGCCATGTCGGCTTCGTTGATCCCGACGCCGATCGCCGCGACGGTGCCGTCGCCGCGCAAGCGCTCCAGCGCGCGATAGGCGCCGCTCATCGCCTCGGCGAAGCGCGTCTCGACCTCGGCGGCGCCATGGGTCCAGACATCGCAATCATGGATCAGCAGGATGTCGATGCGGCCGAAGCCGGTGCGCAGCAAGGATTGCTCGACGGAACGCATCGCGCCATCGTAGCCATAGTCGAAAACCGCCGCATGCGGGAAGCCGCCTGCAAAACCGGGCGAGATCACGTCGTCCCTCGGGGCCAACCGTGCCGCGAGGGGTTCCATGCGCCGCCCGACCTTGGTCGAGAACAGGAAACCGTCGCGCGGCAAGGCGCGCAACGCGGCCCCGCTTCGCGCTTCCGCAAGCCCGTTGCCGTAGTGGGGCGACGAATCGAACAACCTGACGCCGCTCGCGTGAGCGAGCCGAACCGTCGCGGTCGCGTCCCCTTCGTCGAGCCTCCGGTAAAGATCCCCGATCGGCGCCGTGCCGAGGCCGACAGGCGTAAACGACAGGGTGGCGCCGGATCGCGTGCTGAAGGTCCTGGCCTGCATGTGTTCCTCCCGGATCTGACCGTCTCGGTGGTGCCGAAGTCCGCGAGGTCCGGCACCGGGGCGGCTTCGGAGTCGACCGGCACCATCCTTCACGAGGCCGCCCCCGCCTTCAAGCCTGATTGGCGTCACGGCCTGACGCCGTTGAACAAAACCATCCCCAAGCCGTTTCCAAATGGCGGCGAAGGCTTGCTCCCAAAAAGAACCGGCGTGGATTGTAAGCCGACCTAGAGCGGGCGACCTGCGGCCGACTAGACGGCCTGCGCCGATGATGGGGCTCTTATGACCGATATCGACCAACTGTGCATCGACACGATTCGAACCCTGTCGATCGATGCGGTTCAGAAAGCCAATTCCGGCCATCCCGGTGCCCCTATGGGAATGGCGGCCCCTACATACGATCTCTGGACACGATACCTCCGCTACGACCCGAAGCACCCGCAATGGCCGAACCGAGACCGGTTCGTGCTATCGGCCGGCCACGCCTCGATGCTGCTCTACTCCATGCTGCATCTGACCAAGGTGGAGGCCGTCGATCACGACGGGAAGCCGCTCAACCGCCTGGCCGTGTCCATGGACGACGTCCAGCACTTCCGTCAGCCCGGCTCGGCCACGCCGGGGCATCCTGAATATGGGATGACCACGGGCGTAGAGGCGACGACGGGACCGCTTGGCCAAGGCGTCGCCATGAGCGTCGGCATGGCGATCGCCGAGAAATGGCTTGCGGCCCACTACAACAAGCCCGGTTTCAACCTGATCGACTACAACATCTACGCGCTCTGCTCGGATGGCGAGATGATGGAGGGGATCGCCAGCGAAGCGGCATCGCTCGCGGCCCACCTCAAGCTCGACAATCTATGCTGGATCTATGATTCCAATTCGGTGACGCTCGACGGTCCGGCCGACCTCGCCTTCAGCGAGGATGTGCCGACCCGCTTCCTGGCTTACGGCTGGAACGTTCTGCACGTCCGCGACGCGAACAACCTCAAGGAAGTCTCGACGGCTTACGAAAGCTTCCTGGAAGAGAAGTCCCGACCCACGATGATCGTCGTGGAGAGCCATATCGGCTTCGGCTCGCCCCACAAGCAGGACAGCTCGAAGTCTCACGGCGAGCCTCTGGGCGAGGACGAAGTCAGGCTCACCAAGAAGGCTTACGGTTGGCCCGAGGATGCTAAGTTCCTCGTACCGGACGGCGTCTACGAACGTTTCGCCGACACGATGGGCGCGCGCGGCGGGGAGCTTCACGCCGCATGGAATCAGCTCTTCACGGCTTATAAGGCCCAGCATCCGGATCTCGGGGTGCAGATCGATGCGATCTTGCGCAGGGACGTGCCTGATGCCGTTTTCGCCGCCATCCCGGTGTTCCCTGCCGACCCGAAGGGGATGGCGACCCGCGAATCCGCCTCCAAGGCCGAGAACGCTCTCGCGCCGCATTATCCCTGGCTGATCGGCGGTTCGGCCGACCTCGATTCATCCACGAAGACGAAGCAGACCGCGCCCGAGGCGGGCAGTTTTACGGCCACGGACCGGGCCGGCCGCAATCTTCACTTCGGGGTGCGCGAACACGCGATGGGGGCGATCTGCAACGGCCTCGCCCTGTCGGGCCTCCGGCCCTACGGCGCGACCTTTCTGATCTTCTCGGATTACATGCGGCCCGCCATCCGCTTGTCGTCGCTCATGGAACTGCCTTCGCTCTGGGTCTTCACCCACGATTCGATCGGCGTTGGCGAGGACGGGCCGACCCATCAGCCCGTGGAGCAGATCCCAAGCCTGCGGGCCATCCCGGGTCTTTTCGTGGTACGGCCGGGTGACGCCAACGAGGCCGCCGAGGCCTGGAAGTTTGCGATCGGTCTCAAGCACAATCCGGCCACGCTGATCCTTTCGCGCCAACCCATGCCGACGTTCGATCGGAGCGTATTCAAGCCTGCGACTGGGGTGCAGAAGGGTGCCTACGTGCTGGCCGAGCCCAAGAACGGCAAGACCGCCGAGGTGATCCTGATGGGCACGGGCAGCGAACTCAACCTTTGCGTCGAAGCTTACGAAGCGCTGGCCAAGGAAGGGATCGCGGCGCGGGTGGTCTCGATGCCGTGCTGGGAGCAGTTCGAACTGCAGGAGCAAAGCTACCAGGACGAGGTGCTGCCGCCATCCGTCTCGGCCCGCGTTGCGGTCGAACAGGCCGCCACCATGGGCTGGGAGAAATATACGGGTCGCCTCGGCGCGGTCGTCGGCATGCACACCTTCGGGGCCTCGGCGCCGCTGACATCGCTGCTGACGAAGTTCGGCTTTACGCCGGAAAAGATCGTCGAGAAGGCCAAAGAACAGATCAGCAAGCAGGCAGCGGCCGGCATGAAGCACGCTGCCGAGTAATGGAGGTCGGCGGGCGTGAGGACGACCCTTCGCCTGCCGGACCCCATCCTACCTCTCGTCGCGCCGACCTCGGAGATCGACCATGAACCCGCTAAAAGAACTCGAGCAATGCGGCCAGTCCCCCTGGCTCGACGACCTGCACCGAAAGCTGATCAGCAGCGGTGAACTCGCTGGCATGATCAGGGAGGACGGGCTCAAGGGCCTCACATCCAATCCGTCGATTTTCGAGAAGGCGATCGGCTCGACGAGCGACTACGACGATTTGCTGAAACAGATGCTCCACGAGGGCCAAAAAGACGACATGGCGGTCTATGAGACCATCGCGATTGCCGACATCCAGGCTGCGGCGGATTGCTTCCGTCCCGTCTACGATGCGGCGCACGGCAACGACGGCTTCGTCAGCCTCGAAGTTCCGCCGATGATCGCCAACGACACCGACGCCACCATCGCCGAAGCAAGGCGGCTTTGGAAGACGGTCGACCGTCCGAACCTTATGATCAAGATCCCCGGCACGGATGCCGGTACGCCGGCCGTGGAGGCTGCCATCGCCGACGGCATCAACGTCAACGTGACCTTGCTGTTTGCCGTCAAGGCCTATGAGGACGTTGCTCACGCCTATCTGGCGGGCTTGAAGAAATTCGCGGCCAAGGGGGGCGACCTCTCCCGCGTCGCCAGTGTCGCGAGCTTCTTTCTGAGCCGCATCGACAGCGCGGCCGATGCCAAGATCGCGGCCCTCAAGAATGCCGATCCGGCCCTGGTCGAAAGGACGATGCACAAGATCGCCATCGCCAATGCCAAGCGGGCCTATCAGCGTTCGAAGGCCATCTACTCGGGCGCGGCCTGGGACGCATTGGCCGCCAAGGGTGCGCACCCTCAACGGCTTCTCTGGGCTTCGACCGGAACGAAGGACAAATCGCTGCCCGACACCTATTACGTCGACAACATCATCGGCCGCGATACGGTCAACACGATGCCGCCCACAACGCTGAAGGCGTTCCGCGACCATGGCCACGCGCTCCGCGACTCCATCGAGAGGGATGTCGACGCCGCAGAGGCTTCGCTGGCCGCGTTGGAAGAACTGGGCGTCTCGCTCGACGACATCACGCACGAGCTCGTTCTCGACGGCATCAAGAAGTTCGAGGAAGCCTTCGACAACCTCCTCGGCGGCGTGAAGAAGCGCCGTCAGGAGTTCGCCAAAGCGGCGTGAAGGTCGGATCGGCCAACGGCCCTGCTTCGGCGGGGCCGTTCGCTATAGGGCAAGGCGTGCCCAGGCGCGGTTCCGTTGCAGCTCTGCCGAGCGTTCCGGATCGCCGAAAAGCGCTCTCAAGCGAATTCGTGCCCCGGCCTGCGGCCGTATCGGCCTGTTCTGCGTTGGCCCGGGCGTGACGATCTCCATCAGAGAAGGCGGCAGTGATGCAACTCGGTGTCATCGGGCTCGGCCGCATGGGCGGCAACATCGTTCGGCGACTGCAAAGGGCCGGGCATCATTGCATCGTCTACGACAGGAACGCCAAAGCGGTCGGCGACCTGGCCGAGGGTGGCGCGGTCGGTGCTTCGAGCCTCGATGACCTTGCCGGACGATTCACCGAGAAGCCCCGGGTCGTCTGGGTCATGCTGCCGGCCGGCAAGATCACGGGCGAGACGGTCGACACTCTGGGCGGCCTGCTGGGCGAGGGCGACATCCTGATCGATGGCGGCAACAGCTTCTACAAGGACGATATCCGCCGGGCTAAGGTTCTGAAGGACAAGGGCATCCATTACGTGGACGTCGGTACGTCGGGCGGGGTCTGGGGCCTCGAGCGCGGCTATTGCATGATGGTGGGCGGCGACAAGGCCGCGGTCGATGCGATCGACCCCATCCTGGATACCCTGGCGCCCGGCATGGGCGACATCCCTCGCACCCCGGGACGCGAGAAAATCGCGGACGATCGATCGGAACGGGGCTACATCCACGCGGGTCCGACCGGCGCCGGCCACTTCGTCAAGATGGTCCATAACGGCATCGAATACGGCCTGATGCAGGCCTATGCCGAAGGGTTCGACATCCTCCGCGGCAAGAACTCCGAGGATCTGGCGAAGGACGAGCGTTTCGATCTCGACCTGACCGAGATCGCGGAGGTGTGGCGGCGCGGCAGCGTGATCTCGTCCTGGCTGCTGGACCTCACGGCGTCTGCCCTGGTGGCCAGCCCCAATCTCGATCATTTCTCGGGCGTCGTGGACGACTCGGGCGAAGGCCGTTGGACCGTCGAAGCCGCCATCGAAGAGGCCGTGCCGGCCCATGTGCTGTCTGCCGCGCTTTACACCCGGTTCCGGTCGCGCGAGGAGCACACGTTCGGCGAAAAGGCGCTCTCCGCCATGCGGTTCGGTTTCGGCGGCCACGTCGAACATCGCAACGCCGTGGCGCCCGAGGGTGTCGCGGAACTCGCCAAGCCTCCGGGCACCAACCCAGCGGAGTGATCGCCATGGCCGAACAGACCGCCGCGACCTCTGCCGCACCCTCCTCCGCCACCCCGAAGGCCGGCCCCTGCGCCATGGTGATATTCGGAGGCGGCGGCGACCTCACGAAACGGCTCATCACGCCGGCGCTCTACAACCTGGCCGACACTGGCCTGCTCCCCGACGATTTCGCCATCATCGGGATCGACCACAGCGACGGATCGGACGAGAGCTGGCGCAAGAGCCTGACCGAGATGATGCAGAGCT
Source organism: uncultured Lichenihabitans sp. (assembly GCA_964249275.1). Lineage (GTDB taxonomy): Bacteria > Pseudomonadota > Alphaproteobacteria > Rhizobiales > Beijerinckiaceae > Lichenihabitans. The sequence continues at coordinate 18,687 of CAXUCF010000005.1, forward strand.
TCGTCGGCGGCACCGGCGAGTTCGACCCGTCGCAGATCGAAGGGAAGGCTTGGGACTGGCTGAGCCAGCGCATGTACTACCTCAAGGGCGACTTCGAGGACGCGACCACTTACGAGACCATCAAGGCGAAGCTCGAGGAGATCGCGCTGAGCCACCACACCGGCGGCAACGTCCTGTTCTATCTGGCGGTGGCGGACCGGTTCTTCGGCACGGTCGTCGACAAGCTCGGCGAAGCCAAGATGGTGGAGACCGATCCGAAGGACCCCCAGGCGCCGTGGCGCCGGGTCGTCATCGAGAAGCCCTTTGGTCACGACCTCGCGTCGGCCAGGGCTTTGAACGCCCAGGTCCTGAAGGTGCTGCGCGAGGATCAGGTTTACCGGATCGACCATTTCCTGGGCAAGGAGACGGTGCAGAACATCATGACGTTTCGGTTCGCCAACGGGCTGTTCGAACCGCTCTGGAATCGCGACCACATCGACCATGTGCAGATCACCGTGGCGGAGACCGTGGGGGTCGAGGGCCGCGGCTCCTTCTATGAGCCGACCGGTGCCCTCCGCGACATGGTGCCGAACCACGTGTTCCAACTCGTCGCCATGACGGCGATGGAGCCCCCCGTGTCGTTCGCTGCAGACGATGTCCGATCCAAGAAGGTCGACGTCTTCAAATCGATGAAGACGATCGAGCCCAAACAGGCCGTCCGGGGACAGTATGATGCGGGGACGGTGTTGGGCAAGCCGGTCAAGGCTTACCGCCAGGAACCCAATGTCGACCAGGCCAGCATCACCGAGACTTACGTGGCCCTGGCGCTGAACATCGACAACTGGCGCTGGGCGGGTGTGCCGTTCTATCTGCGCACCGGCAAGCACATGACGACGCGCACCACCGAGATCGCGATCCGCTTCAAGCCGGCACCGATGGCGCTTTTCGCGGAGACTGAGGCCTCCGACATGCGAGCCAACTGGCTGGTGATGCAGATCCAGCCCGACGAAGGCATTTCCCTGCAGTTCGAGATCAAGCGGCCGGGACCGGTCGTCGATCTCAGGAGCGTGCGGATGAACTTCGCCTACAAGGATTGGTTTCCGGCTCAGCAGAACGTCGGATACGAGACGCTTCTCTACGACGTGATGATCGGCGACCAGACGCTCTTCCAGCGGGCCGACCAGGTCGAGGAAGCTTGGCGCGTCGTCGATACGGTGCTGACGCGATGGGGCAAGACCGCGCCCGACAGCTTCCCGAACTATGTTGGCGGTACGGCGGGACCGTCCGGCGCCGACGCTTTGCTGGCCAGGGACGGCGGACGGTCCTGGCGGCCCGTCAAGATCGACATAGGCCCGCGGCCTGTGGGCGAGAAGGCGCGATGATCGGCGTGCCCTGGCCCGTCGAACCCATTCGCCTCGTGGTGTCGGACATCGACGGCACGCTGGTGGGCCACTCAAAGGTCCTCACGTCCCGGACGCGTGCGGCCATCACGGGGCTTGCGAAACGGGGTGTCGGCTTTACCGTGACGACCGCGCGCCCCCCCATTGGGCTGCGCAGCATCATCGACCTGCTCGGACTGACGGCTCCGGCGGCCGCCGTCAACGGGGGTGCACTGGTCAGGCCCGACCTCAGCATCATAGAAGAAAGACTGCTGGCGCCCGACATGGCGCGGCGGGCCGTGACGCTCCTGCGCCAACAGGGGCTCGACCCCTGGCTGTTCACCGACAAGGCCTGGTATCTGCGCGATCCACACGGAGACCACGTCGACCTGGAGACCCGGACGATCGGACAGGCCGCGACCGTGGTCGAGGAATTCGAGCCTGCCCTCTACAGGCGCGTATTGAAGATCGTCGGTGCCAGCAAGGACCATCCGCATCTGGCCGACTGCGAAGCCCTCCTGCAGCGAGAACTCGGAGCCGGGGCGACCGCGACGCGGTCGCAGAGCTACTACCTCGATGTCACCAGCCCCTTGGCCCACAAGGGCATGGCGGTCGAAAGCCTGTCGCGCGCCATGGGCGTGCCCGTCTCGGCCATCCTGACCATAGGCGACGGCACCAACGACATCCCGATGCTCAATGCGGCGGGCTTCGGCGTCGCCATGGGCAACGGTAACGAGGCCGTCAAGGCGGCCGCCGATGCGGTGACCGGTTCCGTCGACGACGACGGCTTTGCAGCCGCCATCGAACGCTACGTGCTCGGCGACGCGCGCGGAGGGAGCCTACCGCCCATCCTGGCGACCGGCACGGGCTGAGGTCTCCAAAGGGGAAATCGCAGCTTCGACTTTGCCGTGTCCGGGTCATGGTTTCCGAAGCAGTGATTCTCGCGGCTGCCCTCACCTACTCCTGCTCTTCTACGAACCTCGACGGGACCCAGCGCCATGGCCGACCGCCCTAAAGGCAAGATCTCGTTGCTGCTCGCCGATGTCGACGGCACGCTCGTGACCAAGGACAAGGTCCTGACCGAGCGCGCCGTGGCGGCCGTAGCGGCGTTGGAGAAGGCCGGCATCAAGTTTGCCATCACGAGCGGCCGGCCACCACGCGGGATGGCCATGCTGATCGGGCCCTTGAAGATCTCGACGCCGATCGCGGGGTTCAACGGCGGTGCCATGGTCAAACCCGACCTCAGCGTGGTCGACGAGAAGACGCTTCCTGCCGATGTGTCGCGCAAGGCCGTCGCCATGGTCCGCGACCTGGGCCTCGACGCCTGGCTCTACACCGCGAAGGATTGGTTCATCACCGACAAGGCGGCGCCCCATGTGGAACGCGAGGCCTGGACGGTGAAATTCGAGCCCGTGGTGGTCGATCGCTTCGCGGACCGGGACCTCGACCAGGCCGTAAAGATCGTCGGCGTCAGCGACGACCTGAAGCTGGTCGAGGAAGCCGAGAAGAAGGTTCAAGGCGCATTCGGCGAGACCGTGTCGGCGGCCCGCTCGCAGCCTTATTACCTCGACGTCACCCACCCGCACGCCAACAAGGGAGATGTCGTGGAGACGCTGGCGAAGACGCTCGGCATCCCGCGCGAGCAGATCGCCACGATCGGCGACATGCCCAACGATGTGAACATGTTCAAGAAAGGCGGGTACAGCATCGCCATGGGCAATGCGAGCGACGCCGTCAAGAGCCAGGCCTCGGCCGTGACGGACGGCTACGACGACCAGGGCTTCGCCAAGGCCATCGAAAACCTCCTGCTCGACCCGAGCAAACCGAGCTGAGCGGCGGGTGTAATGAGCGAAATCCTGATTGCTCCATCGGTCCTGTCGGCGGATTTCGGGCGACTCGCCGAGGATGTTCGCGCGGTGGACCGTGCGGGAGCCGACTGGCTTCACCTCGACATCATGGACGGCCGCTTCGTGCCCAACATCACCTTCGGTCCTGCCGTCGTGTCGGCGATCCGCAAGGCGACCGCGAAACCACTGAACCTCCACCTGATGATCGTGGAGCCCGAGAGGTTCATCGCCGACTTCGCCGACAGCGGCGCCGACAGCATCGTGGTCCAAGCGGAATCCTCCTCGACCATCCATCTCCATCGCGTGTTGGGGCAGATCCGAAGCCTGGGGAAAGCGGCCGGCGTGGCGCTGAACCCGGCGAGCCCACCGGCCCTCATCGAATACGTGTTGCACCTCTGCGATGTCGTCCTGGTCATGACGGTCAATCCCGGCTTCGGCGGCCAGAGCTTCCTGCCCGAGATGCTGCCCAAGGTGCGCGAGATCCGCCGCATGGCGCGGGGACGCGGCCTCGCCACCCGCATCGAGCTCGATGGCGGCATCAACGGCGAGACGATCCGGGCCGGCGTAGAGGCCGGGGCCGACGTTTTCGTGGCGGGCTCGTACATTTTCGGGGCGCCGGATTACGCGGAACGTATCGCGGCCCTGCGCCTGGGCGCTGCCGGCCGGCAGGACGGGGAGCACAGCCGATGAAGGACGCGAAGGTCAGTGCCGGACCCATGACGGTCTACGAAGACCCCGAGGCCGTGGCCGAGGCCGCTGCGGCGTGGCTCCTCGCCGAAGCCTCGGCCAAGCAGCGGTTCACCGTGAGCCTTTCGGGCGGGTCGACCCCGAAGCGCCTCTACGAAAAGCTGGCGAGCCCGGCCTATCGCGACCGGTTTCCCTGGGACCGCACGGAGTGGTTCTTCGGTGACGAGCGTTTCGTGCCGGCCGATGACAAGGACAGCAATTTCCGCATGGTCAGCGAGGCGATGCTGTCCAAGGTGCCGGTGCCCGAGGTCAATATCCACGCTTTCGATACCGCCGCGCCGAGCCCCGAAGAGGCAGCATGGCGCTACGAGCGGACGCTGCAGGGCTTCTACGGCGCCGATAAAATCGACCCGTCCCGGCCGCTGTTCGACGTCACCTTGCTGGGCATGGGGCCCGACGGCCACACGGCTTCGCTGATCCCCGGACAGCCGGTTCTGGACGAACGGGAGAGGTGGGTCGTGGCCGTCACCGAAGGCCGGCCCGAAGCCAGGCTGACATTGACCTATCCGGCGATCGAATCGTCGGCCGCCATCGCTTTCCTGGTGACGGGCGCCGAAAAGGCCGGGATGCTGGCCCATGTCCGGTCGGGCGCAGGGGACGTCCCGGCCGGACGCCTCACGTCCAAGGCCGAAGCCCATTGGTTCGTCGATCGGGCCGCAGCCGGCGCGAAGGATTGAGGGTCGGCACCGCCGGCCTCTACCGCGAGCCTCTCCACGGCGCCGCGCTCGACATGCTGGTTTCCGCAGGGCGGGCGGCCGGGCGTCGATCGCCGTCGTTCGGACACCGACGCGCGCGCCTTCCCATTTGCCGAGGGCCGCATTAAGCAGACGCGGGATCGCCCGGCGGAGGATCGTCCTCCGGCCGGCAGAATGCGTCTCGGCGAGCATGGGCCTTTTTCCCTTCGACGTCTCCGGGCCGGCCGGCGCCAAGGTCCCGGCCGCGACGCTCGGCGGCGTGCCGGACCTCCTGCGACTGGGCGGGCGCCTGCCGACGGTCGCGCGTCTCGACCGTCCGCCTGACCGCGTTGCCCAGGCGCGAGCAAGCCGCTCATGGCGGCGCGTCGCTCACAGCAGCCTGTGGCCCTCGATCGCCACCGTGGGCATCCACATCGGCTTCGGGTTCGCCTTCGCCTATCTGCTGATCTGGCGCGACGATGTTCCGCGCCGCGAGATCGTGACCGAAGTCGAAGTGGTCAAGGCCGCCCCGGAACTACCGAAGCCCGCGCCTCGTCCGTCCGAAGTGCCGAAGCCTCAATCGTCGGCGCGGGATCCGGATCCTCCCAAGGCGCCCGAACCTCTCCAACCATCCCGGCAGGAACCGAAAGCCTCGCCAGTTCCACCCGATGCGCTTGCGGCGTTGCAACCTCCGGAGCAACGTCCACGCCTCGTCGAGCCGCCACCCGAGCCCGCGCGGGCCGCCGCGCAGCAGCACGAGAACAAGAGGGCCAACCTCGAACCCGACCAGCACATGATCGACCAGGCGACCCATGAAGCGCGCCCCGCCGAGGTGCCGCCGACGCTCACCACGAGCGATCCGCAGGCCGCCTTCGCGGTGGCGCCCCGGAGCGAACCCAAACCCGATCCGGTACCGAGACCCGCGCCAGCCATTCCGGCCAAGGTGCCGAGCGAAGCCGACAAGCTGGCCGCGGCCCTGCCCATGGACACGAGCGCCATGCCGCTGACCTTTCGGGCCGTGCTGTCGGGCAACGGCGCCCAGATCAGCGCGGCCTACAAA
>CAXUCF010000005.1:24382-24714 GCA_964249275.1 uncultured Lichenihabitans sp.
TCCGGAGATCGGCGAGCGGGCCCGACGCCAGCACCTCAAGGGACAGGTCGTCGTCACCTTCTCGATCGACGACATGGGAAAGATCTCGACCTTGGAGGTGCTGCAATCGAGCGGCAACGCCGTCGTCGATGCGCTGGGCCTCGACCTGATCCGCGCCGCGGCCCCGTTCCCGCCGCCACCGCCCGAGGCTCAGCACAACTTCACCCCGGCCCTCGCCTTCGGCGATTGACTCAAAGCCCTTGACGATCCGAGCCGGGTTCCGCCGGCTGTCGGACCAGCCGCTGGCCCTCGGTGCGCAACACGGGCAGCAGTTCCGATTCGAACCAGGGATT
>CAXUCF010000005.1:24724-35078 GCA_964249275.1 uncultured Lichenihabitans sp.
AGCTACTGTTGCGCCAGGACGGGTGCGGCAGCGGCAGCATGCGGGGCGTGGGACGTTCGAAGTAACGGCGCCAATCCGCGACCGTTTCGCCGAGCCCTTGCGCGGCCGGACGCGCGATGCCGAGCCGTGGCGCGTGGTAGCGTATGGCGTGCAGACCAATGCCCAGCACGGTTTCGATGGCGGGCAGCGCCGCGAAGACCTCGTCGTGCCAAGCCGCTCGACATTCCAGCCGTGGCGGCAAATCGCCCTTGCTGTAGTCATGGCCGGGGAAGCAGAAGCCCATGGGCAGGATGGCGACCCGGCACGGATCGTAGAAACAGGCTTCGTCAATCGCCATCCAGTGGCGCAGACGCACGCCCGAGGGGTCCTGGAAGGGAACCCCGCTGGCGTGGGCGCGGATGCCGGGTGCCTGGCTGGCGATCACCAGCCTGACACCTGCCGCAACCTGGAAGATGGGCCGCGGCGCATGTGGCAGCGGGCTCCCACGGGGCATGTCGAGACAGATCCGGCATCGCCGCAGGGCAGAGGTCAGGGCCGGTAATTCAGGTCGCTGCACGGCGTCGATCACGGCCAAAACACTGGAAGGCAGCCTTGCGGCACGCGGGAAGCCTGACCTGCCGTGGTCCCCGTTGCACCTCTCGGACATTCTCCGAATTGTGTCAGCCGGTCATTAAGGTTTCCCCGCCATGGTGTCGATGGGGGCCGATGGCGTCGGTGAGTGTGTCGATCCATGGATGACGTAACCGCGAACATGATCGAGCGCGGTCACGAGTCTGATCCCGATCGATCGGCCCAGAGGCGCCGCGTCGCGACCAGGATGCGCGAAGCCCGCGAGAAGCTCACCTCCAGCAACGGACAGCACGCTTTCGACCTCGAGCTGATGCGGATCTTCGCAGGCAGCCGGCGGGGCGCCACTCTGGCCGTGGCGGTTCTGGCGATCGCCACCGGGGGCTTCCTGGGGCTCTGGGTGGCGCGGACGCCGGCCGCGGTGTGGCTCGCCTTCACGCTCTCGTCGATCGTGCTCGCATCGGGTCTCGCCCACCTGTTTCTCCGGCGGGGCAGCGCCAGCCAGAAGTCGAGCCCCTGGAAGCGCCGGTTCCTCATCGCCGAAGCGCTGCAAGGGGTCACTTGGGCCAGCGGAGTGCTGCTGGTCATGGATATCCATGATGCGGCCGCACAGACGTTCCTGCTTTTCGTCCTCCTGCTCGTGGGCGCCATGACGGCAATGATCTCGGCGCCCATGCCGACCGCCGTCTATGCGGCGCTGTTCCCCATGACGATCGCCATTGCGGTCTACGCCCGCCCTGCCATGGGGTATCAATTCCTGCCCGTGCTCGTGGTGGCGGGCGGCGCCCAGTTCTATTTCGTGGTTCTGGCCAAACGGCTATACGCGACCACGCTCGCGACCTTGTCGTTCCAGGCCGAAAAGGACGAACTCATCGTCGAACTCGAGCAGTCCAAGCTCAATTCCGACGAGGCCCGCCGCCGCGCCGAGGAGGCGAGCCTTGCCAAGAGCCGCTTTCTCGCCACCATGAGCCACGAACTGCGGACCCCGCTCAACGCCATCCTGGGCTTCTCGGAGGTCATGAAGGGCGAGCTCTTCGGCCAGCACAGCGTCGCGGTCTACCGGGACTATTCGGCCGATATCCATGCGAGCGGGCAGCACCTGCTCATGCTGATCAACGAGATCCTGGACCTGTCGCGCGTGGAGGCGGGGCGCTACGACCTCGCGGAGGAGCCGACCTCGCTGGCCCTGATCGTGGACGATTGCCAGCATCTCCTGACGCTGCGGGCCAGCAAGCGCGAGATCACCGTGCACGAAATGGTGGAGCCCGATCTGCCGCCGCTCTGGGCCGACGAACGCGCCATCAGGCAGGTGGTGCTGAACCTTCTCTCCAACGCCATCAAGTTCACGCCGCAGGGCGGCACCGTGACCCTGAAGGTGGGCTGGACCGCGCAGGGCGGCCAGTACTTCGCCATCCGCGACACGGGCCCCGGCATCCCAGAAGCCGAGATTCCGATCGTCATGTCGTCATTCGGCCGCGGCACCCTGGCGCAGAAGAACGCCGAGGAGGGGTCCGGGCTCGGGCTGCCGATTGTCAAGGGGCTCGTGGAGCTGCACGGCGGCTCCCTGACCATCAAGTCCAAGGTCCGGGAAGGCACCGAGGTGATCGTGATCCTGCCGCCGGAGCGGGTCATCGACGCCCTGCCCGCCATCGACCCCGAGAGCCCCACGGAGCGGGCGCCACGGACGGCGCGCCGCTCGCATCGATCGGCGGCCTGAGCCCGGGCCGGTCTAGCTCTTGTCGGCCACGCCGGCCTGGGCGAAGGTAGCCATGCCGGTGTGGCAGGCGAGCGCCGACCGCACCATGCCGGCCGCCAGGGCCGCGCCCGTACCCTCGCCGAGCCGCAACCCGAGATCGAGGATCGGCTTCTTGCCAAGCCGCTGCAACACGTCTCCATGCGCGCCTTCGGCCGAGCGGTGACCCGCCACGCAATGATCGAGCGCCGCGGGGTCGAGCGCGTGGAGCACGGCGGCCGCAGCGCAGACCACGTAGCCATCGAGGATCACCGGGATGCGCTCGGTGCGGGCCGCCAGGATGGCGCCTACCAAGGCGGCCACCTCGCGCCCTCCGAGCCGGCGCAGCACCTCGAGCGGATCGCCGAGATGGTCGCGATGCAGCGCGACCGCCGCCTCGACCACATGGATTTTGCGGGCCAGCCCTGCGTCGTCGAGCCCCGTGCCGCGGCCGACCCAGTCCCGCGCCGCACCGCCGTAGAGCGCGTGGTAGATCGCGGCCGCAATGGTGGTGTTGCCGATCCCCATTTCGCCCAGGCACAGGAGATCCGTGCCGTGGATCGCCTCCATGCCGAACGCGATCGTGGCGGCGCAGCCCGCCTCATCCATCGCGGCCTCGCTCGCGATGTCGCCCGTGGGGATCTCGAGCGCCAGTTCGAACACCTTGAGGCCGAGCCCGAGATGACCGCAGATCTGGTTGATCGCGGCTCCGCCGGCCGAGAAGTTGGCCACCATGGCGGCGGTGACGGAGGGCGGGTAGGGCGACACACCACGTGCCACCACCCCATGGTTCGCGGCAAAAACCGCCACCAGCGGCCGCGACGCGGTCGGGATCGTCTTGGCCTGGACGCCTCCGAGCCAGACCACCAGGTCGTCGAGGCGCCCGAGCGAGCCCGGCGGCTTGGTGAGTTCGCCGTCGCGCGACCGGATGGCCCGTTGGGCCTCCTCGTCGAGAGGCGGCATGTGGGTCAGGAGAGCGCGGATGTCGTCGAAGGGGAGGCCGCTGCTGGACATGGAACGTGGGACTCCTGAGCCGGGACAACGGGCCGTCCTGGTGCACAGCATGGACGGCGGGCATCGCGGCCCGTCCGGCCTTATGACATAGTGGCATCCGCACGCCACAGCCCGGACAAAAGACCGTACCGCACAGCCCTGCCCCGATGCGCCACCTCGCGGCGGAATTACTGGCCTGCCTGCGCTTCTACACGCGGCTTCCCGTTCCGGAGCCGTGGTTCGAAGCCGCGCATCGGCCGGAGCCCTTCAGTCGCGTGCTGCGCTGGGCGCCCCTCGCCGGCATCGTCGTGGGGTCTTGCGGGGGCGCTGCATTGATGGCGGCGGCCGGCCTCGGCCTGCCACCGCTCGTCGCCGCGGCGCTCGCGCTCGCCTCGACGATCGTGGTCGGCGGTGGTCTGCACGAAGATGGGCTCGCCGACGTGGCAGACGGCTTCGGCGGCGGCTCCACGGCTGCGCGCAAGCTCGAGATCATGCGGGACAGCCGGCTCGGCACTTACGGCGCCGTCGCGGTCTGCCTGTCGCTGCTGCTTCGGGCCGCGGCCGTCGCGGCCCTCATCGAACGTTCCGGCACGTTCGTCGCAATCGCAGGCTTCGTTGCGGCATCGGCGGCATCTCGGGGCATCGGCCTCCTGCCCATGGCACTGCTCCCCCCTGCCCGCCGCGACGGCCTCGCCCATGCCGCCGGCGGGCTGGGACCCGGCGTGTTGCCCATGGCCTGGGGGCTGGCGTCGTTGATCGGTATCGCACTCCCGACGGCGGCGGGCGAGGGGTTGGCGCGGCCGCTGGCGGCACTGGCGCTCGCGACCGTGGCCTCGTTCGGCACCACGCTCCTCGCTCGCCGGCAGATCGGCGGGCACACCGGCGATGTCGCGGGTGCCGCTCAGCAATTCAGCGAGGGCGCGTTCCTCATCGGCCTTCTCGCCGGCCCGGTGCCGCGTTGACGGGAGGCATGGCGCCGATCTCCGCGCCCTGCATGACACTCCCGCATCATTGATGCGACGACCGGCCCATGCGAAGGCTGCGGCCGCACCCTCGACGAAATTGCAGGTCGAGGCGGCTTGTCCGAACCGCGGTACCTCGCCATCATGGCGCAACCGACTTCGCGATCCCGATCGTGATCGGCGCAAGGCTCGAACGGCTTGGCGGACAACCTCTTGGGCCAGAGGACCTCGACCGGAGGCTGATCGCACCCGACGAGGCTGCAACACGGCAACCGGATCGCAATGGCGTGGACCCGAACGAGCTGACCCCATCGGACTGGATGCATATCCTGGCTTGTGGTGTGATCGCCCTCTATGTCTCGACCGCTCTACCGCCATTGTTCCGGGGGCGATTTTCGGCGGGGCTGGCGGCCTTGGCATTCTGGGCCGCCGCGCTCTTCTCCGTCCTGGCCGGCTATTCCTACCGCTACGAACTCGGCACCGTCGCCGAACGCGTGATGGCGGTGCTGATACCCGGGACCGTCCTCGAAACCGGCGCCAAGGAGGTGACGGTCTTCCGGCAGCCCGACGGGCAGTTCCTCGTCGATGCGGGTGTGGGCGGAACTCGGATCTCCCTCGTCCTCGACACCGGCGCGTCTTCGGTGGTGCTGCGCTCCGAAGACGCCGTCCGGCTGAAAATCCCGGTGAAGCGGCTCACCTACGACGTCGAGGTCGCCACGGCCAATGGACGCACCCTGGCGGCCGAAACGGTTTTGCCGTCGCTGTCGATCGGTCCGCTGATGCAGGCGCGGGTCAAGGCACTCGTGGCACGGCCGGGTGCCCTGCATGAGAACCTGCTCGGCATGAGCTACCTCGACGGGCTGCAGAGCTTCACGATCTCGAACGACAAGCTGATCCTGCGCGGACGCTAAGCAGATTTTTGCAAATCTGCTTACACTTGAGATGCTGGGCAGCATTGATTTCACTTTGAAAAGCGAAATCAATCGTGGCTTTCGCCACGCAAGGCTGCTTAGGGGTTGCCATCGGAATAGTCGCTTCGCATCACGGGCTTCGCCACAGGGCAAGATTCGAAAGAGCGAAGCGGTAAGTCCGTGGGAGCGCCCGCGGGATCGCTGCTCAGCGCTCCGATACCTTATTTTGGCCGGGTCCGCCGGCATTGCCGGGCTGGCCACCACCGCCACCCGGCGCGGGTGCAGCCGCAGGGACGGCCTTCTTTGCGTCCCCGCCCGCGTTGGGGTCCTCTTGCCGTCCGGCGGGGTCGTCGGCTTCGACCCTCACCTGCGCGCCATCCCGCAGCGAAGCCGGCGGGCTGACCACCACGCTGTCACCGCCGCGCGGACCCCCGTCGACCTCGATTCCCGTGCCGAAATCCCGCCGGATGTCGATCGGCACCATCCTGACCCTGTCGCCCTCGCCCACCACCGCGACATGGGTGCCGTGCTGGTCGAAGATCAGGGTCTCGGCCGGCAGCACCACGTCGGGATGGGTGCGTGGGATGTCGAGCGTGAGCAAGGCGTAGAGGCCTGCCCGGAGGACGCCGGCCTGATTGGGGATGTCGACCTCGACCGTGAGGGTGCGGGCCGATGATTGCAGCGACGAGGAACTGCGGGTCACCCGCCCCACGAAGGTGCGCCCGGGCAGCTGCGACACGGCGATCTTGGCTTCGAGGCCGTCGCGCACGCCGATGGCCGAGTTCTGTGGCACCTGCACCAGCACCCGCAGGACATCGTCCTCGTCGACCGTGAACATGGGCGTGCCGGTTGCCGAATCGGCATTGACCAGTGTGCCGAGGTCGACGTTGCGCACCGTTACGACGCCATCGAAGGGCGCCCGCACGTCCTCGAAGCTCGTCAGGGCGCGAAGCCGGTCGATGGCGGCCTGCTGTGCCTTGACATTGGCTTCCGCCACCTTGACGCCGGCCCGCGCCGCATCGAGGTTCGCCCCTTGCGCGATCTGGTTGGCCTGCAACTGATCGCGGTTCTGCAGCGTCTCGAAGCCCTGCCCGACCAGGGCCTGGGCGCGGCTGAGATTGACCTTGGCGAGGTTGAGGTTGGCTTCGGACTGGCTGACGCTGGCCTGGGATTGCAGCAGGGCCGCCTGGACCTGGCCGAACTGCGCGATGGCCTGTTCCAGCTGCTGATCGAGGTCGGGCGCCGAAATATGGACCAGGAGGTCGCCCTTCTTCACGCGCGAGCCGATGTCGACCCGCCGCTCGGTGATGTAGCCGGTCGCGCGGGCGTAGATGGCCGCGGTCGCATAAGGCTGGGTTTCGCCCGGCAGGGTGAGGCCGACCGGGCCATCCTGGGTCTGCGCCTTCACGACCCGCACGTTCGGCACCGTGCTGGCCTGCCGTTGCTGGGTCTCGTCGGCTGCGGAACTCTTCTTCCAATGACCGTAGATCCCCCAGGCCAGTGCGCAAGCCATCACCAGGGCCACGCCGACGAAGATCCAGCGCGACGGCACGGCGGGCCTGTCGGACTTGCGCGCGCCGTCGCTTTTGCTGCTTCCCTCCTGCTCGGACCTCAGCGTGAGGACGTCGTGCTCGGCCGCATCCTGAGTCGGTTGCGGGTCGGGGCGGGGCAGATCCCCTTCCTCCTGGTCGCGCAATGGCGAGCGCTGAGCCTCGCGTGCCGCGCCCGCATCATCCCGCTCTGCCTCGAATAGGCCCATGTCGTCCTCGCGGTCCGACCGCCGTGGCGTGATCTGGTCCATCAGCGATAGTCCTCGACGGGCTGGAACTTGCCGCGGCGCAACAAGGCATAAAGGAACGGCACGAAGATCAGCGTGGCGCAGGTGCCGAAAGCAACCCCGCCAAGCACGGCCCGGGCCAGCGCGGCATTCTGTTCGGAGCCCTCGCCGATGCCGATCGCCATGGGGATAAGGCCCACGAACATGGCGCCGGCCGTCATCAGCACGGGCCTCAGCCGCGTTTCGCCCGCCGCGATGGCGGCCTCGGCGGCGCTGCATCCCGTTTCCTCGCGGTGTTCGCGCGCGAAGGTGACGAGCAAAATCGAGTTCGCACTGGCGACCCCGACCGCCATAATGGCCCCGAACAGCGACGGGATCGACAGCGTGGTACCGGTGATGAAGAGGCTGAACATGATGCCGCAGAAGGCGATAGGCAACGCGCAGATCACCACGAAGGGGTCGCCCCAGCTCTGGAAGTTCACCGCCATCAGCAGATAGACCGCGATCACCGCGATGGCGAGGCCGATCTCGATATGGGTGAAGGCGCTGTTCATGCTGTCGATCTGACCCCTGACCGTGATCTTGTCGGGCGGCGGCAGCGTGGGTTGTTCCTCTCCGACGATGCGATCGATGTCGGCCTGCACCGCGCCGAGGTCGCGGTCCTGGATGCTGGCGTAAACGTCGTAAGTGGGCTGGGTGTTGACGTGGTTGATGACCGTTTGCTCGGAGCTGCGATGCAGGGTGGCGACGCTGCTCAGCATCTCGAGCGTGGCGCTGGCGCTGGTGGTGCTGCCGGCAGCGTTGCCGGCCGTCTGCACCAGCAGGGGCGTGTTCTTCAGGGCCGTCAAATTGTCGTTGCGGTATTCCGGCGTCTGCACCCAGAGCTGGTAGGGGATACCGGATTTCGGGTCGGCCCAGAAGTTCGGCGTCACCTGGTAGCTGCCCGACAGCGAAATGTTCATCGCATTGGCGATCTGCTGCTCCGTGAGGCCCATCTCGGACGCCATCCTGCGATCGACGTCGGCCATGAACTCGGGCGTGTCGATGACCTGCTGGATATGGACGTCGACGGCGCCCTTCACCAGGCGGAGCTTGGCCTCGATGGCCTTGGCGGCCGCGAGATCCCGCTCCTGGTTGCGCCCATTCACCTGCACGTCGATGGCCGTGATGGTGCCGAAGTCGAGCGTCTGGGTGATGATGTCGGAGGGCTGGAAGTAGAAGACCGTATCGGGAAACTTCTGCGGCAGCACCTCGCGCAACTTCTTCATATACGTCGCGGTCGGGGCATGGCCCTGTTTCAGCGAGATCAGCATCTGGCCATCGTTGTAGGCCACGAAGGAACCGTCGCCGAAGGCGAAATTGTAGTTGCTGGACGGCAGGCCGATATTGTCCAGGATAAGGTCGAGGTCCTCCGGTGGGACGACGTCCTGGACCACCTTCTCGACCTCCGCAAACCTCTGCTCGGCCGTTTCGATGCGTTGGCCCGGCCGCGTGCGGACGTGCAGCGTCATGGCTCCGGCGTCGATCTGCGGGAAATAGTCCCGGCCGACGAACTCCAGCAATGCCCCGCCCATCACCAGCACGCAGCCCACGAGCGCGAAGGTCGCGAGTTTGTGGTCGAGCGCGCCATGCAGGAGGCCGATATAGCCCTGTTGGAACTGGGCGAAGCGCCGCTCGAACCGCATGTGGAGGCGACCGAAGAAGCCCCTCTGGCCGCCGTGGTCCTTCTGCTCCTGGCGCTGGACATATTCCTTGCGGACCAGCACGTCGATCAAGATCGGCACCAGCGTCCGCGACAGGAGGTAGGAAGCCAGCATGGCGAACACCACCGCCATGGCTTGGGGCACGAACAGGTAGCGCGGCGTATCGGTGAGAAAGAAGACCGATACGAAGGCCGAGCAGATCGCCAGAGTCGAGATCAACGCCGGTTTGGCGATGCCGGCACCCCCTTCCACCACGGCATCCTTGAAGCTGCGGCCCTCCTCCATGAGCCGGTAGGTATTCTCGATCGCCACCGTGGCGTCGTCGACCAGGATGCCGACCGCAAGCGCGAGGCCGCCCAGCGTCATGATGTTGATGGTCTCGTGCAGCGCGGTCAGCACCGTCAGCGAGGTCAGGATGGCCAGCGGGATCGACACCAGCACGATGAGGGTCGAGCGCCAGGAGCCCAGGAACATCAGGATCATGGCGCCAGTCAGCCCAGCCGCGATGACGCCCTCGCGGATCACGTCCGTGATGGCGCCCGACACGAACACCGACTGATCGAACAGCGGCGTGATCTTCATGTCCTTCGGTGCTGCCGCCCGGATGGTGGGCAGGAAGCTTTTCACGCTGTTGACGACCGACAGCGTCGAGGCCGCGCCGTTCTTCAGCACCGTCACGAGCACGGAATGGCGGCCGTCGCTGCGAACGACGTTGAGCTGCGGTGGCGAGCCGTCGCGAACGTGGGCCACGTCGCGGATCAGGATCGGACTGCCGTTCACGACCTTGATCGGCACGCTGTTCAGGTCATCCACCACCTCGGGCGACATGTTGAGTCGGATCGGGTACTGCTGTTCGCCGATCTTCGACAGGCCTGACGGCACCACGATGTTCTGTGCCGTGATGGCGCTCGTCACGTCGGTCGGCGTGAGCCCGTGCGCCTGGAGGGCCTGGAGGTCGAGGTCGACCATCACCTGCCGGGGTGCGCCGCCATAGGGCGAGGGCAGCGTCGAGCCCGGTACCTGGGTCAGCGTCTGACGAATCCGGTATTGGCCGTAGTCGTAGAGCTTGGCCCCGCTCTCCTTGTCGGACGACAGGGCCAGTTGGATCACCGGCACCGACGAGGCCGAGAACCGCATCACCACGGGCGGTTGCACGCCCGGCGGCATCACGGCACGTATGGAGTTCATGGCCGATACGACCTGGGCGATCACGAGATCGATCGACACCGTATCCTGGAAATACACCTTCTCGATGGCGACGCCCGGCAGCGTCTGACTCTCCATGTTCCTGATGTCATTGACGTTGTTGGACAGCGAGAACTCGCTGTAGGTCGTGATACGCTGGGCCATGTCGGTGGCGTCGAGGCCGGTATAGGTCCATACGATCACGACAACAGGGATGTCGACACTGGGCAGCACGTCCTTGGGCGCGATGGCCGACGAGCCGATCCCGGCCAGCAGAATGAGCACGCCCATCACGTAGAAGGTGACGCGGTTCTTCAAAGCGTAAAGGACGAGGCCCATGCAGAAACTCCCGCCGCGCCAACGCAGGCAGCAGCCCAACCGTTGCCTTGCGGGTCTTCATGCCGCGGGTCGTCTCAAGTGTTGCGACGATGTAGAATATCATCGCGGGCGCGGCTGCAGCGAAACCATCGGTTCAGCACTCTTCCGGGCATTTCTTTGAGCAAAGTCTCCACGTTGTGCTGAAA
>CAXUCF010000005.1:35088-43360 GCA_964249275.1 uncultured Lichenihabitans sp.
GTGCTGAAACTTAAGTCATGGGCTCGGCAGGATCAGGCAGCGTATTGGGCCGAGCCGTTCTTAACCCGCTCGAGTGCCTGGGCCACGACGGCGAGGCCGGCACCGGTTTTCGAAGCTTCGGTGGCAAGATGGCGGCGCCAGGCTCGGGCGCCGGGCAGGCCGGAGAACAGGCCGAGCAGGTGGCGGGTCATGTCGTGCAGGCGCACGCCTTCGCCGAGCATTCGGTCCATATAGGGCATCAGGCGCTCGACCGCCTCGAAGCCATCGGCCACGGGCCGCCCGGCGCCGAAGAAGCGACGGTCGACGTCGAGCAGCAGGTCCGGCGTCTGGTAGGCGGCCCGACCCAGCATGGCGCCATCGAGCACCTCGAGGTGCTTTTCGGCCTCGTCGTTGTCCGCGAGACCGCCGTTGATCGACACGAACAGACCCGGCCGCGCCCGCTTGAGATCGTGGACCAAGCCATAGTCGAGCGGCGGCAGGTCGCGGTTCTCCTTGGGCGACAGACCCTGCAACCAGGCCTTGCGGGCGTGGACGACGATGCCATCGACCCCGGCCGCGACTGCCGCCGTCACGAGGGCGTCGAGGGCTTGCCGCGGGTCCTGGTCATCGACACCGAGGCGGCATTTCACGGTTACGGGCACCGCCACCGCGCCCTTCATGGCCGCCACGCAACGCCCGACGAGGTCGGGTTCCCGCATCAGACAGGCACCGAAGCGGCCGTTCTGCACACGGTCGGAGGGGCAACCGCAGTTCAGGTTGATTTCGTCGTAGCCGAGTCCTGCAGCGATCCGCGCCGATTCGGCAAGGTCGTGCGGATCGCTGCCACCCAGTTGCAGCGCCAGGGGATGTTGGGACGGGTCGTAGGTGAGAAGCCGCTGCCGGGGGCCGTGCAGCACCGCTCCGGTCGTCACCATCTCGGTGTAGAGCAGCGCCCGCCGGGTCAGCACGCGATGGAAGGTCCGGCAGTGCGTGTCGGTCCAGTCCATCATCGGGGCGACGGAATAGCGGCCGGAGGACCGAAACATATCGGAAGGGGTCTGGTTCACGGCGGTTGTCGTCGAGGATACGATCATGGCTCTCCAAACGGCACGTTTCCGGACGGCCCGCAAGGTCCCCCACCCGCCGAGGATCGGACTTGGTTCAGGGGCGCGTTGACGTGGGAAGTTTTACCACTATCGTGACTTAGCTTCGACTCAGTGAAGGGTGACGCGGGGTCCCCGATGATGCAGGATGCGGGATGCGTTTGTGGGTGTCGGGATGCGCGGCAGCGGCGTTCGGCTTGGCCGGTTGTGCGACGCTGACGCGGGGGGTGTCCGACCAGGTTGCGGTACTGTCCGACCCGCCCGGCGCCACCGTGACCACCACGCTCGGCAACGGCTGCACCACGCCTTGCTCCCTGGATGTACGGCGCGATGCGGACTTCACCGTGACGGTGACCAAGCCCGGATATCGGGGCCGCACGGTGGCCGTGACCACCCGGCTGTCAGGCACCGGAGCCGCGGCAGCGACCGAGAACATCGCGACGGCGGGCCTCGGCCTCGCGGTCGATGTTGCCACCGGAGCGACGCTCGAGCATGTGCCCGGTGCGGTGAGCGTGACGCTGCAGCGCGTCGGGGCTTCAAACCCGGCAGTGCGGACGATGTCGCACAGGCCGGCTGCGCCCGCCTCCCCCGCGAGTTGAAAGAGCGGCGCCATGGATCCTCGCGCGCTCTGCTTCGCTGTATCGGCGGTGCTCGGCCTCGGCGGTTGCGCGACCCTCGACCACGGCATCGTCGATGACGTGCCGGTCGTGACCGACCCGCCGGGCGCCAGCGTCTCGTCATCGACGGGAACGATCTGCACCTCGCCCTGCATCGTGTCGGGACCCCGCCGCGAGAGTTTCGTCATCACGGTGGCCAAGCCAGGCTACGTCACCCAGGTCGTAGTCTCGGTCGCCAAGCCGAACGACGGCGCGGTCGCAGCGGCGTCCTCGACCAACCTGACGCCCGACATCCTCGGCCGCATCATCGACGTGCAGGACGGCACCTATTACACCCACGTGCCCGCCGCCATCGTGGTCAAGCTCGTGCCGGTGCAGTGAAGAGCGGAGTCGAGCCGGGCTTCCGGGGCTGCGTGCAGCGTCCTGTTCGAGATCAGCCGGCATCGGCATGGCCTCCGCGCTCTGTTCGTGGGACCCCAGGCAGGGTCCCGGGTCCCCGCGCGTCACCGGTCGTTCTCGGCATCCGTCGTTCCATGCCGCGTCGGGGCCTTGCGACATCGGCTCACGCGTGGCGCCGCCGGAGCCAACGCGACACCTGTCCAGGCCCGCCCGACAGCCTCTTCGGCGTGGTTGGGCGCCCCTACTCCACCGTGACGGATTTCGCGAGGTTGCGGGGCTGGTCGGCGTCCTTTCCCATGAAGACGGCCGTGTGGTAGGCGAGCAGCTGGATGGGGACCGCATAGACGATGGGCGCGAAGGTCGGCGCCATGTCGGGCATGACGATCGTGGCCTGGAGATGCACGGCCGAGGCTTCGGCGGCATGCCGGTCGCCGATCAGCATCAACCGACCGCCACGGGCCGCTACCTCCTGCATGTTCGACACCGTCTTCTCGAACACGGCATCGGGCGGGGCAATGACGATCACCGGCATGTCCTCGTCGATCAGCGCGATCGGCCCGTGCTTTAGTTCGCCCGCCGCATAACCTTCGGCGTGGATGTAGCTCAATTCCTTGAGCTTCAGCGCTCCTTCGAGCGCCAGCGGAAAGGCCGTGCCGCGGCCGAGATAGAGCACGTCGCGGGCCCTGGCGAGGTCGTGCGCCATGTGCTCGATCTCGCGCTCATGCTTCAGGGCTTCCGCGATCAGGCCCGGCAGGGCTAGAAATTCATCGACGTAACGGCGCTCGTCCTCGCGCGACAGGGTGCCCCTCGCCCGCCCGAAAGCGAGCGCTAGGCAGGCCAGGACGGCCAGCTGGCAGCTGAACGCCTTGGTGGACGCGACCCCGATCTCGAGCCCGGCCAGGGTCAGGGCCTTGACGTCCGACTCGCGCGCCATGGTCGAGGTGGCGACGTTGACGACCCCGAGGATGGTCTGGCCCTGGCTCTTGGCATAGCGGAGCGAGGCCAGTGTATCGGCGGTCTCGCCCGATTGCGAGATCACGATGGTGACGCCGTCCGGGGTCATCGGCGGTTCGCGGTAGCGGAACTCGGAGGCGACGTCGATATCGACCGAGATCCGGGCGATACGCTCGAACCAGTATTTGGCCGTCAGCCCCGCGATATAGGCGGTCCCACAGGCCACGATGGTGAGCCGGTCGATCTTCGCCGGGTCGAACGGCAGCGCGAAGGGCAGCGCGATCGCGCCGGCTGAAAGGTCCGTGTAATGCGCCAGCGTCCGGCCCACGACCTCGGGCTGCTCGTGGATCTCCTTCGCCATGAAGTGGCGATAGTTGCCCTTGTCGATCATGAAGGCCGAGGCGAGGCTTTTCTGACGAGGCCGCGCGACACGCCTGCCGGCCTCGTCGTAGAACTCGGCCGTCTCGCGGGTCAGCACCACCCAATCGCCATCGTCGAGATAGGTGATCTCGTCCGTGAACGGCGCCAGAGCCAGCGCATCGGAGCCGAGATACATCTCGCCGTCGCCGTAGCCGACCGCCAGAGGCGCTCCACGGCGCGCGCCGATCAGGAGGTCGTCGCGGCCGTCGAAGAGGAACGCCAGCGCGAAAGCGCCGCGCAGGCGCGGCAGGGCGGCCGCGACGGCCTCGGCCGGCGCCTTGCCGCTGTCGAGTTCCTCGGCGACGAGATGGGCCACGACCTCCGAGTCGGTGTCGGTCTCGAAACGTCGTCCCCGGGCCGTCAGGTCGGCCCGCAACTCGCGAAAGTTCTCGACGATCCCGTTGTGCACGATCGCCACCCGCTCGCTCGCGTGCGGATGGGCATTGGTCTCGGTCGGCTTGCCATGCGTCGCCCAGCGCGTGTGGCCGATGCCGATGGCCCCCCGAAGAGGATTGTTCGACAGGCGGAGTTCGAGGTTCTTGAGCTTCCCCGAAGCCCGGCGCCGGGTCAGTTCACCGCCTTCCAGCGTCGCGATGCCGGCGGAGTCGTAGCCGCGGTACTCGAGCCGTTTCAAGGCATCCACGATCTGCTCGGCCACGGGGCCGGCGCCAAGGATCCCGACGATGCCGCACATGCAACCTCCCCTACGCTGACGACCGATCCGGCAGTTTAGACCGGACCGCCCGTTTGCGGCAAAGCATACCGGATCAGCCTTTCCGTGCGGCCTGCTGGCGCGCCGCCCGCAGCGCCGCGCCGCGCCCGTCCTTGGTGGTCTGCCGGGCACGGCCTAACGCCAGGGCATCGTCCGGCACGTCGTCCGTGATGGTGGACCCGGATGCCACATAGGCGCCCTGGCCGATCCGGACCGGGGCCACCAATGCGGAGTTGGAGCCGATGAAGGCGCCGGCCCCGATCTCGGTGCGGAACTTGCCGTAACCGTCGTAATTGCACGTGATGGTGCCGGCCCCCACATTGGCGCCCGCGCCGACGCTGGCATCCCCGATATAGCTCAGGTGGCTCACCTTGGCCCCGTTCTCGATGCGGGCGCTCTTCACCTCGACGAAGTTGCCGACCTTGCTGCCATGCTCGAGGACGGCGCCGGGCCGCAGCCGGCCGTAGGGCCCGACGTTGGCCTCGGGCCCGACATGAGCCCCTTCGAGATGCGAAAAGGCGTGGATCACGGCGCCGTTCTCGACCACCACCCCGGGGCCGAACACGACGTGGGGCTCGACCGTCACGTCGCGGCCGAGCCTCGTGTCGGACGACAGAAACACGGTGTCGGGCGCCTGCAGGGTGACGCCGCTGCGCATCGCCCGCACGCGCAGGCGTGCCTGGAGAGCGGCCTCGGCGGCGGCGAGTTGGACGCGGTCGTTCACCCCCATGGCGTCGACCTCGGAACAGGTCAGCGCCGCACAGCGTCGGCCGTCGGCGCGGGTCAGGGCCACGGCCTCCGTGAGGTAGTATTCTCCCTGGGCGTTGTCGTGACCGATACGGCCGAGAAGCGCCAGCGCGGTCCGGCCGTCGAGTGCCATCGGACCGGCGAAGCACAGGGTGACGGCCCGCTCGGCCTCGGTCGCGTCCTTGTGCTCGCGGATGGCCGTGAGGTCCCCCGACGCCATGAGCAGCCGGCCGTAGCCGGTCGGATCGGCGGCCGCGAAACCGAGCGCCACGAGCCCTGCGCCTCCGGCGAGCTCGTCACGCATGGCAAGGAGCGTGTCGGCCCGCACGAGCGGAACGTCGGCGAACAGCACCAGCACGTCGTCGTAGCCGCGCCCGATCGCCTCCGAGGCGCCCAGCACCGCATGGGCGGTGCCGAGCCGGTCGCTCTGGACGGCGATCTCGGCGGTGGGCAGCGCTGCCCTGGCCTCGGCCGCGACATCGTCCCGCCCCGGCCCGACCACGACAACCGCGGCCTCGACCTCGGCCACGGCCGCCGTGTCTAGCACATGCGCCACCATGCTGCGCCCCGCCAGGCGATGCAGCACCTTCGGCACCGCGGACTTCATCCGCGTGCCTTCGCCGGCCGCCAGGATCACGGCGAGGCACCGTCTCGCTCGGCTCATCGTGGTTCGCTCCGTTTCGATCCCGACCATATGCGGAGAAGCCTTACCAGGGGCTCGCGCAGAACGCAGCCGCCAAGCGGGACCGCCCGCACGGTTTTGCCGCCCTGGCGCAAGGGCCGGCAAAAATCGCATCGCGGCCCGGGCGTTATCGGCTATAGAACCCCTGCGGCCGCGGCGCCCGAGGTCCGGGCGGCGTCAGCCACCCCTCGTTCTCGTCATAGATGGCCGATGATCCTCCGCCGGGACCTTCTGAAGTGGGCCACCTCCGGGCTGGGTGTCTTCGGCCTGTCACCTGCCATTGCAGCCGATACCGCTCCGGCCGGCACGGCTCCCGCCGGGGCCCCACCGGTCGTGGCCAAGCCCGTGGCCGCGGCTGCACCGCAGGGTTCGACCCCTCCGACGGCCGCCTTCGACAGCGGCGCCGTGGTCGAGAAGGCGCGACAGCTCGCCAGGAAGCCGCACGAAGCCCTCAGCGCGCCGTTGCCGGGTCCTTTCACCAACCTGACCTACGATCAATACGTCGGCATCCGCCCGAGGTCCGGCACTGCGGTCTGGGCCGACGACAATGTGGGCTTCGGGATCGAGCCTCTGCATCGGGGTTTCCTTTTCACGGCCCCGATGATCATCAACGTGGTCGAGAACGGCACCGTTCGCCGGCTGGCCTATGCGGCGAACCAGTTCGATTTCGGCAAGGTGCCGCCGCCCGACAACCTGCCCGACCTCGGCTTTTCGGGCTTCCGGGTGCTGCATGCGAGGAGCGGCAAAGGCCTTGTCGATTCGGCCCTGTTCCAGGGCGCCAGCTTCTTCCGCGCTCTGGCCAACGGCCAGAATTTCGGGCTCACGGCCCGCGCCCTGACGATCCGCACGGCGGATCCGCGCGGCGAGGAGTTCCCTGCCGTCCGCGAGGTCTGGATCGAGAAGCCGAGCCTCGCCAGCGACGTTCTGGTGATCCATGCGCTGGTCGATTCGGACAGCATGACGGGAGCCTACCGTTTCACGCTGCGGCCCGGCGACATCACGATCATCGACACGGAATGCACCCTGTTCACGCGCAACGCGGCCGACTTCTACGGGCTCGGCGGCATGACCGCGATGTTCCTGTTCGGGACGATCAACCGCATGACCACCGATGACGTGCGGGAGGGTGTCTTCGAAGTCTCCGGCCTGCAGATCCTCAACGGCAACAACGAATGGCTGTGGCGGCCGGTCACCAATCCGTCGACCCTGCAGGTCTCGGTCTTCGTCGACGCGAACCCGCGCGGCTTCGGCCTGCTGCAGCGCGAGCGCAACTTCAACCTGTTGCAGGACGACGAACAGCACTGGGAGCTCAGGCCGTCGCTGTGGATCGAGCCGATCAACGACTGGGGCGAGGGCAGCGTCGAACTCGTCGAGATTCCGACCGATACGGAGAACAACGAGAACATCGTTTGTTTCTGGCGCCCGAAAGCCGTCCTCGAGGCCGGTGCCGAGGCTTCGTTCGCCTATCGTCAGCTGTGGTGCTGGACGCCGCCCGACCGACCGCTGCTGCCGGTCGTGACCGAGACGCGGGTCGGACGCGTCCCCGGCAACAAGCGCCGCCGATTCGTGGTCGAGTTCACGGGCGACATCTTCGCCGACCCGCAGCGGACCCCGGATGTCAAGCCGATGCTGACGGCCTCGGCCGGCGCGATCGCCGCCACCAAGACGTTCATGTCGCGCGAGCGCAAGACCTGCCGCGTGATGTTCGACATGGATTTCGGAAGCGACACGCTGGCCGAACTGCGGCTCCTGCTGGAGGCTGGCGGCAAGCCCGCGAGCGAGACATGGCTCTATCGATGGACGGCGTGATCGAGGAAGCGCGGGAGCGCCCGGTCATCGACCTCGACTCCATCCTGTCGGTCCCGGCCATGCCGCTCGAACAGCCTCTCGACATGCCGACCCAGTCGCTGACGCGGTTCGACCGCCGGGATCGCCGCACCTGGTCCAACCCCGTCCACCGCTCGACACCCTGGCTGGCGCGCATCGTCGTGTTCGGCGGGGGATTGGCGCTGCTCGGGTTCGGCACGGAGGAAATGTACCGGGTGGTGAACGTCGGCGGCGTCACCCTGCTCGAATGGATCCTGGTCGGCCTGTTCGTCGCCAACTTCTCCTGGATCGCGCTGTCGTTCTCGAGCGCCGTCGTCGGCTTCTTCTGGCTGCTCTTCTTCGCACCCAAGCCGCCGCCCATGCCGGGCGCGCTCGCCGGCAAGACCGCCGTCGTGATGCCGATCTACAACGAGGCCCCGAGCCGCATCTTCGGAGCCTTGCAGGCCATGGCCGAAGACGTGGCCGCGACAGGCCTCGGGCCGCACTTCGACTTCTTCTTCCTGTCCGACACCACCGATCCCGACATCTGGATCGCGGAGGAGCGGGCGCTTGTCGCATTGCGGGACCGGCTGCGCGGCAAGGCGGAGGTCTACTACCGCCACCGGCCCAAGAACACGAACCGCAAGGCCGGCAACATCGCCGACTTCGTCACGCGCTGGGGCGGCGCCTATCCGCAGATGCTGGTGCTCGACGCCGACAGCCTGATGACGGCCCACAGCATGGTCAATCTCGCGGCCGCCATGGAGGCCGACCCCGATGCCGGCATCATCCAGACCCTGCCGCTGATCATCAACCGCAACACGCTGTTCGCCCGGGTGCAGCAGTTCGCGGC
>CAXUCF010000006.1:0-41127 GCA_964249275.1 uncultured Lichenihabitans sp.
GCGTGAGCGTCCCCGAGACGATCGGCCTCGTCGGCGGCGGCGTCATCGGGGCCGGCTGGGCGGCCCGCTTCCTGCTCAACGGCCACGATGTCGCGCTCTACGATCCCGATCCCGAGATCGCCCGCAAGCTCGGCGAGGTCACGGCCAATGCCCGGCGCGCGCAAGCCAAGCTGATGCCGGGCGTCACGGTGCCGGAAGGCCGGCTCCGGGTCGCGAGGTCGGTCGCCGACGCGGTCGGCGGAGCCGATTTCGTCGTCGAGAGCCTGCCCGAGATCGAGTGCCTGAAAGTCCGCATCCTGGCCGAGATCGACCGCGCGGCCCGGCCCGAGATCGTGATCGCGTCCTCCACCTCCGGGCTGCTGCCGACCCGCCTCGCGGCCGGCATGGAGCGCCCGGAGCGCTTCGTCGTGGGTCACCCGTTCAACCCCGTCTACCTGTTGCCGCTGGTCGAAGTCTGCGGCGGTGTCCGCACGGCCCCCGACGCGCAGGACCGCGCCGCCGCGCTCTACCGGCGCGTCGGCATGCGGGTGCTGCTGGTCAGGAAGGAGGTCGACGGTTTCATCGCGGACCGGCTGCTCGAGGCGCTGTGGCGCGAGGCCCTGTGGCTTGTCAACGACGGTATCGCCACGACGGAAGAGATCGACGACGCGGTGCGCTACGGCGCGGGGCTCCGCTGGAGCTTCATGGGCACCTTCCTGATCTATCGTTTAGCGGGCGGCGAGGCCGGCATGCGCCACTTCCTGGCGCAGTTCGGACCGGCCCTGAAGCTGCCCTGGACACATCTCGAAGCACCCGAACTGACCGACACCCTGGTGGATCTCGTAGCCGCGCAGTCCGACGAGCAGGCGGCCGGCGCCGCGATCCGCGACCTCGAACGCAAGCGCGACGACTGCCTCGTCGCGGTGCTGGGCGCGCTGCGCTCGCAGGACTACGCGGCAGGGGCGGTCGTCAAGGCGCATGAGCGCACCCTGCTCAGTCGAGGGCATAAGCCCGAGTCCGACGATGAGGCCGCGCTGCTCACCACGTGGCGCGGCCGGGTGCTGCCCGACTGGATCGACTACAACGGCCATATGACCGAGCATCGCTTCCTGCAATGCTTCGGGGAGGCCACCGACGCCCTGCTGCGCCGCATCGGGCTGGATGCGGACTATCTTGCCCGCCACCGCAGCTTCTACACGGTCGAGACCCATCTGATGCACCTCGGCCAGGGCGGGCCCGACGAAGCCCTTGCGGTCGACACGCAAGTCCTCGCGGCAGATCCGAAGCGGCTGCACGTCTTCCATCGCCTGACACGCGCCGCCGACGGCGCGGTGCTGGCCAGCGCCGAGCAGATGCTGCTCCACGTCGACACCGAAGCCGGGCGCAGCATCGCGGCCGGAGGCGCGGTGCTCGACGCCATGGTTCACCTTGCGCAAGTCCATGCCGCCCTGCCTCGCCCACCGACCGCCGGGCGGTGCGTGGGGGCGGCCCGCGACCTCTCCGGCTACCAAATCTCGGGCGATTTATATCGCTCACGACCAACGTTGCACACCTTCTAAGGGGTGAATTATCTATCATAGATAGACTAGGCCTTCGAACACCAGCGCCACGAACGTGGCAACATTGATAATAAATCCAATTCCGTAGACCAGCCAATCGTTGTCTCTATTTCCCATTGCTCAGCACTCACCTTCATTGCAAACAGGCATCGCTATGCGGGCGCAGGTTAGCAGCAGCTATCTCCCACCGTCGTTTCATGCTCGTTTTCCTCGCCAGATTGGATATGTGCTTGCCCACTGGTTCAAATTGGACGGCGCTTGGGATTGCTCACTTGCGAAAGCCTTGATCCTCGTGCTGGCTGACGGATGCAAGTTCCGCCGCGTCTCCGTCATCGCCTCCGAAGCCGTTCCTGCGAAGGAAAGGAAACCCCAAGATGAGTTGATCAGCTAGGTCGCCCATGTACACCTCTGCGGCCTTGACGACGACGAGCCAAGTCATTGGGATGACTGATAGAACCCTCCTGCTGGAGCGCGGATTCATGCCACGCCGACGCAGCCCGTTATTTGGCCGTCGGCTCCGCTACGTTCAAGCTGGCCGACCATCAGCTTGCTAAGGTTTGCGAACGTTCCTCGGACCATGTTACCCGAGGTTTTCGTGTTATGGAGTCCTTGAGGTGGCGGATGTTTCCGGTTGACGGACGCGTGTTCGGCGGCGTGTACGGTCTCGTGGGCCTCGTTGCAGTGATCGCAATTGCGATCCTCATGCCTCCCACATGAACCCCGACGAAGGTGCCCATTTCAACCGGGCTTACCAGATCGGCCGGGGCGGGATCATCGCCCGGCGGCTGAGCGAACGGTTGGCGGGAGGCAAGGTCGATCGCGCGATCAACGAGTCCAACTATGCCCTGCGGGAGATACCGGGCCGGCCCCAGAATAAGGTCACCCAGGCTATGATGGACGAGGCCGAGGTAGCAACTTGGGGAAAGGAAATGGGCCGGGAAGCTTTCGCCAACACTGCCGTCTACCCGCCCCTCTTTTACCTGCCCTCGACGTCGGGCATCTTGATCGGGCGAGGGCTCGACCTCTCCATTGTAAGCACGCTTTATCTCTCTCGTGCCCTCACCGGCATCATCGCCGTGGCGATCGGGAGCATCGCCCTGATCTTCGCCGGCTCGGCCGCGCCCTGGCTCTTCGCTGTGCTGATGCTGCCAACCGCGCTCTCCTTGAGCGCCTCCGTTTCGCAGGAGGCGCTCATGCATGGGTTCGCGGCCTTGGGCTGCGCCTTCGTCGCTCGCCTTTTCTCCGGGACCGGGTCCGCCAAGGCTAATCTATATGGAGCAGCCTTCCCGCTCGCCCTGATCGTCATGGCAAGGCCGCCGTTGATCGGCTTGGCGCTCGTCCCGCTCGCGGCTTCGCGGCTCAGTTGGCGGGACCGGTTCATAGGCGGTGCCATCATAGTCGCCGGCACGGCAGCGTGGTTGCTTATGACGTCCCGAGCGTTTGTTCATCCCCGGCTTGCGCTCGACGGTTCGGCGGACCCGGCTGAGTTCGGGACTGCCGGGCAAATCAATTTTATGTTCAATCACCCGCTTGTAACGGCGGATGCTTTCATCAGGACGGTTCAGCTTTACGGAGTGAGTGTGTATGACGCCTTCGTCGGTGAACTGGGCTGGTCGGATGTCTTGTTTCCAAACTGGTACTATTCACTGGTCACCGCGATGCTCGCTGTCGCGTTCCTGGCCTCGCTGCCGATGCGGGACGGGGTTCGGCCTCTCGGGGCGGCGTTGATCTTCCTGGGTTTATTTGGTGCTGGGGTGGCCATATACGTGGCTCAGTATATCGCCTGGTCGCCGATCGGTTCCGACATCATGCATGGCGTCCAAGGCCGGTACTTCATCGCGCCGGCGCTTTTCCTCGGGCTACTCTGCCCCGCCGTGAGGTTCCCCGCGATCCTCCGAATGTCGTTAGCCCTTGCTACGCTGGCGTTCCCGATCGTGATCACCGTCCCACTTGTGATCCGCGTCATCGCTCATCGCTACTTCATGAGTTGATCCTGGGCCGAACCCGGTTTGAAGGCCGGCCACAGATGATGACCGGATGGGCATTTGCCCTTTAGATTGCGACGTTCTATGTGAAAGTCGTCGCAGGAGGGGACATGAGTGGGTGGCGCAACAGGTTAGTGGACGAAATCGAAAGCCGCGGCCTTGAGATGAAGGAAGTGTCGCTGGCGGCTGGCCTCGGTGGCACCTATGTGCGGGATGCGCTCAAGCGGGGTCGCGGCAAGTTTGAGAACCTTCGAAAGATCGCTGCCGTGCTGGGGAAGCCTCCTGGTTGGTTGATGGCCGAGGAAGGCGCGCCAGCGCCGCACAATGCGCCAGGGCCGATAGTCAACGCCTCCCTCCCTGTGCCGGTCTCATGGGGCAAGGCGCCTCCGATGCCTCTTTATGGGCATGCCGTCGCCGGTGAGGACGGGCGCTTCGTAATGAATGGGCAGTTGATCGGTACGGCTGAAAGGCCTGCGTCCTTAGTGGACCCGCTGGAAGCCTACGGCATCATCGTATCGGGCGACAGCATGTTTCCGCGATATCGCTCGGGCGAAATCTGCTTGGTGGATCCTCGCAAACCCCTCCGCAGGACGGACGACGTCGTCGTGCAGGTCGAACCCGCTAATCCGGGCGATCCTCCAGATGGCTTCATTAAGGAGTTCGTCTCCCTTTCTGAAACCACCCTGGTGCTGCGGCAGCACAATCCGCCGCGCACGATCAGGTTCTCTCGAAAAGTGGTCAAGACCATCCACCTCGTTGTCGGCTCCCTGCGGCCTTAAAAAAGGTGCTTCGATACGCGATATCGGGCTTGCGCTGGTGGGCAAATGCCCATTATAAGTACCTTAGAACAGACCATGAACGATTTTGCAGGCCCGGAGCGTCCCATGGAATTTGTATCTGCGAGGCGCCCGGCTGCTCCAATTTACGACGCGCCAAGGGCCGAGAAGAATGACAGGCCTATTTCGCCCCGGCAGCAGGTGCGAAAATTTGTCGTTGATGATCGCTTGCACCCGCAGGAGATCGTGTCGCGAATGGAAGGGATGCTCTCCCGGAACACCGTCAAGCAATACATCAAGGAAGTCTATGCGGCATGCCGCAAGGCAGGGCTCGTCGTCGATCCGATCGAACCGCTCCCGAAAGAGTACATGGTGCGCCATCCTCACAGCCAGACGAGCACGGCTATTAGTCCCACGCACGTCCACGTAGGAGCCAAGATCAACCGATTCCGCCTCAAGAGGGGTTTGGACGCTCCGTCATTCTCCAGAGCGCTCGGCTTCGCCAACCAGATGTCTATCCGGACCATGGAGTTGGGGATGTACGACTTCAAGCTTTCGGAACTTCAGCGACTGACTGCCGCTATCGGATCGGAACTGTCCGTCCTCCTCCAGTCCTCGAAGCGGTAGCCGCGGCGTCAAGTGCGTTCACGCCTCGCGCCCGCAGAACTCGCGGGGTTAGCAGACGCGAGTGAGGACGTGGACGCGCGGCATCCTCCCCCGCCGTCGGGCAACCAAGAGTGCCTCTGGCCTTGGCAACCAATGCCCAGCTAAGAGCACAGTGAACGGGCGCGCTGAGCAGGGAAGACGTGAGGAGCACCTCGCGCACAATCATGTTCCACTGCCGCCCGACTTGCGCGCGGCTGCTATCAGAGCATTTCACATCGCTAGGTCCAGACACCGCAGACCCTCGCAGGCGCGACCAGCTAAGGCCTATTCAACCCGCCCGCGCCAGATGTATTAGGCTTGAAATCCTCCCTCGGGTTGTTCAGGCCCACGCCTACACGAGACGTATTTCACAAACTTCTTCCTAATTAGGACAAACGTAGCTAAGTTAACCACGAGATTTCCCTGACCTAAATCCGCACTATATTACTGGTAATATCCGCGTATAGACCGATACTTAGATCGTGAATTGGCTTAGCACATTTCTTGCTTTAGGGCGGAAAATGAATCCCAGCCCGAGCAAGAAGCTTTAATCCAATAGAGGTACTATCATGAGCATTCTAGTGTACCCATCGCGGGCTTCCATCTCGACCACGAACATCACCTCCGATGTCCAGGCGTTCCGGGTTCTCGGGTGTGCCTCCCCAGGTGACGGGGGAGGAGCAGAGTACAAGCTCGGCTCGTCCTCGGGGCCGATGGCTATCCAGGACGCAAACGCTCGCTGGTGGGAACTTGCAAATCCGACGCAGGAAAGCGTACTCGCCTTCGGCGCTGTTGCCGGCACGATTCCAGGAACGACTCCACCCCAGCCGCGACTGGCTGACAGTTCGGCAGCATTCACGCAAGCGGCAGCCACGGGCGTGATCAACGCTCCTGCCGGGGATTTCTACTTTACCAATCCGATATACTCCGACCGAGCGCTGACGTTTCGGGGTGCGGGAAAGGCGCTCACCACCCTTCACTGGACAGGGACCTCTGACGGCATTCGCCACCAGCAGAACGGCGTAATCTACCAGGGCGATTTCACGCTCAGCGGGGTGGCGCTCTTCGCAGACGCGAGCGGTCCACAAGTGGGCATCCACATCACGATGGACCACAATCGCGGCAACGTCCTCATTGATGATGTCGATATTTCGGGAAACAGGTGGGAATACAACTGGCGGAATTACATGGTGATGCGCGGCTGCACGCACACGATGATGTCCAATTGCACGCTGTCGAAAGGTGCATCTTCGGATCCTGCTATTTGGGACACCATCGTTCAGGATGGGATCCAGATCTACTCGAGTTCGAGCAACGACACCTCACTGGTCCTCTTGTTCGTCGATTGCGCGATTTCGGCAATCCAGCACGCGGTCCACATCATCCTTGATGGCCCGGTTGACAATTCCGGCTCGGTCGAGGGTGTCCAGTTCTTCAACTGCGGCGGTGATACCATCCGCTCGTCCTGGCTCCGATTGGAAGTCGTGAATACTCAGTCGGGCGGGACGACGAAGTGGGCCCCGCCATATTACCTGTTTGATTCATGCAACATGGAGACTCCCGCCGCACTCATTGAAGTCGACGCTATCAGTGAGCTCTTTATAACCAAATCTCTTATGTACGTGAGCAAGTCAGTTGGGGGATCGGTTGAAAACTTCATCAACCTCGGACAATATCCTTGCTCTTGAATTTACATTCACGACAATCATTTCAAGCTCTATGGTGGAGGAAAGGCGGGCAGCATCATCAGCGTGAATGCTAACAGCTTGCGCGTGAGCATCCGCGATAATATCTTCACGCTTGAGGATACGGCGACACTCTCGGGCGCCGGAGTGTGGATCAACAGTCCTTGCGACCGATATATCTGCCGGGACAACCGCTATTACGGGTTCACGGCGAGTAATTCCGCAGCCAAGGAGGTCCTTCCCAACGGAACGGCTGACTATTATGGTCGCGGGGAACTCACCCTTCGACTGGACGGGCAGCCTGGAGGGGGAGAAACCGGAATGACGCTGTTGCTGGACAAGGGCGCGGGCCGGATCCTGGCAAAGGTAAAAGTCGGCAACCTTGGCAGCGCGGGCACCGGAAGGCGGGCGCTTTACATCGATAACTAGCGGCTCTGAGGTGGCGCGCTCAGCCTCGCTGGATGCGCGCCACCTCTCCTATTTCGGCAATGCTCGGATAGGCCTCGCGACCTCAGGGAACTATGCGGCCTAGAACTGTAAAGAAGGCTGCGAAGTGAGCGACAATCTGAAGCCGCGCTTCGAGGGGTTTGAGGCGCGACTAGAGCCGGCCGCGGGCTTGTCTCGTTAGGGTTCGGCCGATTGCCGGAGAGTTGGCGTCATCGGGACTCCTGGAGTCAGGAGGTCGGAAACGAATGGCTCCGCGCTGCACCGAAGCCTTTGCTTGGCGTACCCCCGGCGATCGTGCCACTGGCCGGCTCGCCGGACTTAAATGTCCTCATCAATCATCGCCATCCGGCCTCGACGTCGATCGCGATCAGCGCGCTCACGCCCTTCGCGCTGGATCTGCGCCTGCTGTAAAGCCGTCACATGCGATTCCTGCAGCCGCATGCGCCCGTGAGGAACTCTCAGTCCGGATTCGGAGCGTAAAGGCAACGCTGCATAGGAGTGACGGCTGGGGTCGCATGGCGATCTGCAAGTCTGTTTGCCGTGGAGCGGATCGTCGTGGCAACAGCCATGGTCGAACGGACGGCCATTGGCTCAGTCGAAATCAACCCAGCGGAATGGCTGAGCCCTGGATCTGGCGGTCGGCGTGCCGGGCCTGCCTGAATCGACGGACGTCCCGCAGGGTTACGTAGGCTGTATTCAAGGCTGGTGATCGGCTGAAGCTGGTCGAGACGGGAAATGTGACCGTGATCGGCGGCAAATGCGTCATGGCCTGTTGCACCGGAGTTTGCAGACCAACCCGGAACGGCAACCTGCCCTTGGTACGGAAGCAGTTCGGCGCGGTCGACACAGTGGGAAGGGGGGCCGAGATCGCGCAGAACCTCGTGACCGACATGAACGTTCTTCGCAGGGTACCAGGGCTGGATGGGGCCGAGCTTTCCGGTCGCAAGATGGCGGGGAACCGCGGCTCCGGTGTGGGTCCGGCTTCAAACTGTAGGATCCGAACGTCGCCGGCGCTCGACCGCGGCTTGAGCCATCCTCATCCGATCGTCATGGTTCGGCGCGAAACTTGCTGCTGCCGCGAGAAGCCGCAGGTGCGGAGAATTCAGATCCGCCACACGGAACCGCATTGCGTTGCAGCAATCATTGCCGCAACGCAGCATGAATGTTATCGTCCAGGCGAGAAGAGGAGTCGAGGATGAGCGAAATCTGGACCACAAAATTCGGCCCGCGCCGGGTGCGGCACGATCCGCCGGTGCTCGGCGAAGCCATCGCGGCCGCCCAAGGTCTGGCCGATGACCCGGCCGAACAGGCCGAGATCGCGGCCGCCCTGATGGGCGTTCCGGTCGAGGACGCCCAGGCCGAACTCAAGAAGGCCTCGTCGCGCCGCAAGCCTCTCATGTTGACCTCGACGGACCGCAAGGGCATGGCCCGCGCCGTCGTGGTTGAGCGCCGGCCGAGCCGCACCATGATGGCGGGACGCTCGCTCCGGCCTTGAAACGGTCGAAACCGCTGGCGTCACGTCGGCGGACGTGTATAAGGGCGGCGTGACCGTCGCCCATCCTACGTGGGCGATGCGGCTTTGCTGGACGACATCCCGGCAGCACGCATAGGCGGGCATCTTCCTGCCCAGCATGGCTGGGCTCTTCGAGCCAAGATAAGGATCTCCCGATGTCGATCACCGCAGAGCGCAAGAGCGCGCTGATGCAGGACTATGCCCAGAAGCCCGGCGATACGGGCTCGCCCGAAGTTCAGGTCGCGATCCTCACCGAACGCATCACCAACCTGACCGAGCACTTCAAGACCCACCGCAAGGACAACCATTCCCGACGCGGCCTCCTGAAGCTGGTGTCCACCCGCCGGTCCCTTCTCGACTACGTGAAGGACCAGGACCAGGCTCGCTATAAGACCCTCATCGAGCGTCTCGGCATCCGCCGCTGACGTCGTCACCGGTTCCGCGTCTTGCCCGGCCGGGCCCGCGGACCACTTAACGCGTGCAATGGCGGCATGGGGCCGCCATCCACCTGATCGGCGAGCGTGGTCATGGCAGGATCGCCAGGGGCTGCCTCGAACCGGGCGGAACGTCGAACGAGGGCCGGCAGCAGCCGGTGGACGTCGCAACGTTTCCCCCGGACTTTGACGGACGAAAAGGCCATGCCCACGGGCGGCCGCCTCGTCCCTGGAAGTCGAGGCCAGTCTCTCGCCGTCTTGCTCATGGCCGACACCGGCTCGCCATGAAAGACGAACATGTTCGAAGTGAATCGCGAAGAAATCGATTGGGCCGGGCGCAAGCTCGTTCTCGAGACGGGCAAGATCGCCCGCCAGGCCGATGGGGCGGTTCTCGCCACCTACGGCGAGACCACGGTGCTGGCCACCGTCGTGTCGGCCCACACGCAGAAGCCCGGACAGGACTTTTTTCCCCTGACCGTGAACTACCAGGAGAAGACCTTCGCGGCCGGCCGCATCCCGGGCGGCTATTTCAAGCGGGAAGGGCGTCCCTCCGAGAAGGAGACCCTGGTCTCCCGCCTGATCGACCGGCCCATCCGCCCGCTGTTTCCCGAAGGCTATCGCTTCGAGACCCAGGTGGTCGTGACGGTGCTGTCGCACGACCTCGAGAACGATCCCGACGTCCTCGCCATGGTGGCGGCCTCGGCCGCCCTGACCATCTCGGGGATCCCGTTCATGGGCCCGGTCGGCGCCTCGCGCGTCGGCCTCATCAAGGATGAGCTCAAGGTCAATCCGACCATCGACGAGATGAAGACCTCGTCGCTCGACCTCGTCGTGGCGGGTACGGGCGAGGCCGTGCTGATGGTGGAATCGGAAGCCAAGCAGCTGTCCGAGGACATGATGCTGAAGGCCGTGATGGCGGGCCACGCGGGCTTCCAACCCGTCATTGACGCCATCATCCGGCTCGCCGAGAAATGCGCCCGCGAACCGCGGAACTTCACCATCCCGGACATGTCGGCGGTCGAACAGGTCGTGCTCTCGGTGATCGAGTCCGATCTGCGCGCCGCCTACGCGATCACGGCCAAGGCCGAGCGCTACGCCGCGATCGATGCCGCCAAGAAGAAGATGATGGCGGCCCTGGCGCCGAGCGACGGCGAGGCCAAATTCGCGGCCAGCCTGCTGGCCGAGGCCTTCAAGGCCGTGCAGGCCAAGGTGGTCCGCCTGAACATCCTCGACAGCGGGACCCGCATCGACGGTCGTGACCTGAAGACCGTTCGCTCGATCGTATCCCAGGTCGGATTGCTGCCCCGCACCCACGGTTCGGCGCTGTTCACGCGCGGCGAGACGCAGGCCCTCGTCGTGGCGACGCTCGGCACCGGCGAGGACGAGCAGTATGTCGACAGCCTGGAAGGGTCCTACAAGGAACGCTTCCTGCTGCACTACAATTTCCCCCCCTATTCGGTCGGCGAGACCGGCCGCATGGGTTCGCCGGGCCGCCGCGAGATCGGCCACGGCAAGCTCGCCTGGCGGGCCATCCGGCCGATGCTGCCGACCGCCGCCGAGTTCCCCTATACGATCCGCATCGTCAGCGAGATCACCGAGTCGAACGGTTCGTCCTCCATGGCCACGGTGTGCGGATCGTCGCTGGCCCTGATGGACGCCGGCGTGCCGTTGAAGGCACCGACCGCAGGTATCGCCATGGGGCTCATCCTCGAGGGCGACCGCCACGCGGTGCTGTCGGACATCCTGGGCGACGAGGATCACCTCGGCGACATGGATTTCAAGGTGGCGGGCACGGCGGAAGGCATTACGTCGCTGCAGATGGACATCAAGATTGCCGGCATCACCGAAGAGATCATGCGGGTGGCGCTGGATCAGGCCAAGGACGGCCGGCTGCATATTCTCGACGAAATGTCGAAGGCCCTGACGGGGGCGCGGTCCGAACTCGGCGAGTTCGCGCCCCGCATCGAGACCCTGAAGATCCCCACCGACAAGATCCGCGAAGTGATCGGCACCGGCGGCAAGGTCATCCGCGAGATCGTGGAGAAGACGGGCGCCAAGATCAACATCGAGGACGACGGCACCGTCAAGGTGGCGTCGAGCGACGCGGATAAGATCCGCGCCGCCATCAACTGGATCAAGTCGATCGCCAGCGATCCGGAGGTCGGCCTCATCTACGAGGGCACGGTCGTCAAGGTCGTGGACTTCGGGGCCTTCGTGAACTTCTTCGGATCCAAGGACGGCCTCGTGCACATCTCGCAGCTCGCGCAAGGCCGCGTGAACAAGGCGTCGGACGTCGTCAAGGAAGGCGACAAGGTCAAGGTCAAGCTCGTCGGCTTCGACGATCGCGGCAAGACCAAGTTGTCGATGCGCTCCGTCGACCAGAAGACCGGCGAGGATCTCGACAAGAAGGAAGCCGTGGCCTGAGACGGCGGCCGCGTGCCGGGCGGCTGAGTTGGCCACCGGTGGTGGTCAGTTTGAATTTTCATACGGGCGAAATCCTCAAGCCGTCCCGAACCGCTTGCGCATCAGTACGGCTCTCGCCAGAATGACGGAATGGTCCTTCTCCTCTTTGGCTACGCGAAGCGCGGCGGCTGGTGGCCGCCACCCGCACGCTCGCACTGATTTCGAGCCAAAGTCCCCTTAGGAGAGTTCCATGCACATCCAGGCTGTGGAGCCGCGTGAACGCGCGCTCACCGTCCGCTGGTCGGACGCATCTACAACTGACTTCCCTTACCTTTTCCTTCGAGACAATGATCCGTCTGGCTTTCACCCACAGACGCAAGAGCGGATGTTTGATCTCTTATCTGTTCCCGAAACTCTGAGACCTTCTAAGATTGAAGTCGAAGACCAAGCTCTTGTAATCGATTGGGAGGCTGACGCTCCTCACCGCACTGTGCTGGACGCGGGCTGGCTGGCCGATCATCGGCCAGGCCGGCGCGCCCCTGACCCGGCCGACATCGAGGCGGTGAGCTGGGGAGCCGAGTTCCTCGAACACTTGCCCCGCCATTCGGCTGATAGCCTGATCGGGAGCAAGAATGCGATGCGGAATTGGCTGATCGCCCTCCGGCGTGATGGTCTGTCGGTCGTGACTGGATTGGCCGACACCGAAGAAGCCGGGATCAACTTCGGCAAGGAGATCGGCTTTCTGCGGCGCACAAATTTCGGGGAGACGTTCCGGGTCGAGACCAAGCCTGATCCCAACAATCTCGCCTACACGTCGCACGCGTTGCCGCTGCACACCGATCTGCCAAACCAGGAGATGCCGCCCGGCTTTCAGTTCCTCCATTGCGTCCGCAACGATGCCACGGGAGGCGGCTCAGTATTTCTCGACAGCTTCCGAATTGCTGAGCGTTTGCGTGACATGGACCCACATGCCTTCGAGATGCTGTCTACTGTCCCAGTCCCCTACCGCTTTCAGGATCAGGAGTTCGACATCCGGGCCGACCGGCCTCTGATCGGCCTCGACGAGCGCGGAAGACTCTTCGACGTGCGCTACAGTGCTCACCTCATGGACACGTTTCACATGCATGGTGCTGTGATGGTGGACTACTATACGGCATACCGGAAGTTTATGGCTGCGACGCGGGATCCGGCCGACACGATCGCCTTTAAGCTGGACGCAGGCGAAATGGTCGTCTTTGACAACCGACGTGTTTTGCACGGGCGCCAAGCGTTCAACCCTGCAACGGGACATCGCCTGCTGCGCGGGTTCTATCTCGATCGCGGCGAAATCGACAGCCGCATTCGTAAGTTGTCATAACCCTCAGTCCGAGATCGGTACGTAAGAATGGACCGTGACGATCCTCCCATCGTGTCCTCCACCTCCCCTGTCGCGATATCGACGATGAGCTTAGCGAGCTGGGCAGGGTCGCGGAGGCGCTTGGGGCGGTGCGTGGTCATGACCGGGACTATGCGCTAGGACTCCGGCACGTCAAGCGGGTCAGATTTCAAACGGACCCACTACCTGGCCACCCGCAACCTTCACGACGCCGCGGCCCCAAGCCGCGGCGTTTCCGCCTTGCAGCTACTCGACCGCATAGACCCGGTACGGCGTCCCGTCGAGCGGAACGACTTTCAGCCAGGCCGGCACACGGCCGGCATCGAGGGCGGTGGCGAGGTCGTCCGGCACGCCCGATGCGGCGGGGGTCGGCGTCGGGCTCGGGCACACGACGACATAGCGAGCGCCCGTGTCCCGGATGATGGCGCGAGCGGCGTCGGGAGGCGCGGTGAAGCCCTTGAGCACGGCGAGGTTGCCCGCATCGTTGCGGTGGAAAGGCCCTGCCACGACCGACAGCGGCGTGTGGGCCAGCAGGAAGGGCCCGGCGTCGAGCGGCGCGAAGCCGCGCCCCGGCGGAAGACGATCGAGCGGCTCCAGGGCGGAAGCGGAATAGCATCGACGATCGGCGGCGTCTTCGGCATCCTCTCGCGGTGAAGCTGATCCCAAGGGCAGCAGCGCCCATCCGAGGGTCGAACAGGCCAGGAAGAAAGCAAAGGGAACGATGGTCGCGGCCGAACGGCGTCGATTGCCGCGCGCCCAGACGAGCGTGCGGTCGACCGCCCAGGCGCCACCCAGCAAGGCCAGCGGCTGGAGCGAGAAGGCGACCCGGATCCCCCATAGCGTGCCGACGAAACCGGCCAGCACCAGCGCCACGAGCACGGCCCAGCGCAGACGCGCGACACCCCGCGTGGTGGCGAGTGCCGCAAGGGCGCCGATGCTGCCCACCACCATGGGCCCGATCAGGGCCAGGGTCGTGCCGGGCCGTTCCTGCAGGGCTGCGAGTATCGGCTGCACTTCCCTGACCCGGTCGAGCCATAGTTGCTTCACGAGCGGGTCCATGCCGGCGAAGGGGCCCTGCAGGCAGCCCGGGAAGGCCCACAGCAGGGTGGCCGCGACGGCGCCGCCCAGCGCGGCCAGCAAGGCGGCGCGGCGCCCGAGGCCACCGAATCCGCTGGTTCCGCAGAAGGGTGTAAGGACGGCCAGCAGCACCAGGGTGGCGCTGCCCATCACGGCGCCGGCGACATGAGGGGCCGAGAAGGCGTCAACGCTGGAAATTGCGTAGCGCGACGGGGCCACGGTCGCGACGAACATGGCCGGCACCGCCAGCCCGAGGCCGAGCGCCAGCCACAGCAAGGTGCTGCGATGACGCTCGCCTACGATCGCCCAGGCAATCGGCAGCGCCGCCAGGACCACGGCCACAAAGGGCAGGTTTTCGAGGCTGACGGCGAGCGAGACCGCCACCGTTACCCCGGTCAGCGCGGCGCGCGACGCCTTGGCGGGATCGAGGCTCTCGAGCAACGTGCCCGTCATCAGGGTCAAGAGCACGATCTGCAGCGCCTCGTGGTCGATGCGGCCGGGCTGGAACTGGGTATAGGTGATACCGCCGAAGACGATCAGCATGGCGGCCGGCAGCATGGCGCCGGAGCCGGCCAGCACACGAGCCGCATAGGCCATGGCGGCGATGAGCGACGCCTGCAGCGCCAGGGGCCAGGCGATGCGGGCGGCGCGCTCGGCCATGTCGGGCGACAACGCTATGCCGAAAGCGCGCGCCAGCAAGGCGAGAGGAACGTCCACCACCCGCGACCAGTGCATGAACGAACCCTCCGGCGGCCCGAGCCGATGGGCCGCGAGGTCGAACCACCCCTGCCCGGCCATCCAGTCGCGGACCTCTACGGCCCGCATGGCGTCGTCGGCGTCGAAGAAGCTGCCGGTCTGCCAGATCGTGACGGCCCTCGACCACGATGCGAAGAGTGCGAGCGCAAAGGCGAGCAGCATGGCGAGCAGGAGCGGCGGGAGCGGCCGCCGCAGGACATCGACCGTGGTCCGGCCATCGGTGTCGGGAAAGGTCGTGCTCATCGGTGCCCAGGCCGGCGACGGCGTGAGGGCGTCGGACCGGTGGAACCGTATAGGTCCGAGGTGGTTGCCGCCGCCTTAAGGGCCGCCACGGGGAACCGCTCCGGCGCTCATGCAGGCTCTTACCGGTAGCCCGCGGCCTGGAGTTCGAAGAGCGCTGCATATCGGCCGCCCGCGGCCACGAGTTCGGCATGGGTGCCGGCCTCCTGCACCCGGCCGTGCTCCAGCACCACGATGCGATCGGCCATGCGGACCGTCGAGAACCGATGCGAGATCAACAGGCAGGTGCGCCCGACGCTGAGATCGCGAAAGCGGCGGAACACCTCGTATTCGGCATTGGCGTCGAGTGCCGCGGTCGGCTCGTCGAGCACCAGCACGGCGCCGTCCCGCATGTAGGCCCTGGCGATCGCCATCTTCTGCCATTCGCCGCCCGACAGCTCCACGCCGTTGGCAAAGCGGCGGCCCAGCGGCTGGGCGTAGCGCATGGGCAGGCGCTCGATCACCCGGTCGGCCAGCGCGCGTTGCGCCGCATCGACGACGTCGTCCTGCGCTCCCGCGCGGGCGATCGCGCCGACCTCGATGTTCTCGGACGCCGTGAAGCTGTAGCGGACGAAGTCCTGCAGGATGAGCGCAACGCGGCCGCGCAGCTCGTCGAGGTCGAAGGCGCGGAGGTCGATGCCGTCGAGGAGGATGCGGCCTTCCGTCGGGTCGTAGAGCCGCGACAGCAGCTTGACGATCGTGGTCTTGCCGGCGCCGTTCTCGCCCACGAGCGCCAGGACTTCGCCGGCACGGATCGCGAGGTCGAGGTGGCGGACCGCCCAGGTCTCGGCTTCCGGGTAGCGGAAACCCACATCCTCGAACACGATCCCGGACCGGATCGGCACCGGAAACGCTTCGGGATGCTCGGGAGAGCGTACGGCCGGCACGATGTCGAAAAAGGAGAACAGGTCGTCGAGATAGGCGGCCTGGGAGGCCAGTTGCGACAGGCCCAGCAGCAGCCCTTCGAGCAGCGTCCTCAGCCTCAGGAGCGAGCCCGCCAGGAACCCGAGGTCGCCGATCGTGATGGCGCCGTCGAGCGTGCGCCACAGGATGACGGCATAGCCCGCGTAATAGCTCAGCGCACTCAGCGTCGCGAACACGCTACCCCACAAGGCGCGACGCAGCGCGAGGCGCCGGTTGTCATCGTACATGGCCTCGGACAGGCGGCCGAAACGCTCGACCAGGAAGCCGTCGAGGCCGAAGAGCTTCACCTCCTTGGCGGTTTCGACGCTGGATCCGAGGTACCGGAGGTAGTCGACCTGGCGCCGCTCCGGCGTCCGCTGGAAGTTGATGCGGTATCCCTGGCGGTTGAAGTGCATTTCGCCGATCGCGGCCGGCACCAGGGCCGAGGCCAAGAGCACGAGAAGCCAGGGCGCATAGGCCGTGAAGCTCAACGCCAGCACCAGGACCGTGACGGCGTCCTGGGCCTGCCCGAAGATCAGCTGGAGGATGGACGACCGACCCGTGACCTGTCGGCGGGCGCGATCGAGCCTGTCCTGCTGGTCGCTCGATTCGAATTGCGCGAGGTCGAGGGTCGCGGCGTGGCGCATCAGCATGACGCTGGCGCCGTCGCTGTAGCGCTGGGCCAGGAGCTCGCCGACGAGAGCGCTGGCGCGTCCCAGGAGGTCCGACAGGATCGCGAGCCCCGCTTCGGCCAGCACCAGCACTCCGATATGGCCGAGCCGGCCCGCCGCTATCCAGTCGCCGAGCCCGGGACCGGGCGAGGGCAGGCGCGCCTGCGCCACCACCGCATCGATGATGAGCTTGCCCACGTAGAGGGCCGCAGTGGGCAGCACGGCGCGCGACAGACGCAAGCCCAGGGTGGCGAGCGCGAGCCCTGGGCTGGTGCGCCAGACGAGACGGAACAGCCGCCCGAGGTTGCGCAGGGTGCCGAGGCGCTGGCGGAAAGACTCGGTCAGTTCAGGCAAGGGTCGCCCATGACCGTGGGAGATCGGCGCCGACCGCGGCCGCCGAGGGGCACGGCGATGCTGTCGAGGCCCTTTGCCGAGATGACGCGGCCGAGCGATCTCAACGGCCGAAACAGGCCTTCACGGGTCGAAAACCATGCCGTCGAACACTTGGACAAATACCCCCAAGGTGGACATCTATGCCGAAATCACGCGCGAGCCTTATCGGATTCTTCACGCCCGGCGAGCATTCCTGCATAGAATTCACCGCACCTGTCCGAAGATGTAGCA
Organism: uncultured Lichenihabitans sp.; assembly: GCA_964249275.1. Classification (GTDB taxonomy): domain Bacteria; phylum Pseudomonadota; class Alphaproteobacteria; order Rhizobiales; family Beijerinckiaceae; genus Lichenihabitans. Next base: position 17,112 of record CAXUCF010000006.1, read on the forward strand.
CATGCCGAGATCTCTGCTCAGTCGTTTCGCGAAAGACCGACGCGGCAACTTCGTGATCCTGTTCGCCTTGGCGCTGGTGCCGATGATCGGGCTCATGGGCCTTGCGATCGATTACAGCCTGGCGCTCCGAACCAAGACCGCGCTCGACGCCAGCACGGACGCCGCAGTGCTGGCCGCCACGACCGAGACCATGCAGGTTCTCCAGAATCAAGGGGGCAACGAGGCCACCGCTGAATTCTACGGCAATCTGGCCGGCCAAAACGTTTTCACAGCGAATTCGGCCATGGTGCACACTAAAACTCCGCCGACCTTGAACCTGAAGTTGCAGCGGAACGGCCTCGTGATCACGGCGAAGGGCGATTATACGGCACAGTCACCCACCGTTTTCGGCAAGATGTTCGGCACGACGCAGATCAACACCGGAGGGACCGCCGCATCGAGCCTAACCCTGCCGAAATACATGAAGATCTACATCGCTGCGGACATATCGCAGTCCATGGGGATCGCGTCCACTCAAACCGACATGAACAATCTTGTCGCGTACATACAGCACTACTACTCATCGCACGGCCGCACGCCGCAGCCGGATCCGGGAAGCAGTACCTCGACACAGGCGAACGGCTGCGTCTTCGGCTGCCACGTCGTTGCGCCATGGCAAAAAGCCGGCGACAATAATCCGCAGAGCGTGGAATACATGGCCCACCATCCGATGGACGGCTACCCCCCCGTCACGCTTCGTATCGACGACGTGCGGCAATCCATGCAGAACATCATCGCGACGGCGAAGAGTACGGCCGGCACCACGCCGACGATCAGCATCGGGCTATATACGCTGCAGGAATATATGACGTCGACAACGCCTCAGGGCAACTATTATACGACACTTAGTGCGCCCTCGACGTCGTACGATTCTTTACAGTCGATCGCGGCCGCGCTCGACCTCGGGCCCAACAACTCAAGCGGCGTGGGCGATAGTGACTTTACGAATTCGGTCAGCAGCTTCGTCGTCGGAGCGGTCGGCGCCTCAGGAGATGGCAGCAGCGCCAATAACGCACAAAGTTTCGTTTTTTTGGTCACTGATGGCCTATACGATGTTTATGGCGCCTGCACGGATGGCCATTGCACGAAAGCCTTCGACCCGAGCCTCTGCGATTCGATGAAAAGCAAGGGCGTTACGGTGGGTGTGATCTATACAACCTACGTGCCGTTCCCCAATGAGCAGACATTCAGGGATCTCGCAGCGCCCTACGTCAAGGACATTCCAACGAAGCTACAGCAGTGCGCGTCGCCCGGCTATTACTTCGAGGCGAGTGACGGGCCGGCCATCCAGCAGGCCGCCAACAAGCTCATGGCCCAGGCCATGAACTCCGGCACGTTGATCCAGTGAGCGCGTCCGTCGTCTCTCGATCCGCGCGGCGGAGCCCGGCCGGCCGGTTGCAGTCCTGCCTCGGCAGGTTCCGACGCGATCGGAGCGGCGCCTACGCGGTCGAGTTCGGTCTCCTGGCCCTGCCGTTCTTCGGGCTGATCTTCGGCATCGTCGAGGTGTCCTGGGTCAATTCCAACGCCGAGCAGTTGCAGGCTGCGGTCGACAGGGCCGCCCGACAGGTGATGACGGGCCAAGCCCAAAAAAACAATCTCGGTACGCCGGCCAGTTTCGTTGCAAACCTGCTCTGCCCGACGAACGGCACCCGGCTTCTGCCGAATTCCTGGGACTGCAGTCACCTGTTCGTTGACATCCGTACCGCGACGAGCTTCACCTCCAGCGATATGACAAACACGTTCTATACGGGACCGCTTCAATACTGCTTGGGCAACCCGTCGACGATCGTGGTTCTGCGGGTAGTTTATCCTTTGCCCTCTGTTTTCCCCCTGTCCATCTATAACCGATATATCGGTCTCGCCAACAACGTCCCCAACGTTTCGGGTTGGCAGCATATCCTGATGGGGAGCGCCGTTTTCAAGACAGAACCCTATAACGGAAGTTCCCCGACATGCTGACCGGCGTCGAGACCAATCATGGCCCGCTCCGTCCCGGGCCAACCGGGTTACTCGCCCGGTGGTCGAAGCGAGATATGATCGGATTCGCCGGCGCATGCGGCGGCGTCGCGGCTGTGGAGTTCGCCCTAATTGCTCCGGTGGTCATCCTGCTATATGTCGGGGCGGGCGAGATTTCACAGGCCGTGATGACCAGCCGCAAGGTCGAGGCGCTTTCCCGAACCCTGGCGGATCTCGTGGCGCAGCAACCCACGACTCCGCAGAACGGGTCGACGCCGAACCCTTCAACACCCGCTCCCCTCAACGCCACTTCCCAGTCCGCACTGCAGGCGATCCTGAACGCGTCGACCGCCATCCTGGCGCCGGCACCGCTGACGCCGCTCAAGATGACGGTGTCGGCAGTCGACATCACGAACAATTCGGCCGGCATCTGCTGCAGCTTCAAGGTCCGCTGGAGCTACACGCAAGCCGGCACATTGCGGCCGTGCAACGTCAATCTCACGCCGGTACCGCCGACGCAGGCCCCTTCGCCCTCCACCGTGTCCTCGGCCATGGTGCCGCCCGTAGGCAATGTCACGTTGTCTAATCCGATTCCGATGCTGATTGCGGACGTCTCTTACATCTACCAGGGGCCATTCGCGTCGAATTGGATCAATTTCGCAAGCGGTATGACCCGCACGAGCTACATGCTGCCGCGCACGACGGGACAGGTGATCGTCGCGGGACCGCTTACCGCGACCGCGAACCAGAGCGGCGCGATCTGCTACTGATTGCATGCAGGGCCGGGGCGGCCTCCCTTCGGCCGCTGCCGTAGCCCTTTGCCCGTGAACGGGCGCGGAGGCCCGTGTAGAGCCGCGGCCCGACCTCTCGACGGGACGAAGCCGGCTCACCCCCGCCGGCTCGGCGCCTCCCAGTCCATCACGGGGCCGAGCGGCACGATGCCGGTCGGGTTGATGTGGCGGTGGCTGCCGTAATAGTGGCCCTTGATGTGCCCGAAATCGACCGTGTCGCGCACGCCAGGCCGCTGGAACAGGTGGCGCGCGTAATCCCATAGCGCCGGATAATCCACGAGGCGGCGAAGGTTGCACTTGAAGTGGCCGTGGTACACGGCGTCGAAGCGCACCAGCGTGGTGAAGAGCCGCCAGTCGGCCTCGGTCGGGGCGTCGCCGCAGACGAAGGGCTGGCGGGTCAGCGTCGTCTCCAGCCAATCGAGCGTCTCGAACAGCGGCATCACGGCGGCCTCGTAGGCGGCTTGCGTCGTGGCGAAGCCGGCCCGGTAGACGCCGTTGTTCAGCGTGTCGTAGACGCGCGCGTTGACGGCGTCGATCTCGGCCCTGCGAGCCGCGGGGTAGAGGTCGAGCGGCACCGCCCCGACGGCATCGAAGGCGGAGCCGAGGATCCGGATGATCTCGGACGATTCGTTGTTGACGATCGTGCCGGCCTGCTTGTCCCAGAGGACCGGCACGGTGACGCGCCCCGAGTAATGCGGATCGGCGCGCCGGTAGACCTCGTGCAGCAGTTGCGCCCCGAACGGGTCCGGCACGACGCCGGGACCGGGCGCGAAGGTCCAGCCGTCCTGGCGCATGAGCCAGTGGGTGACCGAGAGGCCCAGGGCCCCGTCGAGCCCCTTCAGCTTGCGGACGATCAGGGCGCGGTGGGCCCAGGGGCAGGCGAGCGACACATAGAGGTGGTAGCGGCCCGGCTCCGGCGGGTGCGGCCCACCCTCGGCGATCCTGTTCCTAAACCGCGTGGGCGGCCTCGAGAAGTGCCCGTTTTCGGCATGGGCGAGATCCTCGTCGCCGCGCCAGACCCCGTCCACCATCTCGCCCATGGTTCGGCTCCCGCCCCAAGACCCGGGACCGTACTGCCAGCCCCAGACCGGCCCGGCAAGCACGGGCGCGACATCGGCTACGGCCGGTCGCATGAGCGGGCGCCGTCAACCGGGTCGAAGCGCGTCCGCAGGACCGCCGGTTCGTTACCCCTCAATGCATGGTCGCGCGGCGACCACCGCCGCGGTGGTGGGCCGGAGCGGGACCGGATTCGGCAAAGAGTTCCGCCAGCTTCTCGGTCATGGCGCCGCCGAGTTCCTCGGCGTCGACGATGGTGACGGCGCGGCGATAGTAGCGGGTGACGTCGTGGCCGATGCCGATGGCGATCAATTCCACGGGCGACCGCGTCTCGATCTCCTCGATCGTCGCCCGCAGGTGCCGTTCGAGGTAGTTGCCGGCATTGACCGACAGGGTCGAGTCGTCGACCGGCGCCCCGTCCGAGATCATCATCAGGATCTTGCGCTGCTCGGGCCGGCCGAGCAGCCGCTGGTGGGCCCATTCGAGCGCTTCGCCGTCGATGTTCTCCTTGAGCAGGCCTTCGCGCATCATCAGGCCGAGGTTGCGCCGGGCGCGGCGCCAGGGCGCGTCGGCCGCCTTGTAGATGACGTGGCGCAGGTCGTTGAGCCGGCCCGGCGAGGCGGGCTTGCCGGACTGGAGCCAGGCCTCGCGCGACGCCCCCCCCTTCCAGGCCTTGGTGGTGAAGCCCAGGATCTCGACCTTGACGCCGCAGCGCTCCAGCGTGCGGGCCAGGATGTCGGCGCAGGTTGCGGCCACGGTGATCGGGCGGCCCCGCATCGAGCCCGAATTGTCGAGCAGCAGCGTCACCACCGTGTCGCGGAATTCCGTATCCTTCTCGCGCTTGAAGGACAGCGGCTGCTGCGGGTCGACCACCACGCGCGACAGCCGCGCCGGGTCGAGCATGCCCTCCTCGAGATCGAATTCCCAGGCGCGATTCTGCTGCGCCATGAGCCGGCGCTGCAGCCGATTGGCGAGCCGAGCCACGACGCTCGACAGGTTGGTCAACTGCTTGTCGAGATAGGCCCGCAGCCGCTCCAGTTCCTCGGCATCGCACAATTGCTCGGCCGGGATGATCTCGTCGAATTTCGTGACGAAGGCCTTGTAGTCGGGCCCGCGGGCGTCGGCCGCCGAGGTCTGCGGTCGCCGACTCTCGGAGGCTTCCTCGGCCTCGCCGTCGTCCGAGTCCTCGAGCGACTCGCCGGCCGGCGCGTCGGGGCTCTCCATGGCGCCGTCTTCCATGTCCTCGGCGCTGGATTCGGCCGTGTCCATCTCGAGCGTCTGGCCGCTCTCGGATTCCTGGCCCTCTCCGTCCGACTGGTCGGCATCGTCCTGGGCCTGATCCTGAGACTCGTCGTCCTCCTCTTCCCGGTCCAGGGACGACGGATCCGCCATGTCGAGCGCCTGGAGCAACCGATGCACCGAGCGGCCGAAGGCGCGCTGGTCCTCCAGAGCGCGGTCGAGCTTGTCGAGGTCGGCGCCGGCCCGTTCCTCGATCCAGGGCCGCCACAGGTCGACGATGGTCTGGGCCGCGGCGGGCGGCGGGCGACCGGTCAGGCGCTCGCGCACCATGAGCGCTACCGCATCCTCGATCGGGGCATCGGCCCGGTCGGTGATCTCGGCGAAATTGCCGCGATGGTAGCGATCCTCCAGCATGGCCGTGAGATTGGTCGCGACACCTTCCATGCGGCGAGCCCCGATGGCCTCGACCCGGACCTGCTCGACGGCGTCGAAGACGGAGCGGGCTCCCTGGGCCTCCGGCAGCAGCCGGCGATGGGTCGCCGTATCGTGGCATGCGAGTTTCAGCGCCAGGGAGTCCGCGTGGCCGCGCACGATGGCGGCCTCGCGCGCCGTCAGTTTGCGGGGAGGTTCGGGCAGGCGCGCCTTTGCGCTGTCCCCGAACCCGACCACGCTCGGCTTGTCGGGCGCGAAGGAAACCTCGAGTTCCGGCGTCCGTGCCATGGCCCGCATGCAGGCCGCGACGGCGCGCTTGAAAGGCTCTTGCGGAGCCTCGGCGGGGGAAGCGGGCTTGCGGTTGCTGGGAGCGCTCATGGGGCCTTGGTCAGGTGATGGGGCGGATGGCCGAGGACGAGGCGATGTCGCCCGTCATGGCTCGGGCCAGTCGACCGGGCGCGCCATGACGTCATCCAAGGAATACGGGCTCGTGGCGGCTATCGAGCTTTTGGGCAAGCCGGTTTCGCGCAGCATCGCGACTCGGCCGAGAGCATAAGCTTTGTCCAGGATCTCACCACGCCGCGCGCCGAGGCTGGGACTCTGCTCCAAATCCTGGCTGGCATGGATACGCTGAATGCTGATGGTCAGCGACCAGCTTCGGGCGCGGCGCTCGGGCTGAAAATCCCATTTCAGAAGGTGCTGAAGGAGCCGCGTCAGCGCACTCTGGAGCGCTCGGTACTGGCTATTTCCCAAGGCTTCGATCTCTTCGGCCAGATGAGCGAGATCGAGGTCCGCGAGCCGCCCGTCGTACAACGCCTCTTTCTGCCGCAGCGCCCAAGCATGAATATCGTCGTCATGATGGATCGGTGCCGGATGCGCCTCGCGGAGGGTCACAGCAGTCACGACGTCCTCCCCCCACCAACCGGCCACGCGACACCACGCGCCATCAAATCGTCCCAGGAATAAGGATTGGCGGTCGGCAGCGCTGCTTCCGGCAGTCGATCGTCCTCTCTCAGAGCTTCATATCGGCCGACGACGTAGGCTTCCGCGAGCGCCTCGGCCCGCCGGGCCTCGAGGCTTGGGCAGCGGGCCAGCACATGCCTGACCCGGCGGCGCTGATGAGCGATGGTAGCGGCACGGCCGTCCGATCGGTGACCTGGCGCAAGATCCCACAGCAGCAGCTGATGGACGAGGCGCTCCAGGCGGCCTTGAAGTCTGCCGAATTCACGGCACGCGAGGCTGCCGACCTCATCCGCGAGATTCGGCAGATCGAGGTCGTCCATCCGCCCCTGCCGCAGCGCCTCGGACTGTTCCAGGGCCCAGGCGTAGATATCATGCTCATGGCGGGCGCACGCCGACCCGTCCGCTTCGGTCTCGATATCGTCGGCGCGGTCCATCGGCGCGGTCCTTTCGCGGCGGAGGCTCCCCACCTCAGCTCAGCGCGACGTTGACGGTGCTCTCGGGCAGTTCCTTGCCGAAGCTGCGTTGATAGAATTCCGCCACGAGCGAGCGCTCGAGTTCGTCGCACTTGTTGAGGAAGGTCAGGCGGAACGCGAAGCCGATATCGCCGAAGATGTCGGCGTTCTCTGCCCAGGTGATGACGGTGCGGGGACTCATCACGGTCGAGAGGTCGCCCGCCGTAAAGGCGTTGCGGGTGAGATCCGCGACCCGGACCATCTTGTTGACCACGTCGCGCCCTTCCTTGGTGCCGCGATAATGCGGCGCCTTGGCCAGGACGATGTCGACTTCGCGGTCGTGCGGCAGATAGTTCAGCGTGGCGACGATGGACCACCGATCCATCTGCCCCTGATTGATCTGCTGGGTGCCATGATAGAGGCCGGACGTGTCGCCAAGGCCCACCGTGTTGGCGGTGGCGAACAGCCGGAACGCGGGATGGGGCTTGATCACCCGCTTCTGGTCGAGCAACGTGAGGCGGCCCGAAAGCTCGAGCACGCGCTGGATCACGAACATCACGTCGGGCCGGCCGGCATCGTATTCGTCGAAACACAATGCGACGTTGTTCTGCAAGGCCCAGGGCAGCATGCCGTCGCGGAACTCGGTGACCTGCTTGCCGTCCTGCAGCACGATCGCATCCTTGCCCACGAGGTCGACGCGCGACACGTGGCTGTCGAGGTTGATGCGGATGCAGGGCCAGTTCAGGCGCGCCGCGACCTGCTCGACATGGGTCGACTTGCCGGTGCCGTGATAGCCGGTGATCATCACGCGGCGGTTCCGCGCGAACCCGGCCAGGATGGCCAGCGTGGTGTCCCGGTCGAAGATGTAGTCCGCATCGGTGTCGGGCACGTGGTCTTCGACGGCCGAATAGGCCGGAACCTGCATGTCGGAATCGATGCCGAAGACCTGGCGCACCGAGACTTTCATGTCGGGCAGGGACGGGGTGGCTTCAGTGACGTGCTGCATCGGTCCTCCGAGCCCGCCACGAAAAACCAAGGCGGTGCCCGCTTCGGGGCTTCAGGGTTGCCGCGCCGCCTTGGCGGCCGCGGGTGAGAGCTTGATGGTTTTCAGGAAGTTATAGGCCCGGATGATCTCCCGCAGTTTATCCTCGTTCGCGCGGTCTCCGCCGTTCGCGTCCGGATGCAATTGCTTGACCAACTGCTTGTAGCGGCTCTTGACGGCCGCAGCATCGGCTGCATCGTCGAGGTTCAACGCCGCGAGGGCCCGAGTTGTGGCCTGCGAATAGCGCGGGCGCGTCTCTTCGGCGCGGGCTTGGCGCGCCCGAGCCCGAAAGATGCCGAGGCTATCGGGGTGAAGGTCGTCGGCCGAGGCCGGTTCTCCGGCCGCGCGGTTGACGCCCATGTTCCAGGTCGGCCGATGGCCGACGAGAGCCTCTTTCTGGTATCTCGCGACGGCCGCATCGCTCATGCCGCTGAAATAATCGTAGGTGGCGTTGTACTCCCGCACATGGTCGATGCAGAAGCAGAAATACTGGCCTTCCCGATCGCGGCCGCGCGGCGCGCGGAAGTCGCCCGTCTTGTCGCATCCCGGATGATCGCACGGCGTCGCCGACGGAACCGCGGCCGCCTTGGCATGCCGGCCGACGGATTTGCTGCGGATACGATCGAAATGGTGCGAGTTGAGGTTCATCACCGGCCTATTATGGGGGAGATCGCGGGCGTCGCAAGCCAGGTGGCGACGCATGCCTGCCGACCGCTTCCGATACATGCCAAGGACTCCGTAGCATGACCGTTAAGGACAGAATGGTGGCGACCCTGACCGAGGCGCTGAACCCGACCGCTCTTGCAGTGCTCGACGAATCCCACCACCACGCCGGCCACATGGGCTCGCGGGCCGGCGGGGAGACGCATTTCCGCGTGCAGGTCACGGCCCATGCTTTTGCCGGAAAGAGCCGCATCGACCGGCATCGCATGGTCAACGGCCTCCTGGCCGACGAACTGCACCCGGAGGGCGTCCATGCCCTCGCGATCGAGGCCCGCGCGCCGGGTGAGGCGGTGCGGTAAAGGCCGACCCGGTGACCATTCCCAAAGCCCGCCTGCAGGGCTAAACAGGCCGTCGCGGCGCGCGAGGCGGGTCGATCGCACAAGAGGGATCCGCCATGTCGGATATGCGGCTCGTGGTGACGGGTGCCGCGGGGCGCATGGGCCGGACGCTCGTGGCAGCCGTGCAGGCCACGGCGGGCGTGACGCTGTCGGCCGCGCTGGAGAGTCCGGGCTCGCCCGCCCTCGGGCAGGACGCCGGCACCCTGGCGGGCCTCGGCCCGATCGGCGTCCCCGTGACGGAGGACGTGCTCGAAGCCGTCGTGGGTGCCGAAGGACTGCTCGATTTCACGGCGCCGTCAGCTACGGTCGGCTTCTCGGCGCTGGCCGCCCAGGCCCGCATCGCCCACGTGATCGGTACGACCGGGCTGGGCGAGGGCGACCTCGCCCGACTCGAAGCCGCGAGCCGGCACGCGCCCCTGGTGCGCTCCGGCAACATGAGCCTCGGGGTCAATCTCCTGGCCGCACTGGTGCGCCGCACGGCCCGCACGCTCGGGGTCGAGTGGGATATCGAGGTGGTCGAGATGCATCATCGCTTGAAGGTCGATGCGCCGTCCGGCACGGCGCTGCTCCTCGGCGAGGCTGCCGCGGACGGGCGCGACGTGACGCTCGCCGAACTTGCCGTACGGGGTCGCGACGGGCTGACGGGCCCGCGCGAGCCCGGGACCATCGGGTTCGCGTCTTTGCGCGGCGGCACCGTCGTGGGCGACCATTCCGTGATCTTCGCCGGAGACGGCGAGCGGATCACGCTGAGCCACCGGGCCGAGGACCGCGGGCTCTTCGCGCGCGGCGCCGTCAAGGCCGCGCTGTGGGCGCGCGGCCGCAAGCCCGGGCTTTACAGCATGGCCGACGTGCTCGACCTTGTCGGCTTCTGACACGCGAGGATGGACACACGCATGGACCGGCTGCTCGTTCTGATCCGCCACGGCCAATCCGACTGGAACCTCAAGAACCTGTTCACCGGCTGGAAGGATCCGGACCTGTCGCCGAAGGGGGTCGAAGAGGCCAGGGCGGCCGGCTTGGCGCTGAAGACGATCGGTCCGTTCGACGTTGCCTTCACCTCGGTGCTGACCCGCGCGCGACACACGCTGGACATCGTGCTGGACGAGATCGGCCAGACGGGGCTGGAGACGCTCGCGGACCAGGCCCTCAACGAACGCGACTACGGTGACCTGTCGGGCCTCAACAAGGACGAGGCGCGGGCAAGATGGGGCGTCGACCAGGTCCACGTGTGGCGCCGCTCCTACGCGGTCAGTCCGCCAGGTGGCGAAAGCCTGCGCGACACCGTGGCCCGTGCGCTGCCCTACTACAATCAGCGCATCCTGCCGAGAGTGCTCGCCGGCCAGCGCGTGCTGGTGGCGGCGCACGGCAACTCCCTGCGTTCGCTCATCATGGTGCTCGACGGCCTGACCCCCGAGACCATCCCGGGCGTGGAGCTCGAAACCGGCGTGCCCATCGTATATCGGCTCAAGCCCGACTCCAAAGTCGAGAGCAAGCTGGTTCTGACACCCTGACCGTATCCGGGTCAGCGGACCTGCTTGGCGCAGTGCTGCCCCATGGCCTCGGTCGCAATCTATTCACCCGCGTCACACATCACCTGCCGCCCACGACCGACCTCACGGCCGGGAGGCCGCAGAAGGCTTACGAGGAACAATGCCATGCTCGATGCCCCCGCGGCCTATCAGGCGACGGAAGGTTCCGCGCTCGCGCTCGACAGGACGTTCTACGAACGCATCGCCTCCGCCAGCGACGCCCGCAGCCTCGTCGAGACGGTCGAGGTGCCGATCCGCTCGGGGCGGGCCTGGACGGTGCCGGCCGGCCACGTCTTTCGGATCGTGGCGCCGCAGGGACCCCAGGTCGGCGACCTCAATATCTGGAACCGCCACAACCCGCGCGAGCGGCTCTGGGCTTCGCGGACCCGGCAGCTCCAGGCCGCGCATGTGACGACCTTCGACCGGCTCTGGTCGACGCTGCCCTATCTGCGCCCGCTCTGCACGATCACGGCCGACAGCCTGTCCGACTACGGCGTGGACCGTTATGGCGGACGCATCCACGACCTGCTCGGCACGCGCTGCGATCCCTACGTCAACCGCATGCTGACCGGGCAGGACTTCGACTTCTGCTGCCATTCCAACCTGACGCGGGCCGTCATGGGCTACGGGCTCACCGAAGCCGATGTGCATGACGTACTAAACGTATTCCAGTGTACGGGACTGAACGGGCGCGATCAGTATTTCATGCGCGACTGCCCGGCGAAACCCGGGGACTTCCTGGAGTTCTTTGCCGAGACCGACCTTCTCTGCGCTCTCTCGGCCTGCCCCGGCGGCGATCTGTCGGTGCCGCTGTGGGGTCCGGACGCCCGCGACGCGCTCGACGTCTGCCGGCCGCTCCGCGCCGAAGTCTACCGCATCGACCCCGGCCTCCTTGAAGGCTGGTCGGAACCGGAGTTCGCCCATGCGGCCTACCGGGGCAACCACGGCCTGCGGCCCATCCGGCCCGCCTGGGACGGCACCATGGCCTGACGCGGGGACGGCGGCGAGCGCGGGTCATCGCACACGGTCGCAATGGTCGCCACCCTACACGTCGGGCCCTCAAGCCCTAAGCAGCCTTGCGTGGCGAAAGCCACGATTGATTTCGCTTTTCAAAGTGAAATCAATGCTGCCCAGCATCTCAAGTGTAAGCAGATTTGCAAAAATCTGCTTAGAACGCCGGTGAACATCGCCGGGCCGGATGACCTCATGTCCCACCCCTTCGTGATCTGGACCCTGCAGCGCACCGGCGGTACGGCGCTGGCCGACCGGCTGATGGCGCTGTCGGAACACCCGGGCGCCGAACACGAGCCCTTCAACTGGTCGCGCGACCGGCCGCGTCCGTTCTGGCCCGTGGTGGCGCGCTGGACCGAGAGCCGGGACGCGGCCGCCCTGGCGCGGGACCTCGACGGTATCCTGGGGCGGGGTACGCTCGTCAAGCATTGCTACGAACTGTTCCCTATGGCGTTCAACCTGGCCCTGCTCGATGCGGCGGCGCGGGCCCGCTATCGCCACCTCCTGCTGCTGCGCCGGGACGAGGGCGCCCGGCTGATCTCCAAATTCATCGCCGAAGCCCAGGGCACTTGGTTCGAGGGCTACGCCCGCGAAGTCTACGCTGCCGTCGGGGCGGAGCGGCGCCAACTGCGGCCGGTGCCGGTCGACCAGGCGGTGGCGCAGTTCGAACACGCCCGCAACGCCACGGCGGCCCTGCGCCGTGCCTTCGCCGAACGGGGCATCGTGTCCGACGATGTCACGTTCGAGGCGCTGTACCTGGCCGACCGCCCGGTGCGGGCCCGCAGCTTTGCGGCCGTTCTGGACCATCTCGGCTTTGCGGCCGAGGACAGAGCGGCCGAGACTGAGGCCTTTCTCGAGGCCACGAAGCGCGGCGGCCAGCGCACCGCGGCGGTGCTCCACCGCGTGCCCAACATCGCGGCCCTGGTGCAGGGCCTGGCGGCGGCCGGCTGCCCGGTGCCGGCCGATCTCGCCCGCCGCGACCTGATCGGCAACCTGGTCGCGCAACTGTCGCGGCTCGCCGCAGAGCGCCACTGGATCTTCGAGGAGAACGTCGACGGCGCATGGCCCGGACTGGCGCTCCGCTTCAGCGGGGAATCGGGTCTGCCGTTCCGCATCGAATCGGCCGACAACAGCTTCAACAACGTCTATTTCGGGATCCGGAGCCGCGACGCCACGCCCAACAAGAGCCTCGACGAAGCCCTGACCCTGGCGCTCGGCCAAGCCACCACATCCGACACCTGGCCCTGGTGCCGCCACCCCGACCCCGACGACGACATCCTGCCCGTCGACGCCAACTGGGCGACGAGCGAGGCGCTGTCGCGCGGCGTCCCGGACGGCAGCCTGGCGGCCCGCATCGTCGCGGCGGCCGAGCGCTTCCGCGCGGCGCTGATCGGTGCCGGTGCCCTGGCGGTTCCGCCGAATGAATGGCTGATCCAACAAGGCCTCGCGCCGCTCGCTGGCTCGCCCGCACGGCCCACGACGGCCTCACCGCCGCCCGGCCGGGCGCCGTCCCTGTTCGCGGCCGGCTATCTGGCCGGACTGGGGCTCGCGGCCGAGACCATCCTCGACGTCGGCGTGAGGAGCGGCACGAAGGAACTCTATGACGCGTTCCAGGACCGCCGTTTCGTGCTGATCGACCCGCAACGTGACGGCGAGGCGCTTCTCGAGGCCCGGCCGCGGCACTATCGTTTCGTGGCCAAGGCGCTGGGACGGCAGCCGGGGCGAGCGCGGCTCAGCGACGACGGCGCGAAATCGACTCTGCTCGAACGGACGGCCCTCACTGCGGACGGTCCGGTCTCGCGCTATGACGTCGAGATCACGACGCTCGACGCCATCATTGGCGGGCTCGACGGCACCGGCCCCGTCGGTATCAAGCTCGATACCGAGGGATACGAGACCGAGATCGTGGCGGGCCTCGACCTGCAGCGCCACCGCGTCGAATGGATGATCTGCGAGGCTTCGATCCGGGTCCGTTTCGTCGACGGTTACGGGTTCAGCGATCTCGTGGCATCGATGCGCGACAAGGGCTTCATGTTCTACAACGTGCTCGGGCGCCTGCAGCGCCGGCCCCTCTTCTACGACGTGCTGTTCCTAAAGACCGGGCATCCCCTGTTCGACTGATCCCGAGGGTATGTCCCGGTCGCTGCGGCCGCGGTAGGCTCGCAGCCGTGAAGACCTTGTCCGATCACGGGTGCTTGGACGCCGTCGCGGGCGTCATGCGGGCGCGAAAGGCGGTCGACCTGGTCGAGATCTCGCTGAAGACCGCTTTGGCCAGCATGGCGTAACCCTGATCGGTCATATGCAGCCCGTCGGGTCCGATGAGATCCGTCCGGGACACCAGACCATCGGCCAGCCACTGCCGCATGATCTCGAAGCGACGCACCACGTCGGCCTGCTGCGTCGCGCCGACGTCCCGCACCGCCTCCACGAACCGATTGGGAGCGTCCGCGGCCACGAGCCGGGGGGACCACTGCGGCTCCATGAGCACGACCTCGGCGCCGGAGGCGCGGATCGCCGCGATGCCGCTCTTGAGCTCCGCCTTGAAATGGTCGACAGGCACGCCGCGTAACGGGTCGTTGCTGCCCACCTGCCAGACGACGAGATCGGGCCGCCACGCCAGGAGTTCGCTGGCGAGGCGTTTCGTCATGTCGTCGATGTCCTCGCCGCCGATGCCGCGGTTGAGGACCGACACGGCGAAACGCCCGCGCGCAGTGTCGTTGAACAGGTGCTCGAGCTGAGACGGATAGCTCGCGGACACCGAGGTCGCCCCGAAGCCCCGTGTCGACGAAGAGCCGAGAGCCATGATGCGAAAGGCGGCCGTGTTCTGTCCGGCGTCGGGCCGCGATGGGGTCGGCTGCACGGGGTTCGGAACCGAGGTAGCCGAAGCGCCGAGAGGTTCGAGACAGAGGATGAGGACCACGAATGCGCGCAGCACCGCGTGCAGGGAGGCCGCTGTTTCCCTCCTAGGATCGGTCGACCACCTTGCCCGCATCGAAACGCACTCCGTCGTACCGCCTGACGGGCCGTCCCGCCTTCATCCGATCGAGCATCATGCCGAGCAGCAGCATCGCGCTCAGTCCCGTCACGTTCACCAGGATCTCCGTCGCTGCCGTGACCTCGTATGTCTTGTAGATCATGCGGCCGAAGAGCGCCAGAATACAACCCAGTGCGAAGACGTAGAGCGAATTGCGCCCACAGGCCACGACGGGGCCGAAGAGCCGGCTCCGCGCGAGGGTCACCAATCCGGGAGACGTCAGGGCCAGGTAGGTGATGGCGAGAACGTTGACGAGGCGCCACGGCGTGACGAACGTCTTGGGTTCGTTGCCGAGGATCGAGAAGGGTGGGCCCATGCCCGGAAAATCCGGCCCGAACGGGGCCGGCCACAGCTTCCAGGCGTCGAGGGCCACGAAAGCGAAGATCACATAGGCCCAACAGACCGCGAGAAGCAGGGGCGGAGGATCGGCGACGGCGGGATGCCGGTCGCGGGCCACGATGGCCAGCCAGCAACCGAGCACGAAGATCAACTGCCAGGTGAATGGATCGAAGTACCAATGGGCTGCATCCGCGGGATCCACGATATTGGGCAGGTTCCAGTGCAGGACATTGGCCAGCCCGTAGAGCAGGACCGAGCCCGCGAGGGTGGCCGGGATGCTGCGCGCCATGCCGAACCTGATCAGCGGGAAGGCTCCCAGGAGCAGGATATAGAGCGGCAGGATGTCGAGGTAGCTTGGCAGCGCCGCCAGCATCATGCCGCGCATCGTGCCAGGCCACCCGTCCCGCAGCATGGGTCCGACGATGATGGACTGCATGCCATGGAGGCGATCCCATTGCGCGACGAAGAGCAACGTCAGCAGCAGGAGCAAGGCCTGCACACCGTAGATCTGCAGGCAGCGGACGAGGACCTTGGCGAAGCCGACGCGCAGGCCCTCCCGTTCGAAGACGCGGCCATAGGCGAAAGTCGCCGAGAAGCCGGCCAGGATGACGAAGATCTCGGCGGCGTCGCAGAAGGCGAAGCTGTGGAAGGTGAAATCGGCGAGCCGGTTCTTCGGGATATGATCCACGAAGATCGACAGCAGCGACAAGCCCCGAAGCAGGTCGACGCGCGGGTCACGGGTCGATGGCGGGAATCGCGCCGGCATGGGAACACCCGAAGGTCGGACCAGCTCGACGCCTTGGCCATCACGGTGACGATGGCCGACGATGATGGCGGACCCCGATCAGAGGTCGCCCGCGGCCAAGGCTTTGCGTTCGACCCGACCCCAACGGCGTTCCCGCCGTCTTTGTTCCTCAGTTGGCCAGCCGTTCCCTGCGACGGCGATGGGCTAATGCGGCGGGCAGGCCAGGGCTGACGTGGTGCGCGCGGCTCGCGAAACGAGTCTGGGGGCAACTCTGCCGATACGCGTGATCGGGCCGGATCCTGGGACGTGAGGCTCCGGGCAAAGTCACACGAATTTGAAATGGCTCGGATTGAGGCTCGACAAGGCCACGTTCTCGAGCGTGATCGTACTGGTCGCATCCGTATGGATCACCGTGTTGGCTCCCGATTGCGTCGAATTGCCAAGGAGTTGCGCCCAGTTTGCGAAGGTCGACTGGCTGAATTGAAAATTATCGCTTGCGTCCAGACCCTGGATCGTCGACGTGCCGGGCGTGGGTTCGAACACAAAAGTGCGGTTAGGCCGGCAACGGTCAGGTTCTCGCCCCCGTGAAAAGTCAGCGTATCGTTGCTTCCGTTGACCGTGGTGGTCAGGCCATCGTTGAGATCAACATGGGTGGCACTGGCCGACAGCGTGTCCCCGCCTCCTTGAACCGTGATGCTGTCGTTTGCTCCCGTTGCCGTGACGACGTCCTTGGCATTCAGCACCAGCGTGTCGCCGTCCCCCGTCACGGTTCCGCCTGCGGCATCCCAGAAGTTCACCGTCCCGGCGCTGATCGCAATCTGAGCGCCCAGCGCTCCGATGTTCGCCGTATCGCTTGCGCCTTGTGCGCTCAAGCTCGTGTCCGTGTTGAGAATGAACGTGTTGCCGTCCCCGGTCACGGTGCCACTTGCGTTATCCCACAGGTTCACGGCTCCCGATCCGATGGACAGTGTGCTGTCGGTGCCCGCGAGATTGGCCGTGATGTTGCCCCGGTCGCGCTTGCCACGACGCCGCTATAGAGCGTGAGCACATTGCCGTCGCCACTGATGGTCCCGCCCGAACCGTCCCAGAAATTGACGGTGCCCGAGGAGATCGAGAGAGCGTTGTCGGTGCCGGCAATGGCGGCCGAGGCATTGCTGCCGGCAAGCGTGATGCTGTTGCCCGATCCATTAATCGTGAGATTGTTATTGTCGCCGGCAGCCGACAAGGTATCAGTCGAGTTCGCCACGAGCGTATTGCTGTTGCCGGTGACAGTCGCGCCCGCACCGTCCCACACATCGACCTCGCCGGACGCAATCGAGATCCTGTTGCCGCTGGCACCGACCCCGACCGTGTTCCCGGGCCCGGTGAGTACCAGATTACCGTTTGCATCGAGCGCGATCGAGTTACCGCCACCGGTGAGTATCGCGCCCGAGTTATCCCAAAGATTCACGGTCGCATCGTCGACGGCGACCGTATTGCCCACACCGTTGAGGTCGACGGTATCTCCCATGCCCGAGATCTCGGCCGTGTCGCTCGCGTTGAGCGTAACCGTGTCGCTGTCGCCTGTGACGCCGGCTACGGCGTTGTTCCAGAGATTGACCGCGCCGCCACCGATCGATGCCGCCTCGCCGATCCCGCCGAAGTTGACCGTGCTTCCAGATCCGGTGGCATTGATCGTGTCGTGTCCCCGGTAACTGTTGCGGTCGCTCCGGCCGAGAGGGTCGCGGTCACCCCATTATCGGCGATTGTTTGGTCGCCGGGTGGCTCGTTGACCGACCAAGCGCTGCCTTGCGTGTCGGCAATGACCGATTGGAGGTCCGAACTCAGGTTGTCCTGACCTGCTGCGGCGTAATCGAAAGTCGGGTTGGTCCAGGCCTGACTCGCATCATCATTCGCGTACTGGCTTGATTGACTAGTGGGAACCAGAGCTTTGTATGCTCCATAGTCATCATTGAAGACCTGATCCCAAGACATAAGTCTAGAGTTTGCATCCTCGACGTCGTTGCTCGACGTCAAATTGAATCCAAAATCCCCGGCTTTATAGTCTTTTATGATGAGGTGACTACTCCAAAGGAACGTCTGGTTCGAATTCGGGCCATTTAGCGCGGAGAAATCTATAATCAAATCATTCGTGCCGCCGCTTTGAGCCGACAAACTACAAAACAGGCTATAACTGTATGGCGACGCAGGAGACTGATAAGTGTTAGTTGTATAATCACTGACACAAAAATACGTTGGATCTTCAGTTCCATACATTCCGTCTGAATAGGCACCAAGTAATTGAAGGGTCGGAGACGTGTCGGCAGCTTGCGGAACTCCAGTCCGCGGATCAGACAATCGGTCCGTAGGAATGACCAGCTTATCGTTTGCGCCTCCACCGACGATCGTCTTGATACCAGGCGACACCACAACGGTCGTGCCATTGTCCGCCTGTCCGTTGACTGAAGGCAGAAAAATGACTGCGTTGTCACCCGCTCCCGTATTGATGAGATCTCCATTGCTGCCAGCGAGAATCACATCGTTACTGCCGTCGGTGATGATGTCCGCCTTGCGTCTGGAACCACGAATGTGTTCGTTAGGCTGACTGCCCATGAGCAGATCTGGAGGTAAGCCCGTGAGATCGGAACCAACCGGGATCTGGTTTTCCGCTTTATAATACGAATCCGTATTCAGATAGGAAAAAAGGCTGGGAGCCGTGGGTTGGAGAACATCTAGCCCGCCGACTGACGCAGACAAGATTCCCACGATGTAAGAAGCACTGGAACCCTGGGGTGTGACAAACGCCGCTCCGCCGCTATCGCCGTTTCCAGTTGCAACGGTTGCTTGGAATTGTTCGTCTCCGAGCACCCCGCCGAAGGTTCCCGTGTTTCCATTCCCAGGGCCGGCGCTGGAAAATCCCAGGCTGTTGTTCTGGTTTAGGAATTTCGTAGCCTCAATCTGGTCTGCAAACGCGACGACTGGACTCAGTGTTCCACCCGAAGTCCCTGCCAGACTGGGAGCGCTGACCGTCGCAATGTCATACCGCGCCGGGTTGCTTGGATCATATCGCTGTGTTCCGATGTAATTAGGCGAGGTTAGTGTGATTCCCGCTACTGCCGGGATCCCAATATCCTGCGCATACGCTTCGTAAACTCCGCCCATATGGAGCCCAGTGAAGAGATGGGCTGCGGTCAGGAAAACGCCACCACCGAAAGCCTCGCAGCTGCCGATGTCTCGATAAGGAGCCAAAATCGGCAGGCCTCCTGGACGTGGGGACGGCGTGCTCAATTCACCGTGAGTGTTAATCTCGTACGACACGACAGACATATCCATCTCCCAATTAGATACCAACCAAAGCAACGGGCTGGCGTTCTTATTCAACTCTTATTAGTCTGAGTCCTTTTGGTCCTAATTGTGAAGCTGCCAACCCACACGCAACATCCTGGCTCAGGGTGAACTGCTCCTGAAATGCGCGGAACTCGTCACGAGCATAAAATGCAAGCCGACTAAGGTTGAGGAGATCTTTCTGGTCGAAGCCGTTATGATTCTCGTACTCTCGGATCGCAGAGGCATCGCCGGTCATTCCAGGACAGAACAGAGGCGCCACTTGCGCTAGCAAGGCAAACGCTGCACTGCGGGCCTTCTCGTCTTCAGCGGTGTGGTCCGGGACCAGCGCTACGACGACGGGAGCGCCGGTTTCTGCAGAACGGGCCTTCCCGTCCTGAGCCTGGGCGCTGCTGCTCGCGATCAGCGCCATGACGAGAACTGCCGCTCGCGAACGAGCGGGGGTCGATCGTATGGAGCCGGGCGCATCCAGAAGATGCTCCAGCCGTTCGGCTGAGGAACGATATGCATGGTCGGTATTGATCGTCATCTGTCTCTCGGCAACTCAATTCCACGCTGCGCGCGGCGTCTCGCTACGGTGGAGGTCCGGCAGCACCGGGCAAGCTCCTTGTTGCTGGCGACCGGTCAGATTTATTGCGCCTCAGGATGAAGCCAGGATGACAGCCAGCGACGGGGGAGTCCAGTGGACCACCACGACGTTCCGCAGGCCGTCCCGCTATCAGGCCCACCTTACCTCGCTCTCACGTCACCGAGCTGCGGGACGCCTGCTCGGTTCTCATCGGGAACCGACGCGCAGACAGGATAGTGCGTATCCTCACGGCACCCATCACGAGCACCTCATCGACCGATTTCCGCACGACAGTTGTAATATCGTGCCCCTCACTTCACCAGAGGGCAGCCGCCTTCGGCCATGGGTCGGAAGGCCTCGTCGCCCGGGATGGTGGCGAGGAGCTTGTAGTAGTCATAGGGGTATTTGGATTCGGCCGGCGTCTTGACCTGGAACAGGTACATGTCGTGGGTCACGCGCCCGTCGATCCTGAGGTGGCCGCGCCCGAACAGCACGTCGTCGACCGGCATCCGGCGCATCTCGGCCATGACGGCCAGCGCCTCCTTGCTCTTCAGGGCATCGATGGCCTTCAGATAGTGGATGATGCTGCTATACACTCCGGCATGGTCCATGGTGGGCATCTTGCCGCCATCCCGTGCCGCGAAGCGTTTCGAGAAATCGCGCGTGCCGTCGTTCATGTCCCAGTAGAAGGCCTCGGTCAGGTTCAGGCCCTGGGCGACCTGCAAGCCCAGGGCGTGCACGTCCGAGATGAACACCAGCAGTCCGGCGAGCTTCTGTCCACCGCCGACGATGCCGAACTCGGCCGCCTGCTTGACCGCGGTGATCGTATCGCCGCCAGCATTGGCGAGGCCGATCACCTGGGCGCCCGACCCCTGCGCCTGGAGCAGGAAGGAGGAGAAATCGCTGCTCGGGAAAGGGGTGTTGACCGAGCCCACCACCGTGCCGCCCGCCGCCTTGATGAAGTCGGTCGCGTCGGATTCGAGCTTGTGGCCGAAAGCATAGTCGGCCGTCAGGAAGAACCAGCTCTTGCCGCCCTCCTTGACGATCGACGTCGCGGTGCCTTTGGCGAGCGCGTAGGTGTCGTAGGTCCAGTGCACGGTGTTGGGCGAGCATTGCACGCCGGTGAGGTCGGACGTCCCGGCACCGGAGTTCAGGAAGATCCTGTTCTTCTCGCGGGTGACGCGCGCGACCGCGAGGGCGACGGCCGAACTCGGCACGTCCGCCACGACGTCGACGCCGTCCCGATCGTACCATTCGCGGGTGATGTTGGAGCCGGTGTCGGGCTTGTTCTGGTGGTCGGCCGACAGGATCTCGACCTTCATCCCCTTCTCGGTGGCGTGGAAATCCTCGACCGCCATCCTGGCCGCCACCACCGAGCCCTCGCCGCCTGTGTCGGAATAGACGCCCGATCGATCGTTCAGCACGCCGATCTTGATCGACATCTCGGCCTGCGCGGCGCCAGGCAGCGCGAGTCCGGCCAAGGTCGCGAGCGCCATCGCGACCCAAAGGCTTCTCTTCGACATTCTCTGCAGCCCTCCCTGGACCTGATTTTGTCCCGGGGTCGCCGTCGGCGGCGTCACCTCCGGCCCTGGCCGGCCGTGGAGGCTGGACAGCATTTTCGATTCGATGATGATCGCATGGGCAGGGAGGCGCGTCGAGCGTGGACGACAGGGACAGGAGGATCGCGCGGGCCGCCGTGATCGGCAGCGCGGATTGCGTCACGCCCGAGCGGGTGATCGTCGCCCACCCGTTCAATCCGCCCCACCTCGTACCGTTGGTCGAGATCGTTGCCGGCGACGCTGCTACGGCGGCGCGGGCCAGCACCTGCTATCGCGGGCTCGGACGATGCCCTGTGGTGCGGCGTCGCGAATTGCCGGGACATATCGCCAACCGGCTCGCCTCGGCGCTCTACCGCGGGGCCGTGAACCTCGTGGCCGAGGACGGCGCTGAACCAGATCTATCAGGCCAACCAGCAACACAATGCGGTGATCGATCAGGTGTAGCGCAACATCACCAACAGCGAACATCGTGACTGAGAGCTAAGGCGATCGGCCTCGAGCGGAAGGCGTATGGGTCGCGATCCGTTTGGGGTGCGGACGACCTCGCCGGCCGAGCCCGCATAGACCCGAGCCCTGCTTGGTCGGGACTGGCGCCCCTCGTGTCAAAGTGTATCATCCGGCCCAACCGACGATGTAAGGGCTGGAAACATGGACGACATGAAGGCGCCGCGCGCGACCGACGCGTTGGAAGCGCGCACGATGGCCAAGGTCATGCGCCGGCTCGTGCCCTTCCTCATGCTCTGCTATTTCGTGGCCTATCTCGACCGGGTGAACGTCGGATTTGCCGGGGCCACCATGCGGGCCGACCTCGGCCTCACGGCAGCCGCCTTCGGCGGCGCGGCCGGCATCTTCTTCGTCGCCTATTTCTTCTTCGAGGTCCCGAGCAACCTGGCCCTGGACAGGTTCGGCGCGCGGCTGTGGATCGCCAGGATCATGTTCACCTGGGGGCTGATCTCGGGCGCCCAGGCCTTCGTCGGTGGGGAAACCAGCTTCAACGTGGTGCGGCTGCTGCTGGGTGTGGCGGAAGCCGGCTTCTTTCCCGGCATCATCTTCTTCCTGACGCTGTGGTTCCCGTCCGCCTACCGGGCCCGTGTGGTGGGGCTGTTCATGTTCGCGATCCCGATCTCGACCGTGATCGGCTCGCCGATTTCGGGCCTTATCCTCTCGCTCGACGGCGCCGCGGGCCTGCACGGCTGGCAGTGGGTCTTCATGCTCGAGGCCGTGCCGGCCCTCGCCATGTCGATCGCGACCTTTCTCTACCTGACCGACAGGCCACGCGACGCCGCCTGGCTCGCGCCCGAGGAGAGTGCCTGGCTGCAGGAGCGGCTCGACGCCGAGCGCGCCGTGCGCGAATCTCGCAACCGACATAGCTGGCGTCAGGCGATCGTCGATCCGCGCGTGATCGCGCTCGGTTTCGTCTACATGGCGTGCAACACCCCGCAATACGGCCTCAGCTTCTTCCTGCCGCAGATCGTCAAGGCTTTCGGCGGCCTGTCCAACATCGAGGTGGGCTTCGTCACCGCCATCCCCTACGCGGTGGGTGCGGTCGGCATGATCCTGTGGAGCCGATCCTCGGACCGCACCGGCGAACGCAAGTGGCACGTGATCATCCCGTTCGCCACCATGATCCTGGGTCTCATGCTGGCGACCGCTACCTCGAGCCCGAGCCTCAAGATGGCCGCGCTGTGCGTCGCAGGCTTTGGCTTCTTCGCGGTCCTGCCGGTCTTCTGGACGCTGCCGACCGCACTGCTCAGCGGAACCGGAGCCGCGGCCGGTATCGCGGCCGTGAACTCCATCGGCAACCTCGGCGGCTACTTCGGCCCTCAAGTGTTCGGTCTTCTCAAGGACAAGACCGGCGGCGATGTTGCCAGCCTGGTGTTCCTCGCGGCCTGCGCCGTGGTCGGCGCCGTCATCGTGATGTGGCTCGGCCATGATAGCTCGCTGGAGCGGGCTCCGGCCGAGGGCACGACGCAGCTGCCGACCCGCGCCTGACCGGCCGAACCGAATCGGGGTGCCGAGAGTCTCCGCCACAGGGCTGCAGGGACGATCGGCATGCGTTTTCTGGGTATAGGCGACTATTGCGACCTCGCGTCCCTGTACCTGCGGCTGACCGAGGCTGGACACGAGGTCAGAGTCGCGATCAGCGAGCCGCAGTGCCACGGCACCCTGGCCGGGCTAGTGCGGCGCGTCGACGATTGGCGTTCGGAACTCGATTGGGTCCGCGCCGCCGGCCCCGACGGCATCGCGCTCTTCGAGAACGTCAGCTACGACCGAGGCGCCGTGCAGGACGACCTGCGGGCCGAGGGCTTCAACGTCGTCGGCGGCAGCCGCTACGGTGACCTGCTGGAGAACGACCGCGCCTACGCGCAAGGCGTGCTGGCCGACCTCGGCCTGCCGGTCGCGGCCGTGCACGCGTTCGAGGACGAAGCCTCCGCAACGCGCTTCCTCGCTGCCTGTCCCGGCCGTTATGTGCTGAAGTTCAACGGTGCCGCCTTCGGCGCGGCCGACAATTACGTCGGGCGCCTGCAGGACGGCCGCGACGTCCGAGCCATGATCGCGGCCAAGTTCCGGCAAACCGGGGACGAGCGCATCAGCTTCGTCCTTATGGAGCACGTCGAGGGCGTGGAGATGGGCGTCGGCGCCTATTTCGACGGAGCCCGCTTCATGGAGCCGGCCTGTCTGGACTGGGAGCACAAGCATTTCTTTCCCGGTGACCTCGGGGAATTGACGGGCGAGATGGGCACCGTCGTGACCTACGAGCGGACCTCGACCTTTTTCACCCGGACGCTCGCCCGCATGGCGCCGCTGCTCGCGGCCAACCGCTATTGCGGCTACATCAACCTCAACACCATCGTGAACGAGCGGGGGATCTGGCC
>CAXUCF010000007.1:0-39152 GCA_964249275.1 uncultured Lichenihabitans sp.
CCACCGAGCGCAACACCGAGCAGGATTGGCTGAAGACGAACCTCGCCCGTTTCACCAACATGCTGCAGGGCCAGCGCGATCTTGCGACCGTCGGGCGCATGTTGCTGTCCGAACTGGCACCCCTCGTCGAGGCGCAACTGGGGGTCATCTATCAGATCGATGCCGGCGAGGCCGCCGCGCCGGGTCTCAAGCTGCTGTCGGCCTATGCCAACGACGGCGCCTCCGGCCACCCGGCTCGCCTGTCGATGGGCGAAGGCCTGATCGGCCAATGCGCCCGGGACGCCCGGCCGATGCTCGTCACGCAATTGCCGTCGAACGTGGTGCCGATCGCCTCGGGCGTGTTCAAGGCCATGCCGCGCAGTGCGATCGTGCTTCCGGTGCTGTTCGAAGGCCAGGTCAAGGCGGTGATCGAACTGGCCTCGCTGGGCAGCTTCACCGAATTGCAGATGTCCTTTCTCGATCAGCTGACGACCTCGATCGGCATCGTGCTGAACTCCATCGAAGCGACCATGCAGACCGAGGGTCTTCTCACCCAGTCGCAGGAACTGGCGGGCGAGCTCCAGACCCAGCAGCGTGAGCTGCAGCAGACGAACGAACAGCTGGGTCAGAAGGCGCAGCAACTCGCCGACCGCAACGAGGAGGTCGAGGCCAAGAACCAGGAGATCGAGCGGGCTCGCCGCGCGCTCGAAGAGAAGGCTGCCGAGCTGGCCCTCACGTCGAAGTACAAGTCGGAGTTTCTGGCCAACATGAGCCATGAACTCAGGACGCCGTTGAACTCGATCCTGATCCTGGGCCAGCAGCTCGGAGACAATCCGGATGCGAACCTGAGCGCCAAGCAGGTCGAGTTCGCGCGCACCATCCACGGCGCCGGCACCGACCTGCTCAACCTCATCACGGATATCCTCGACCTGTCCAAGATCGAGTCCGGCACGGTGTCGGTCGAGGCCGAGGAGATTGTCTTCACCAACCTGCTGGAAATGATCGCCCGGCCGTTCCGGCACGAGGCCGAGCGCCGCGGCCTCACCTTCGAGGTCGATACGTCGCCCGAGCTCGAGCGCAGCATCGTGACGGATTCGAAGCGCCTGCAGCAGGTCCTCAAGAACCTCCTGTCGAACGCCTTCAAGTTCACCCATCAAGGTGTCATCAAGCTCGCCGTCTCGCCGGCCGCGGGCGGCTGGAACCAGGACCACCGCCTGCTCAAGAACGCTCCG
This sequence comes from uncultured Lichenihabitans sp., assembly GCA_964249275.1. Lineage (GTDB taxonomy): Bacteria > Pseudomonadota > Alphaproteobacteria > Rhizobiales > Beijerinckiaceae > Lichenihabitans. Next base: position 1,212 of record CAXUCF010000007.1, read on the forward strand.
TCGGTGGTGGCCTTCGAAGTGTCGGACACGGGTATCGGCATACCGCCCGAGAAGCAGAAGATCATCTTCGAGGCCTTTCAGCAGGCCGATGCGGGCACCAGCCGCAAATATGGGGGGACGGGGCTCGGCCTCGCCATCAGCCGGGAACTCGCCAACCTGCTCGGGGGCGAAATCCAGCTCCGCAGCGTGCCGGGCGCGGGCTCGACCTTCACGCTCTATCTTCCGCTCACCTATGTTGGGGTCTCTGCTCCGGTGATCCCGGCCTTCGCCAGGCCGGCGAGCGACACGGGCCCGGGCGCCAAGGGCCGCGTGCGGGATGTGGGGGCCGGCTACACTGAACGGGCCGTCGGTGTCGAACAGATCGTAACGGACGATCGGGCGAGCCTTGAGGCCGGCGACAACGTCCTGCTCGTCGTCGAGGACGACCCTCACTACGCCCGTATCCTCGTCGACCTCGCGCGCGACAACGGCTTCAAGGTGCTGGTCGCCATGCGGGGCGCCGAGGCGCTTGCACTGGCCCGAGAGTTCCACCCCACCGCCGTGTCGCTCGATGTCTTCCTGCCCGACATGATGGGCTGGAACGTCCTGTCGCAGTTGAAGCAGGATCCGGCGACCCGGCATGTACCGGTGCAGATCGTGACGCTCGAGGACAACAGGCAGCATGGACTTGCGCGGGGCGCCTATTCGTTCATGACCAAACCGGTCACGCGGCAGGGGCTCGGGACGGCGCTGACGCGCATCAAGTCGTTCGCCCAACCCCGTCGCAAGCGGCTGCTGATCGTGGAAGACAATGCGGCCGAGCGCTTCGGCGTCACCGAACTCCTGGGGCACGGCGACATCGAGATCACCACGGCGGAGTCCGGCACCGATGCACTCGCCGCATTAAGGAACGAGCCGATAGATTGCGTCGTCCTCGACCTGAAGCTCCCCGACATGACGGGCTTCGAGGTGCTGGAGCAGATCCGCGACGATGCCGCGATCCGCGACGTGCCGGTCGTCGTCTTCACCGGCAAGGAATTGTCGCCCGAGGAGGAAACGCGGCTCCACACGATGGCGCGCAGCGTCGTCGTCAAGGGAGTCGAGTCCCCCGAACGTCTCCTCGACGAGACCGCGCTGTTCCTGCACCGGGTGGTCTCCGACCTCCCGGTGGAGAAGCAGCGCATGCTGGAGCGGCTGCACAGCTCGGGCGACGATCTCGTGGGCCGGACCGTCCTCCTCGTGGACGATGACGCGAGGAACATCTTCGCTTTGGCGAGCCTTCTGGAGCGCCGCGGCATGCAGATCCTTACGGCGACGACCGGCAAGGAGGCGATCTCGATCATCGAGTCGAGGAGCGACATCGCGATCGTCCTCATGGACATCATGATGCCTGAGATGGATGGCTATGAAACCATGCAGGTCATCCGCGCCAACCCGGCGTTCCGGCGTTTGCCGATCATCTCCCTTACGGCCAAAGCCATGAAGGGAGACAGGGAGAAATGTCTCGAGGCGGGCGCTTCCGACTATCTCGCCAAACCCGTCAATACGGAGCAGTTGCTCTCCGCATTGCGTCTTTGGCTGCACCGTTGAGGTTCATGGAGTTCTAGCGTCATGCACGTCAAGGGACCGGATCCCGTCAATATCCTCCTCGTCGACGACCAGCCTGCGAAGCTGCTCAGCTACGAGGTGATCCTGAGCGACCTTGGTGACAACCTGATCAAGGCCCATTCGGCTCGCCAGGCGCTGGAGCATCTGCTCAAGACCGAGATGGCGGTCGTGCTCATCGACGTGTGCATGCCCGAGCTCGACGGCTTCGAGCTCGCCACGATGATCCGGGAACATCCGCGACATCAGAAGACCGCGATCATCTTCGTGTCGGCCATCCAGATCACCGAACTGGACAGCCTGCGGGGCTACGAGGCGGGTGCGGTCGACTACGTCTCCGTGCCGGTGGTGGCGGATGTCCTGCTTGCCAAGGTCCGGGTCTTCGCCGAACTCTACCGCAAGACGAGGCAGCTCGAGCGCCTAAACGCCGAGCTGGAACAGCGCGTGGTGGAGCGGACCGCTGCCCTGGAGACGTCGACGGCCCGGCTCCGTGAGAGCGAGCAGCGTCGAAGCCTGGCGCTCGCGGCCGGCCGCATGGGATCGTGGGAGTGGGACCTCGCCACCGACCGCTACATCTGGGACGATGGGCAGTACCGGCTGTTCGGCCTCGATCCTTCGGACAAGGAGATCACGGCGGGGCGCATGTCCTCCCTCATCCACCCGGACGACGCCGAGCCGGTTCGCAAAAGCGCCGCCAAGGCCGCCGCCACGGGAGAGCCTTACGACGTGGAGTTCCGCGTCCTGCGGCCGGGCGGCGACGTCAGGTGGTGTGCCGCTAGCGGGGCCGCCACGCTCGATGCCAATGGGCATGCCATCAGGCTGAGCGGCGTGACCTACGACATCACCGAGCGCAAGCTGTCGGCGGAAGCGCTGCAGATTCTCAACGAGCAGCTCGAACAGCGCATCGCCGACCGGACCCGCGAGCGCGAGACGGCCCTGGCGCAGCTGTTCGAAGCCCAGAAGCTCGACACGATCGGCCAGCTCACCGGGGGGGTCGCGCATGATTTCAACAACCTGCTCAGCGTCGTTCTGGGCAGCCTCGAGCTTCTGAAGAAACGGCTGCCGCCGGAGGACGCGCGGGCGCATCGCCTGGTCGACAACGCGGCGCTCGGTGCGCAGAGAGGCTCCGCCCTGACGCAGCGCCTGCTCGCTTTCGCGCGCCGCCAGGACCTCAAGCCCGAGGCCGTGGATGTCGCCAAGCTGGTGGCCGGGGTCGAGGATCTTCTCGAACGCTCGCTTGGGCCGGGCGTGCTGGTCAGCCGCACGGTCCCCCCACAGTTGGCACCCGTTCAGGTGGACGCCAACCAGCTTGAACTCGCGATCCTGAACCTCTCGGTGAATGCGAGGGACGCCATGCCGCTCGGGGGCCGTTTGTCGATCACGGCCTCCGAAAGAAGCGTCACGGTGGAGCAGGCCGACACGCCCCGTGGGCTCAAGCCGGGCCATTACGTTCGGCTCGACGTCGTCGACACGGGAACCGGTATGGACCCCGAAACCCTGGCGCGGGCGACCGAGCCCTTCTTCACGACCAAAGGTCCGGGAAAAGGCACGGGGCTTGGTCTGTCGATGGTTCACGGCCTCGCGGCGCAGTCGGGCGGAGCCATGACGGTCTCCAGCGTGGTCGGGCAAGGCACGACGATCGCGCTATGGCTTCCCCAGGCCGAAAGAACCCCCGAGATGGCGCTCGACCCGGACGCTCGCACGGACCCGGACGCGCGATCGTCGGGCCAGGGGAGTCCCAGCCTGCGCATCCTCGTGGTCGATGACGATGCCCTGGTCGGTGCGGGTACGGCCGCGATGCTGGAAGACCTGGGACACGTCGTGAGCGAGGCAAGCTCCGGGATCCAGGCGCTCGATACGCTGCGGTGCCACGGCCGCAACATCGACCTCGTGATCACCGACTATGCCATGCCCGGGATGACCGGCATCGAGCTCACCCGCCGCATCCAATCGACTTATCCGAAGATGGCGGTGGTGCTGGCAAGCGGCTACGCCGATATCGCGGATCTGGCGGACCAGGGTGCGCTACCGCGCCTCGCCAAGCCGTTTCCTCAGGCCGAGCTGGAAGCCGTCATCGCGCTCGCGGTCTCCCGAGGCGACGGCACGGGCGGCAACGTCGTCCCGCTTCGATCGGCCTGACATGGGACGGTGCTCTTGGATGGCCTGGGCCGAACCAAATCTCCTGCCGTTCGGGGTGGTTGCCCGATAACATCGGTGGGTGCAGGGCGACGGCCGGCAGACGCCCCGGAGACGGTGACATGACGCAGAGGAACGAAGGACGGAACCGGGTCGCCCTCGTGACGGGCGGCGCGAGCGGCATCGGCCTTGCGACGGCCGGCATCCTCGTCGAACGGGGTTGGCGAGTCGTCATCGCGGACATCGACGCCGAGCGCTGCCGCGCCGTGGCGGCCCCGATCGGCGCCGAGACGGTTGCGTTCGATGTCGTCGACGATGCTGCGACCCTGGCGGCCGTCGACGCCATCGAGGCCGACTTCGGGCCCGTCGAGGCACTCGTGGCCAATGCCGGGCTGATCCAGCGGGGCGGGCCCGCCGAGGATCTCCCCCTGGCCGAGTTCGACCGGGTGGTCGCGGTGAACCTGCGCGGCGTCTACGTGTCCTGCATGACGATGGGGCAGCGCATGGCGCGCCGCCGGGCGGGCGGCATCGTCATCACCGGGTCGGTGACGGCGTGGCGCACGGCACCGCTGCACGCCTATGCCCCGACCAAGGCGGCCGTCGTGCATATGGCGGCCTGCCTCGCCGCCGAATGGGGCCGCTCGGGCGTGCGCGTGAACGCCGTGTCGCCCGGATATGTCGCGACGCCGCCGCTGCAGGCCGCGATCGACAGCGGCAAGCGGGATGCGCGGCTCCTGGCCGATGCGGCCGCCATGGGCCGGATGGTCGAGGCGCGCGAGATCGGGCTCGGGGTGGCGTTCCTCCTGTCCGATGATGCGGCGGCCATCACCGGCATCAACCTGCCGATCGACGCGGGCTGGCTCGCCGGCGCCAATCTCGCCACCTACGGCGGCGTTCGCCCGTCCCGCTGAGGCGATCGGTTCAGCGATCGAAGACGGAGCGATCGGTTCCGAAGGCCGATTTCACCGCGGCGACGACCGGTCCGAGGTCGAAGATCGACGTTCCCTCGGTGCCGATCGGCAGCATCGGCAGGATCGTCAGGGCGAGCGGAGCGAGACCCTTCCCCAAGGCGGTGATGGGCAGCGAACGCCGATGAATCGCCCAGACGGCGCAGGCCATTTCGATCCCGACGACGTTCCAGGCCGGCACCAGACTGCGCACCGTTTCGCCCACCGACTGCGGCGCGTTGCCGGCCACGTCCTCGACGCCGTCGTCGAGTTGGCCCGAGTAGTTCAAGAGCGCCGGGGCGGCGGCCTGCCGGACCGCCCCGACATTCGCCCCGGCCAGATGGCCCAAATTCAGGAACTGCACTCCTCCGACCGCGCCCGACGCCGCGGCGAGGCCCGTGGGCAGCCCCGTGAAGCTCGGCCACTGGATCTTGTGAATCCTCTGGCCCGCCGCCTCGATCACCTTGGCGAGCGCCTGCCGCAGGGTGTCCATGGCGAGCGCGCAGGCGGTCGTTTCCATGTTGCCATGCGAGATGAAGCTTCCGGCTTCCGCATCGATCAGGGGATTGTCGCAGGCCGACGACAGTTCCGTCTCGACGATGGCCCGTGCGAAGTCATAGGCCGCCTCGGCGGCGCCGTGGATCTGCGGGACGCAGCGGAAGCTCAAGGGGTCCTGCAGGAAACGGGCCTCGCCGGGCCGCCAGAGCCGGCTGCCCTCCAGGGCCTCCCGCAGGGCGACGCCCGTCCGTTTCTGGCCAGGCTGCCCCCGCGCCTCGTCGACCGCGGCGCTCCACGATTGGAGGTTGCCGCGAAAGCCCTCCATCGAGAGGGCGCCCGCCACCGTGGCGGCATCGAGCAGGGCCCGCGTCTCCTGGAGGGCCAGCGCCGCTCCCGCCAGCATGAGGCTGTTCGAATTCAGGAGCGACAGGGCTTCCTTCGCGGCGAGGCCGCCGACCGGCGCGGGACCCGTGCCGCCCGCGCCGACTCCCGCCTTGCCGATGAGCGGGACGGCCATCTGGCTCATCGCCACGATGTCGGAAGCGCCAACGGAGGATCCGAGTCGCGCATCCGGAAGGTCGTCGGACCGCAACCGCGCGAGCAGGCTCTCGACGAGGTCCAGCCGCACGCCCGACCGGCCCGTGGCGAACAGCGACAATTGGATGGCCAGGGCCGCGCGCACCACCTCGGGGGGCGCGTCGGGGCCCGGCACGATCGTGGCGTGCGCCGTGATCATCAGGTCGTTGTAGCGGGCGACGGATTCGCGATCGACCGCGAAGTCCTTCTGGCTGCCGACCCCGGTGGTGATGCCATAGGCCGGCAGACCGGCCTCGACGACGCGGTCCACCACCGCACGCCCCTCGAGGATCGCGGCGCGTCCCGCGGCCGACAGCTCGAAGTCGGCCCGACGCTTGGCGACAGCGTCGATGTCATCGAGCGTCAGGGGTCCGTCTCCGATGGACAGCGTGATCCGCGAATGCATTTCGACTCCGACCTGTTGCAGACTCGAAGGTCTGATCTGAGCCGGCAATGGCGGGCGACGACACGGGTGTATCGCCTTCGCCGGGCGGCGTCACGCGTCGACGTCGGTCGCGAGCGCGACCTCCCGCTGTGCCTCCAGGTCATCGAGGCGACCGGCCAGCGCCGCGTGGACCCGGTCGTAGGCACCGCTCCCCAACAGCAGCCGGCGGGGTGCCGGGGTTTGTTCCGCGGCGTCGATCATGGCGTCCACCATCTTGGCCGGGTCGCCGGAGATCGGGAACGCCCCCGACATCACGGCGCGGCGCACCTCGCCTGCCGGCGTGTGGTCGTAGGCGGCCATCGGCGGTGGGGTGACGAAGCCGGCGCCGAAGTTCGTCCGGGTAGGCCCAGGTTCCACGATGGTGAACGCGATGCCGAAGGGCGCCACCTCCTGGGCGACCGCCTCGACGAAGCCTTCGATCCCCCATTTGGTGGCGTGATAGAGGCTGAAGTTCGGATAGGTGGTCTGGCCGCCCTCCGACGACACCTGCAGGATCCGCCCGCCACCCTGCGCCCCGCAGGTGCGGCAGGGCCGCGCGGATGACCTGGATCGAGCCCGTGAGGTTGGTGTCGATCTGATGGCGGATCTGGTCGTCGCTCGCCTCCTCGGCCGCGCCGAACAGGGCATAGGCGGCATTGTTCACGACCACGTCGATGCGGTCGAGGTCGCCGAAAGCGCGATCGACCACCGATCGCACGGCCCCGATGTCGGACAGGTCGAGCTGCGCCGTCCAGAGGCGGTCGCCGCACGATCCCCTGAGATCGTCGAGAGCGTCCGTCTTGCGCAGGGTCCCGGCCACACGATCGCCACGTGCCAGCAGCTTCTCGGTCAACACCCGTCCGAGGCCGGAGGAGGTGCCGGTGATGAACCAGGTCTTTTGCATGGGAAACATCCTTCCAGGAGCGCGGGATGCGCGGTCTCAATGGAAGATGGACTTCCTCGCTGCTGAGATTATAGCAGCGACACGGCATGGCCTCGTGAAAATCACCCAGCAATGGCAAAACCTTCGCTCAGCGATCTTACAGCCCTGGTGGCCATTTCGACGCATCGCAGCTTCCGCAAGGCGGCCGACGAGCTGTGTCTGTCGCCATCCACGCTCAGCCACATGATGCGCACCCTGGAAGCCAGCATGGGCGTGCGCCTGCTGCACCGGACAACCCGCAGCGTATCGCCGACCGAGGCCGGAGAACGCCTGATCACGCGATTGCGCCCCGTGCTGCGGAACCTCGACGAGGCCCTCGAGGAGGTCGATGGCTTCCGGGGTCGCCCGAGCGGAACGCTTCGGATCAATGCCGGCGAGATCGCGGCCCGGCTTCTGCTGCGCTCGGTCGTGCCCGTTTTCCTGGCCCGGTTCCCGGAGATGTCGCTCGACCTCGTCACGGAGGGTCGGCTGGTCGACATCGTGGCCGGAGAGTTCGACGCCGGATTCAGGCTCGGCGAAGCCGTGCCCAGGGACATGATCGCGGTCCGCTTCGGCGGCGAGACCAGGTTCGTGGCCGTGGCATCCCCGGACTACCTGGCTGCCCACGAGGCGCCGCTGACGCCCGACGACCTGAAGCAGCATGCCTGCATTCGGGTGCGCCTGCCGAGCGGCAAGCCGTTCCGTTGGGAGTTCGCCAAGCATGGCCAGGAGATGGCCGTCGAGGTTCCCGGCGCGCTGACCCTCGACCACACCGAGCTGATGGCCGAGGCGGCAGCGGCGGGCCTCGGCATCGCCTACGTGTCCGACCGGGCGGCCCGGCCCTATATCGAGCGCGGCGCGCTGGCGACGGTGCTGGACGACTGGTGTCCGGCGATCCCTGGCCTGTTCCTCTACTACCCTGGACACCGTCATGTACCGGCCGGGCTGAGAGCGTTCATCGAAGTGATGAAGGAGGTCGATCAAGCCGCAGTCGCAGCGGGACCGCGACTACGCTCGCGAGATAGACCAGACCGGACAGCAGGGTGAGCCAGAAGCTCGTCGGCCAGTTGGTGAACCAGGCGAGCGCGATGCCGCCCCAGGCTTCGCCGAGCGCGAAGACGGCCGCGAGCGCGATGCCCGGCCCGAACCGGGTCGACAGGTTCTGCGCCGCCGCGGCAGGCCCGACCATCAGGGTGAACACGAGGAGCACGCCGACGATCTGGGCGCATTCGCCCACCGCGACCCCGACGACCGCGAGAAAGGCGATCGACAAGGCCCGTAGGGGCACGCCCTTGGCTTCCGCGAGTTCCGGCTGAAGGCTGCCGAACAACAAGGGCCGCGACATGGCGGCGAGCGCGACGAGGCTCAAGACCGCCATGAACGCGAGCTTCAGGAGGGCGTCCGGCCCGACGCCCAGCACGTTGCCGAACAGCAATGCGGTCGCCTGCGTCGCATAGGCCGTATAGAAATGCAGGAACAGGAGCCCCAGGCCGAGCGCCAGCGACAGCATCATCCCGATGGCGACGTCCCGCGCCGCGATCTTCTCGCCCAGGAACCCCATGGCCATTCCGGCCACGACCGTAAAGCCGACGAGCCCGGTGAGGGGCGACAGGCCGAACAGGATCGCGCCCGTCGCCCCCGTGAACCCGACGTGCGACAGGGCGTGGCCCGCGAAGGTCTGCCCGCGCAGCACCAGGAAATAGCCGACGAGACCCGACAGCACCGCCACGATGCCGCCCGCCGCGAAGGCGGTCCGCATGAACTCGTAGTCAAGCATGCCGGTGAGCTACCCCGACGGGGTGGTCGTGACCGCCATCGTGGCGGTGGGCTTCGGCTTCGGCCTCGGCGCTCCCGTTCATCACGAAGATCCGGGAGCCCAATCGAAGCACCTCGATGGAGGAGCCGTAGAGCCTCGACAGGACGGTCGTCGTCACGACATCGTCGATCTCACCCAGCACGGCCTGGCCCTGCCCGAGGTACAAGACCCTGTCCATGGCACCGAGCAGCGGGTTGAGTTCGTGGGCGCTGAACACGACCGCCATGCCGAACTCGCTCTGCAGCCGCTTGACGAGGTCCACGATGCCCTGCTGATGGGCCGGGTCGAGGCTCATCAGGGGCTCGTCGAGCAGGAGCAGCTTGGGTCGCCCGAGAAGCGCTTGCGAGATCAGGAGCCGCTGCCGCTCGCCGCCCGAAAGGCTCCCCAGGGGGCGCCGCGCCAACGACGACGCGCCGACCTTGTCCAAGGCCCAGGCGACCTCGTCCCGTTCGGCCCTGCTCAGTCTCGGCAAGCCCCAGCGCCAGCCCCCCGCGGCACCGGCCACGAAATCCCATCCGGTCAAGGACTGGCCCGCCGCCAGCCTGCGGTTCTGCGGCATGTAGCCAACGGCCCGGTTGCCGCGCGTCGCGGGTCGACCCAGCACCTCGATGACGCCGACGCTCGGCTCAAGAAGCCCGAGGACGGCCCGCAGAAGCGTCGTCTTGCCGGCCCCATTGGGGCCGAGAAGGCCGACGAACTCACCCGCGCGGATGGTGAAATCGACGTCTTCGAGAATGATGCTGGCGCCGAGCGTCAGCGAGACCTGCCGAAAGGCCACCGCGGTCAAGAATTGCCCTTCGCCAGAGCCTGGCTCAGCGCGTTCAGTTGGTCGAGCATCCAGACGTCGTATGTCTTGCCGGCCGGCTCCGTTTCGCTGACGCCGACGACCGGCACATGCGAGGCCTTGGCGATGCCGACCAGGCGCTTGACGGCAGCATCGTCGGCCTGGCTGTTGTAGAGCATCACCCTGACCTTGTGCCCTTTCAGATCGTCCTCGAAGGCCGCAACATCGGCCGGGCTCGGCTCCGTACTGTTCATCACGGCGGTCTGGAACTTTTCGTTGTGCATGTCGAGCCCGAGCGCTTGCGCCATATAGCCGAACACCGGTTCGGACGCCGTCACGGGTTGACCGGCATAATGGGACTTTATGTCGGCCATCTTGGTTTCGAGCGGCTTGAGACCGGCCACGAAGGCCTTGGCGTTCTTGTCGTAATCGGCCTTGTGGGCCGGATCGGCCTTGGACAGGGCGTCGGCGAGCTTCTCGGCCGCGACCTTCATGGTGGCGGGATCGTACCAGAGATGGGGATTGTCGCCCGGCTTCTTGCCGACCAGATCCGCGACGACGATCTCGGTGCGGTTCTCGGCCTTGGACGCGTTCAGGAGCTTGTCCATCCAGGGGTCGTAATCGGCCCCGTTGGCGATGACGATGCGGGCATTCGTGAGCGCTTTCGCGGTCGCGGCATCGGCCTCGAACAGGTGTGGGTCCTGATCGGGGTTGGACAGGATGCTGGTGACGGCGGCGTAAGGTCCGGCGACGTGCCTGGCCAGATCACCGTAGAAATTCTCGGCCGCGACGATCGTCAGGGGAGCGGGAGCCGCGAAGGCCGGGGTCGCGGAGGTCAACAGAACGGCCGCCAGGGCCATGACCGATGAGCGCATGATGATCGTTCCTCAGAACCAGGACGCGGAAGGCGGCCGGCAGGACAGCCGTTATATTATAACATAAAACGTTACAAGATACGATGAGCGCTGGCCGAGGTCGCCGCGTCGCCCGTAACGCGCTGGATCGCAGTTCCGAACCTCTTCGACAGCGCCGCCGCGCCGGCCAGCCGGCGGAGACTCGCCCAATCGACGTCGGCCACGCAGGCCCACCGATGTCGCGGGGACGCTGCTTCACTCTGTTGTAAGGTCGTCCGGATTGGATCGTGAGCAGACCATGTCCGAGAACGGCGGTTCGCCGGTGGATTTCGAGAACGGTCAGTGTTGATCGGCATACGCTCGGCGCTGATCGCCTTCGTGCTCGTCACCTTTGCGCTCACGGGCGGCCTCGTCGACCTTCTGTGGTGGCGCACCGCGCAGTCCAACAGTCGCATGCTGGCCAATACGCTCGACCAGCAGATCACCGGCGAGGTGAGGAGGGAACTGGCTTCGCTGATCGGCAGCGCGGAGGCCGCCTATGGCGCGATCCACACCACCCTGGTCCGGAACCTCATCGACGTGCGGGACGAAGACAAGCGGGAGATCGTCTTCCTGGCGCAGTTGCAGGCCCAGCCGGCTCTCTCGTGGATCTCGTTCGGCTGGCCGGACGGGAGCTTCTTCGCGGTCCACAAGCCAAGCGACGATGTTCTGGAGATGGTGGACATCCCCATGGGTCCGAAGCCGCGCCGGCGGCGGGTCGACACCTACCGGATGACTGGCGCCGCGGCGGTCCAGGACCGCAGCTTCCGGCCCACGGGTTACGACGTCACGGCGCAGCCCTGGTACCGGAACGCGACCCTGGCGCCGGCATGGTCCCTCGTGACGCGGCATCCAGAGGATGGCGGGCCCTCGATCGCCTATGCGGGCGGCGTCGAGATCGACGGCGCGCGGCGCGGCGTGCTGGCCGTGATGATCGACCTCGACCGGTTGTCGCGTTTCTTGGCTGGCCTGACGGTCGGCCGGACCGGAGCGGCCTTCGTCCTCGACCAGGACGGGGCTCCCGTCGCGGTCCCGGCCCCGCAATCCGCTGGAGGACGTGCCCCGACGTCTCCGGCGTTGCTGGGCGTGGCGCGCCGGACCCACGACCTCATGTTGGCCGAGGCCGACCCGCAGATGATGAGGATCTCGGGCGCGCGCGTGCCGTTGGACGGCATCGACTATGCGGTGACGGTCACGCCCCTCGACTTCATGGGCTGGGAGGTGACCACCGTCATCCCGGAGACGGACTTCCTCGGCGCGATCGATGCGGTCAACCTGCACGTCAGCTTGAGCCTCGTCGTCCTGGTCCTGGCCGCCGTGGGCGCGTCGACGCTGCTGGCGCGACAGCTCCTGGTCGGACCGCTGATCCGGATCGCGGAGGAACTCGGCCGCGTCCAGCGTTTCGAACTCGACGGGATCCGCCACCATTCGGCGCGGTTGCGGGAACTGGACCTGCTGTCGCAGGTGATCGCCAATATGGCGGCCGGGCTCTCGGCATTCCGCAAGTACCTGCCGGCGGACCTCGTCGGGGCGCTCCTGGCCGAGGGCATGGAGGCCAGGCCGGGCGGGACCGTCCAGGCGATGACGATCCTCTTCGCCGACATCGAAGGGTTCACCGGCCTGTCGGAGCGGATGGGCGAAACGGCCTTCCCGCTGCTGGCGCGCTATCTGGACGTCCTGTCGACCGCCATCATGACCCACGGCGGCACGATCGATAAGTTCCTCGGCGACGGCATCATGGCGTTCTGGGGCGCCCCCAACCTCAACCCCGATCACGCGTCCGACGCCTGCCGCGCCGCCCTGGCCTGTGTGCGGGCGCTGGCGCTGGCCGACATCAGGGATGACCGTGGGAAAGACCTCGTGGTGCGGATCGGCATCAACTCCGGCGACGTGCTCGTCGGCAATGTAGGCACGCCCCTGCGCCTCAACTATACCGTGATCGGCGACGCGGTGAACGTGGCCAGCCGTCTCGAAGGCGCCAACAAGGTCTACGGAACCTCGATCATCCTGGGCGACACCACGCGGCGGATGATCGGGGCGGCGTTCCTGACGAGGCTGCTCGACCGTGTCGCGCTTCGTGGCCGCAGCGAGGGGGTGGAGATCTACGAACTCCTCGGTCCGGCCGAGCCGGAGGTGCCGGTTCCGGACTGGGTGCTGCTCTACGAGAACGCCTTGGCGGTCTACGGTGATGGGCACTACTCGGCGGCCGAGGCGCATTTCGCGGACGTGATCGCGTCGCGGGGTCAGGATCCGCCTTCACTCGCCATGATCGAGCGGTGCCGGTCGTGCGCCGCCATTCGCCCAGCAGCGGGTGGCACGGCTCTATCGATGCTCGACGAGCGTCGATAGAGCAGCGCCGATGGGCATGAGCGAACCGTGTCGGCGCGGTGGCTCGCCTTCATGCCCGGTGCTCAAGAAGCGCGCTCGGGTCCCCATGCGGCTGAAAACGGTCGAACATGCAAAGGGGAGGCACCCTGTAACCGCGCTCTCGTCGGCACGTATGCCCTATGTCCGCCCGCCCATGCAGTCGCGCCTCGCTTCGGACTGCGACATCGAAGAAGACCGGGGCCGTGGATGTTCCATCGGAATAGGTTCGGCGGCCTATTCGATCATTGTCGCGCGCGAGGATTGCCATGCAAGCTTATGACCATACCGAAACCGAGCTCGCTCGTGCAGAGCAAAGGGCCGCGATGTTCCGCGTGTTCGGCGGAACAGCCCTGGCGTTCATGGCGCTGCTGATCGTGGCCCTCGTGGTCCACCCCGATGTCATGAAGGCCATGAGCATGGTCGTGTCCGCAATGCCTTGACGATCCCTCCATCGGCGATCATGTCGCTGTGGAGCGGGGCAAGCGGGTCGTCGTCGTGCCCTCCTGGTACGGGTGCGGCACGGGGCCGAGGGGGGAGCGTGGTGTTCTCGTTTTCCGGCGCCCGATCGAGCAACCGCTCCGTCTGTTCCGGGAGGACCGCAGCAATGCCTGACCCTGTCGTGCCGAGGGCCGGCTTCGTCCTCGACCCGCCGCCGGTTCCGTCCGTCGCGGTCGAGGGCACCCAAAACCGGTTTGCCGTGCGGCGCATCTTCTGCGTCGGGCGGAACTATGCGGCGCACGCCCGCGAGATGGGCCGCGACCCCGACCGGGAAGCGCCGTTCTTCTTCATGAAGCCGGCCGACACGGTGGTCGGCGACGGGTCGGACGTGCCTTACCCGCCGGAGACGGCCAACCTCCACTACGAGATCGAACTCGTCGCGGCGATCGGCCGGGGCGGCCGCGACATCCCGGTCGCGTCGGCGCTCGACCACGTCTACGGCTACGCGGTCGGGATCGATCTCACCCGCCGAGACCTCCAGCTCCAGGCGCGGGAGCAGGGTCGGCCGTGGGATTGGGGCAAGGGTTTCGACCATTCGGCACCTTGCGGTCGGGTGCGGCCGGTCGAGACGGTGGGTCACCCCGCCACCGGGCGGATCTGGCTCGCCGTGGACGGAGCGGTGAGGCAGGACGCCGACCTCGCCGAGCTGATCTGGTCGGTGCCCGAAATCATCGGCATCGCGTCGCGCTCGATGGCGCTCGCGCCCGGCGACCTTCTCTACACCGGCACGCCGGCAGGCGTCGGCAAGGTCGAGCGCGGGCAGGTGCTGACCGGCGGCGTCGGGGGTGTCGGCGAGATCCGGATCGCCATCACCTGAGCAGGGCGCCCTCGCGCGCAAGATGAGGGAGGGCTGGCAGCATGCCGTCGGACACCGACGCGGTGATGGCCGCTGGCGGGCTCGCGACTGCGCTGGAGCCCGCCCGCGGGGGCGTCCGCCGCATGGTGATCGAGCGCGCCCCGCATCTCGGGGCGTTCGGCGCCGGCAGCTCGGCCCCATGCCTTCCACCGCTTCGACCAACTCGGCATCCGGCGGTGCCGCCCGCGCCATGGCGGTCTGCATCGACGGGCTCCACCATCGTGAACCGGGCCTATCGGCGACGACACGGCATCCGCTGGCGCGCCATCGATCGACCTCACGCGGGAACGCCGTCTTGACGGATCTCCAGCCCGACACGGGGAATTTCGCGACGCAACGCGACCCCCGCCTCCGCATCCTCATACCGATGATCGTCGCGGTCGCGTTCCTGATGGAACAGCTCGACTCGACCATCATCACCACGGCCATTCCCGACATGGCTCGCGCTCTCGGCACGACGCCGGTGCGCATGAACCTGGCCGTCACGGCCTACGTCCTCAGTCTCGCGGTCTTCATTCCGGTGAGCGGCTGGTTCTCCGACCGGTTCGGAGCGCGCCGCGTCTTCACCTTGGCGCTGGCGATCTTCACCCTGGGTTCGGCGCTCTGCGGGGTCGCGAACAGCTTTGCCATGCTGGTGGCGACGCGGGCGCTGCAAGGTCTGGGGGGCGCCATGATGACGCCGGTCGGGCGGCTCATCCTGCTGCGCAGCTTCCCGCGCAGCCAGTTCGTGAGCGCGATGACATATATGACGCTGCCGGCCATCCTGGGGCCGGTCATCGGCCCCTTGCTGGGCGGCCTGCTCACCACCTACACGTCATGGCGATGGATCTTCTACGTCAACCTGCCTTTCGGGCTGGTCGGCATCCTGCTGGCGCTCCGGTTCGTGGAGGACATACGGGGTGAAACGCGGACGAGCTTCGACGTCCTCGGTTTCCTGATGGTGGGCAGCGGCGTGGGCTTGCTCCAGTTCGGCATGGAGAACGTCGGACACCCCGAATTCCCGCTGCCGGTGGTCGCGGGAGTCGTGGCCGGGGCCGCGGTGCTTCTCCTCGGCTTCTATCGCCACGCCCGCGGGAGGGTGGCGCCGGCGGTGGACCTCGGCCTGTTCCGGCTCCGCTCCTTCGCGGTCGGCACGCTGGCAGGCGGGCTCTGCCGCGTCGGCCTCAACGGGACGCCCTATCTGTTGCCGCTGATGCTCCAGGTCGGCTTCGGCATGAGTCCCGTCGCGTCCGGGTCGTTGACCTTCGTGAGCAGTCTCGGCGCGGTCCTGGTCCGCGTGGTCGCGTCGCGGCTCCTGCGGTCCTTCGGCTTCAACAGGGTGCTGAGCTCAAGTGCAGTCGCCGCTTCCGTCGTCCTCGCGGGTTTCGCGTGGCTCGAACCCGATACGCCGCGCTGGCTGATCGGCGCCTACGTCTTCGTCTTCGGCCTGGTCCGCTCGACGCAGTTCATGACCTCGAACACCCTGTCCTACGCCGACATGCCCGGCTCCAGGCTCAGCCAGGCGACGAGTCTCGGCGGCGTGCTGCAGCAGTTGAGCGTCAGCTTCGGGGTGTCGTCGAGCGCCATGCTTCTCGGCCTCGTCAGCCAGCACGGGGAAGGCCTCACGACGGCCCGCTTCCACGAGGTCTTCCTGCTCACCGCGATCGTTCCGTTGCTCGCCGTCCCCGGCTTCCTCTCCCTCGCCCCGGAAGACGGCGCCGAGGTCAGCGGGTATCGACGTGCGACCCGCTGAGAAACCTGCCGACCGCGCGCCAGCCATCGGCCGGGGCGGCGAGGACGGTGCGAACGGGTGGACGCCCGCGCGGCGGTCGTCGGCTCGGCCCGAGGGCTTCGGGGGCGAAGCTGCACGTCACGAACCGCTTCCGTGAAGCGCTGAAGGCTCCTACGAGCCTCGGCCGCCCGAGACGGGGGTGCCGACGCCCAGCAAGGCTTCGCCCTTGTTCACCGACAGGCTCGTCAGCCTGTAAAGGATGGATCCGGTCTTCTCGGACCGTACGGGTGTCACGGTCGTTCCGAACACGTCCCGGATCTCCCCCAGCGCCTCACCGGCCGCCACCGGCTGGGACAGGTCCTTGAAGGGATACCAGAGCCCGTCGCAAGGCGCCGAGGGGACCCACATGGTCACCACCTCGGGTTCCGGCTGCGGCGGCGGCCCGACATCTTTGGTGGTCATGCCGATGTGGCGCATCACCCGGGCGATCCCGTCCGTTATCTGCCTGACCCCTGCCTCGTCCCAAAGGCCGTTGCCGCTGACTTCCGCGAGAATGCTGGGGACGCCCAGCTTCCCGGCAGCGTTGATCGTGTAGCCCTCGCCGCCGGCCGCGACCGCGATCGGCAGGCCGAAGACGCCGGCCAATGTCCTCGAAGGCTCGCTGCCGCTCGGAAACAGCGAAAACGGGACGAGGCTCTCGTCGAGGTCGCCGCCGTGCAGGTCGATATAGGCGTCGACCTTCGGGTAGACGCTCGTCACGAGCCAGTGTGCGAGCCGTTCGCTCGCGGTCCCGTCCGGGCGTCCGGGGAACATCCGGTTCAGGTTCTTTCCATCCTCGGGCATGACGTAGATGCTGCGCGCCCTGAAGCCCGCGACGTTGAGGATCGGCAGGACCAGCAGGGTGCCCCGGATCTCGCGGGGGTCGAGCCTGAGAAGGCGCAGCGCCGCTTCGATCGAGCAGAACTCGGAGCCATGCACACCCGCCGTGACGAGGAGGCAGGGGCCGGCATCGCGCCCTTCCAGCACGGCGAACGGAATTTCGATCCCGTCGACCGGTCGGCAAAAACCCTGGTCCCGACGCATGCGACCGGTGCGGAGTTCAGGCAGTCCAGTCATGCGATGAGCCTGCATCGTTGTTCTTGGACCTGCAGCTATCCGCTGGACCTCCGGGGAGTCAACGTGATCGGGCGGCATTCCTCGCGGCCGCTGCAAGGTTCGAGCCCGCTTCGGACCCGATGGCCTGGAGGTCGCCGGAGCGGCCGCGTTTCCACGGTTCGGCTCCGCACCCCTGGAGCTTCTCCTGCAGGTCTCGCGTTCGCGCAGACGAGTTGTCGATGGGGCACAACGGTCCTGGCCTTGCTGCCGAGGGCACATCGGCCCTCTCGGGGGCGGCTTCGCGGTGCGCCATCCCGGGTCAGTCCTCGACGGGTCGAGAGGAGACGGGCCTTTGAACCAGCCGACGCGTTCGATCTTCCATGAGGGCGGCGACACGGGCGAGCGTCTGCGGGCGCTCGACTGGGCAGCGAGCCCGCTCGGGCCGACTTCCGGCTGGCCCTCGGCATTGCGGGCGCTCGTCGGCGTCATGCTGGCGGCTAATCAACCGATGTTCGTGGTCTGGGGTCCCGAACTGACGCTCCTTTACAACGATGCCTATCGCGCGGTGCTCGGCCACAGGCATCCCGGCGCGCTCGGTGGCGCGTTCCTGGCGGTGTGGAGCGAAGCCCGGGACGATCTGGCGCCGTTGATCGAGAAGGTCTTCGCGGGCGAACCCATCCACATGGACGACATCACCTTGATGCTCGAACGGAATGGAGGCAAAGCCGAGGCGCATTTCTCCGTCTCCTACACGCCGGTTCGCGACGAGGACGGAGCGGTGGGCGGGTTCTTCTGCCCATGTGTTGACACGACCGCAAAGGTGCTTGCCGACCGTCGGACCACGTTCCGGCTCGCGCTCGAGGAGGAGCTGCGCGTCCTCCACGATCCCACGAGCATCGTGGCCGCAGCCGTCGGCGCACTGGGGCGCCATCTCGGGGCGAACCGCGTCGGCTACGGCGAGATGCAGATCGACGACCGGAACGTGCTGTTTAAGGCCGGCTATGCGGATGGCGTGGCGCCCATCGACGGCCTGCTGCCGGCAGACGCGTTCGGCAAGGACGCAATGGCCCGCCAGCGCCGTGGCGAGACGCTGATCAGCAGCGACGTGCTGGACGACCCGATCGACGATCCGGCCGTTTGGACCGCGATGGAAATACGCGCCATCGTGTCCGTTCCCCTGATCCGCGACGGTCGCATGAAGGCGGTGCTTGTCGTGAACCAGCGCGAGGTTCGACGATGGTCGCCGCAGGACGTGGCCTTGATCGCGGGGGTGGGATCGCGCATCTTGGACACGGTGGAGCGGGCCTCGTCCGAGGCCGCGCTGCGGGACAGTCAGCAGCATCTCGCCAGCATCTTCCAGCAGAACGGCGCGGGTTTCGCCGAGAACGACCTCGATGGCCGTTTTCTCGCGGTCAATGGTCACTTTTGCGAGCTCGTCGGTCGCAACCGCGAGGACCTCGGCCGCATCGGCCTGCTCGACATCTCGCACGAGGAGGATGCCGACCACGTCCGTGCCGCTTTGCGGCAGGTTGCAAGCTCAGGGCAGTCCGTGACGCTGGAAGAGCGCCTTCTGCGGCCGGAAGGCACCTTCGTCTGGGTCGCCAACACCATGAGCCTGATCTCGTCGCGTCCGGGTCAGCCGACGGTGCTGACGGTGGCGATCGATGTCACCGCACGCAAGAAGGCCGAGCAGGACCTCGCCGCCGCCAAGCTCCTGGCCGAGGAGGCGAACATCGCCAAGAGTTCCTTCATCGCCAACATGAGCCACGAGTTGCGCACGCCACTGTCCGCCATCATCGGCTATAGCGAGATGATGCTGGAGGAGATGGAGGAGACCGGCGACGCGCAGGGTCTCGCGGCCGACATGCGCAAGATCGAGAGCAACGCGCGCCATCTGATCGGCCTCATCAACGATGTCCTCGACCTGTCGAAGATCGAGAGCGGGAAGATGGAGGTGTTCGGCGAGGACATCGAGGTGGATGCCATGGTTCGCGACCTCGCCACCACGGTCGAGAGCCTCGTCGCCAGGAACGGCAACAAGCTGGAGCTTCGGCTCGCCCCCGATCTCGGCGTCATGCATTCGGACCTGACGAAGGTGCGGCAGATCCTTCTCAACCTGCTCAGCAACGCCGCCAAGTTCACCGAGGGAGGCACGATCACGCTGTCGGCATCGCGCGAAATGGCGGCCGGCAAGGCCGACCGGATCGTGTTCGGCGTCGCCGATACCGGCATCGGCATGTCGGATGAGCAGTTGGCCAAGCTGTTCCAGCGCTTCCAGCAGGCCGATGCCTCCACGACGCGCAAATTCGGCGGCACGGGCCTCGGCCTGTCGCTCACCAAGGCATTCGTCGACATGCTGGGCGGCAGCGTTGCGGCGGAGAGCGCGCCGGAGCGCGGCACCACCTTCACGGTGTCGCTGCCAGCGATGCTTGCGCCTTCCTTGGATGGCGAGGTCGACGTGGAGGCGGCCCCGTCCGCGCCCGCCGGGGAAGATCCGACCCGCGACCTGATCCTGGTCATCGACGACGACGAGAACCAGCGGGTTCTGATGACCCGCTTCCTGCAGCGCGAAGGCTTCAGGGCTCGAACCGCCACGAACGGGGAAGCCGGCCTCGCACTGGCGCGTGAGCTGAAGCCCCGGGCCATCCTGCTCGACGTCATGATGCCGGGCATCGACGGCTGGTCGGTTTTGAGCGCCCTCAAGGCCGATCCGGAACTCTCGGCGATTCCGGTCGTCATGGTGACGTTCGTCGAGCAGCGCAGCCTGGCGGCCTCGCTGGGAGCCGCCGACTACGTGCTCAAGCCTGTCCGCTGGGAGCGCTTCAAGGCCGTGATGGAGCGTTTCAGCACGCATCGGGGAGACGTTCTGGTGGTCGATGACGACGCCGACACGCGTCAGCGTATCCGCTCGTTCCTGGAAAAAGACGGTTGGAGGGTGATGGAAGCCGAGCACGGGCAAGCAGGCCTGCAACAGGTCGCCGACCATCGGCCCGAGGTGGTGCTGCTCGACCTGACCATGCCGGTCATGGATGGCTTCACCTTCCTGCAGCAGCTTCGCGCTCTGCCCCGCTGCGACGACCTGCCCGTGGTCGTGCTGACCGCCGCCGACCTCACGCGCCAGGATCGTCGCCGGCTCGCGGGCGCGAGCCAGATCCTCAATCTGGGCGACGTCAGTCTGCAGGGTCTGGCTGAGCGCCTGCGTCGGCTCGCGCAGCACGAGCATGCCCCGCGGGCTGCCGCGACGGCCGTGGACGGTTGAGGGGACCTTGGCGACCGACTCGACACGACCCGTGGCACCTGGGCGAGATTGCGCCGGCCGCGACCGCGGTGGCAATGTTCCGCCGGCCGGGAGCCAAGCGGTCGGGCCGGCGTTCTCCCATGGGACGATGTCGAGCGAGGGTAGCGGCGATGGCGAATGACGTGATGATGGCGCGCATGACGGGCGAAGGCGGGTTCATCGCCGCGCTCGACCAGAGCGGTGGATCGACGCCCGGCGCCCTGCGCCATTACGGCATCCCGGACAGCGCCTACCAAGGCGATGCCGAGATGTTCAGGCTCATGCACGAGATGCGCGTACGCATCATGACGGCGCCGGCCTTCACCGGCGCCAAGGTGATCGCCGCCATCCTGTTCGAGGGCACGATGGACGGCGAGGCCGCGGGCAAGCCCGTGCCCGGCTATCTGTGGAACGAGCGGCGCATCATCCCGTTCGTGAAGGTCGACAAGGGGCTTGAGGCCGAGAGCGACGGTGTCAGCCTGATGAAGCCGATGCCGGGGCTCGACACGCTGCTGGCCCGGGCCGTCAAGCTCAACGTGTTCGGCACCAAGATGCGCTCCGTCATCAACCTCGCCTCGCCGCGGGGGATCGCCGCCATCGTGGCGCAACAGTTCGAGGTGGCGGCGCGGATCGCCGAATACGACTTGATGCCCATCATCGAGCCGGAAGTCTCGATCAAGAGCCCGGACAAGCGCGGCGCGGAAGCCATCCTGCTGGCGGAACTGACGAAGAAGCTCGACGCCTTGCCGGCCGGCCGCCGCGTGATGCTCAAGCTGACGATCCCGGACGTCCCCGACGCCTATTCGGCTCTCATAGGTCACAAGAACGTGGCCAGGGTGGTGGCGCTGTCGGGCGGCTACACGCGCGCCGACGCCTGCGAACGGCTCGCGGCCAACCACGGCATCATCGCGAGCTTCTCGCGAGCCCTGATGGACGACCTCCGCCAGTCGATGAGCGATGCCGAGTTCGACGCCACGCTGGCGAAAGCCGTCGACGAGATCTACCGGGCCTCGACCGTGAAACATTGATGGCGGCCTGCGGAGTGGCGAGCGGGTGAGTCCATAGCCTCATCGTCGATGCCGTCCTCCCCGAAGGGCACCGCGGGCGGCTCGTCCGGATCGGCGGCGTGCACTGCTGCCGATCATCAGCGCCTTTAGACCGGGCGAACGGAAATGCAAGACGTTGCAGAATTACCTGCCCAGCACGTTCGGCGTCTCGCATTCATCAGAGAGGAGATGCGGTTCGAAATCGGGGTCTTTCACGATCGCATCAACGCCCTGATCAGCGCCGAAGCCTTCCTGCTGATCTCCTTCACGATGGCGCTGGTCTATTCAAACGCGCATTGGAGCGACAAATTTTTCCTGGTGGCGCCCATGTTGTCGGTGATCGGGTTCACCCTTGCCGTCCTGGCCTGGCCAGGTATCAACACGAGCTACAAGATCCTGGTTGAATGGAACGTCTTGTTGGTGCAGGTGCTCAACGAGGCACATGCAGTCTCCGATTTGATGTGGCGACCTTCACTGTTCACCGGCGGTGATCGTCGCACGCAAGCCGACCATCGTCGCAGCATGCTTTTCGCCCGGTCCGTTCCTGTCGTGTTCGCAGCCGCTTGGGCCATCCTGTCCGTCGTCGTCCTGACCGCCCCTTGGCGGTAGCGCGCCTTTAGAAGGTCGCGGGGAGGGTTGACGGGAGCGGGTCCGATTGGCCAAGCCTGGGCCGGGACAGCTCCCGAGGCTCCGCGGGGCCCGGGGAACAACGAGGACCATCGTCATGCAACGCGAGACACTCACCTACGCGGCCGATGGCCTGACCATGAAGGGGGAGCTGTTCTTCGAGCCCGGGACCGGCCGGCGCCCGGGCGTCCTCGTCTTCCCCGAAGCCTTCGGCCTCAGCGAGCATGTCCTCTCGCGGGCCGAGCGACTGGCCCGGGAGGGCTACGTGGCGCTGGCCTGCGACCTCCATGGCGAGGGGCGCCTCGTCGACGACCTGCAGCAGGCCATCGGACTGATCGGGCCGCTGATGGCCGCGCCGGCCCAGACGCGCGACCGGGCCGGGCGGGCGCTCGAGGCCTTGGTGGCGCGCTCCGAGGTCGATGCGAACCGGGTCGCCGCGATCGGCTTCTGCTTCGGCGGCACGATGGCGCTCGAACTCGCCCGGTCCGGCGCCGACGTGAAAGCCATCGTCGGCTTCCACAGCGGCCTTGGGACGGCGGCGCCCACATCCGACGCCAAGGCCATCAAGGGACGCGTATTGGTCTGCATCGGGGCCGACGACCCGATGATCCCTCCCGAGCAGCGGGCCACGTTCGAGGCCGAGATGCGGGACGCCGGCGTCGACTGGCAGATGCACCTCTATGGCGGAACCGTGCACGGCTTCACCAACCAGGGCGCGGCCAAGCGCAACATGCCGAACGCCATCCGGTACAGCCCCGAGGCCGACACCCGATCCTGGCGTTCCATGCAGGGCCTCTTCGCCGACACCCTGGCGTGAGGGCAGCCCTGCAGAGCGGCGCAGCAGGCGGGAGGCGGTGCGATGGCGACGGGTTGGAATTTCCACGAACTCTATCTGTGGCACGACACCGGCAACGCGGCCAGCATCCACCCGCCCGGTCTCACGGTCGAACCCGGCCAGCACGCCGAGAACGCCGCGACGAAGCGCCGCTTCCGCAACCTCGTCGAGGTGTCGGGGCTGCTCGACAGCCTCGCGCCGCTCCCCTCGGTCCCGATCGGGGACGACGACCTCGCGCTGTTCCACACGCGCGATTACGTGGCCCGCATCAAGGCCGAGAGCGCGGCCGGGGGTGGCGACGCCAGCCACCTCACGCCCTTCGGCCGCGGCAGTTTCGAGATCGCCTGCCTGGCGGTCGGCGGCACGACGGCGGTGCTCGACGCCGTCGCGACGGGGCGGGTGCGCAACGGCTACGCACTGGTGCGACCGCCCGGCCACCACGCGGAGCGCGAACAGGGCATGGGCTTCTGCCTGTTCGGCAACGTGCCGATCGCCATCCACAAGACGAGGGCCGCCCACCGGGTCGGCCGCATCGCGGTCGTGGACTGGGATGTGCATCATGGCAACGGCACCCAGCAGGCCTTCTACGCCGATCCCGACACGCTGACGATCTCGCTCCACCAGGATGGCCTCTATCCGCTCGACTCGGGGACGCTGTCGGAACGCGGGGAGGGGCCGGGCGAGGGTTTCAACATCAACGTGCCGCTGCCGAGCGGGACCGGCACGGGCGGCTATCTCGCGGCTTTCGAGCGGGTTGTGCTGCCGGCGCTGCGGCGGTTCCGGCCCGAGATGATCGTGGTGTGCTCGGGCTTCGACGCCGCAGTGCTCGATCCCCTCGGCTGCATGATGCTGCACAGCGAAGCCTACCGCACCCTGACCGGCATGCTGATGGCGGCGGCCGCCGACCTCTGCGGCGGCCGCCTTGCCCTGTCGCACGAGGGCGGCTATTCCGCGAGCTACGTCCCCTATTGCGGCCTCGCCGTCATGGAAGCGCTGAGCGGCGTCCGGACCGCGGTCGACGACCCGTTCATGGGCAGTTTCGGCCGTTATCCGGGCCAGGCCCTGTTCCCCCACCAGGAGGTCGCGATCGCCGCGGCCGAGGCTGCCGCCGGGCTCGACGGGCCGTAGCGCGAGCAGCCTGGCGAGCCGAGGCCGCCAGAGGTGAAATCCGACGCTTGGTACCCGCTGGGAACGGCAGGAGACGACCCTTCTCTGACATTTGCGACGTCCGGTTCCGGGACAATTTGACGGCTCGTTTGCCGGGGCCGCGATATCGCTTAGAGTTGGTTCTTACAAATCATTAAAGGTCAAGCTATGGTCGCCGGCAAAAAGCCTTCTCGAAAAACGGTGCCGCCTGCAGCCGAAACTGCGGTACTCACCAAGAGCGCCCGGCGGTGCTTGCTTTGTTTCCACCTCGATGGAGACCTCACCGAAAGGGCGGGTCAGATCGCTCACCTCGATCAGGACCCGTCGAACGGATCGGAAGATAATCTCGCATGGATGTGCATACCCCATCACAGCCTGTATGACTCAAAAACTAGCCAGCACAAAAACTACACGCTAACGGAGGTAAAGGAACTCCGGCATAAACTACATGCAGCTATCCACCGCGGCGAACATTGGAAAAAGCTGGTTGTAGGTAACGGTGGCAGGGGAGGCGACGCGAAGATAGGCGGCAACGGCATTGCATTCGGCGGTCCGGGTGGTCAAGCGGGCAAATATGGTACCGGTGGGACAGGTGGAAGCGCCGAGGTGCACGGTGATGGTCTTGCCGTAGGAGGTGCAGGTGGCGCGGCAGGAAATGACGGGATCTGGAGAGCGCCGGCCAAGTCCGGCTATGAGATCGCTCAGAGAGCCTTAGGACTTCCCGTCGACCCTTTCATGAGGCAGTTTGGGCGCGGCGGAGCGGTGCCCGGGTACGAACCTAGGCTAGCTATTATCGAAAACTTACGTGCTTCCTACTTCGAAATGCATTCTAAAACACCGCAGACTATTTTCGAGAATATACATGCCGTGCCAATCGATTATTTAAATCGACAGCTTCTTACAAACAGCGAAAGCTGGTGTGTTCGAATAGCTGACGACGAATACGAGTTTTTCGTTCCAACTTCAGAAGAGCAGTAATCCTTGCATTTTGCAGCACACGCAAATGAACCGCTTGGGGCCGCCCCCGGGGCAACGTCTGGTTCCGGCATCGAATCCGAAGGCCGCTATCCACCCAGAGCGGCTATTGTTGCCGGGTGCCAACGTAAGGATACGTTCGCTAGAGGCGCCCATCAAACCCCGGCGGTCTCGCCCAGGTAGCGGCGACGGAGATGGCCGAGGTAGCTGTCGAGGCCCATCGGCCGGCCCGTCGCGGCCGCGACGAGGTCGTCGGTCGAGAGCAGGCTGCCCCTGCCGTGGACCTCGGCGCGGAGCCAGGCGAGCAGCGGGCGGAAGTCTCCCACCGCGAGACCGGGCCGGATCGCGGGTTCGGCCGCGGTGGCGGCTTCGAACAGCTGCGCCGCCGTGATGGCGCCGAGCGTATAGGTCGGGAAATAGCCCCAGCCGCCGCTCGGCCAGTGGATGTCCTGCAGGCAGCCCATGGCGTCGTTCGGCACCGTCAGGCCGAGCAACGCGTGGACGCCGTCCGCGAAGGCCGACGGCAGGTCCGCGACCGCGAGGTCGCCGTCGATCATGGCGCGCTCGAGATCGTAGCGCAGCAGGATGTGGGCCGGATAGGTGACCTCGTCGGCATCGACCCGGATGAAGCCGGGCTCGACCCGGGTGTAGACACGGTAGAGGTTGTCGGCGCCGAGCGCGGCATCGCTGCGCCCGAAGGCGGCCTGCACCACCGGCGCCAGGTAGGCCAGGAACTCCCGCGAGCGGCAGGCCTGCATCTCGATCAGCAGGGACTGGCTCTCGTGCAGCACCATGCCGCGCGCGTCGCCGACCGGCTGACGACGCCAGTGCGGCGGCCGCCCCTGCTCGTAGAGCGCGTGACCGGTCTCGTGGAGCACGCCCATGGCGGCGCGGCTGAAATCGTCCTCGCTGTAGCGGGTGGTGATCCGCACATCGCCTGTGGCGCCTCCGCAGAACGGGTGCAGGCTGGTGTCGAGCCGGCCGCGCGCGAAGTCGAACCCCACGGCCCGCATCAGGGTCTCGCCCAGCGCGCGCTGGGCCGCGACCGGGAAAGGGCCGGCAATCGGCAGCGGAGCGCCGGCGCGGTCCTGCAGGGCGCGGGCTTCCCGGATCAGCCCCGGCAGTTCGGTGCGAAGCCGGCCGAACAGCAGATCGATGCGCGAGCGGCGTAGCCCGGGATCGTACTGGTCGAGGAGCGCATCGTAGACCGCGAGCCCGAGCGCCTCGCCCTTGCAGCGGCCGGTCTCGCGTTGTAGGCGCAGGACCTCCTCGAGGTGGGGCCGCAGGGCCGCGAAATCGTTTCCCGCCCGCGCGTCGCGCCACGCCATCTCGGCCCGCGACGTCGCCTGCGATTCCGCCACCACGAGGTCGTGCGGCACGGCCGCGCCGTGGGCGTGGATGCGGCGCATCTCGCGCAGGTTCGCGCTCTGCCAGGCGTCGAGATCCCGGCTGTCGGCCTCGGCCGCGTCGAGAAGATCCGCCGTGCGGGGCGCGACCAGGAGATCGTGGGCCAGGCCACGCAGGGTCGCGAGCTGCTCGGCGCGCCCCTCGGCGGCCCCGACCGGCATCAGGGTCTGGGCGTCCCAGCCCAGGATGCCGCTCGCGTCGCCGATGGCGCGCAACCGGCCGAACAGCTGTTCCAGCGCCGGATAGGCCCGGGTCGCCGGTGCGTGCAGCGCGGCGCCGTTCACGCGAGCGGCGACGGGTTGCGCTCGCGGAAACCCTCCTGATGCCAGTAGGGATAGGCGGCAGGGTGGGCGCGGGCCGGGTCGTGGCGTTTCACCTGGCCCGGGGTGAGACTCCAGCCCACGGCCCCGAGGTTCTGCCGCAACTGCTCCTCGTTGCGGGCTCCAACGATCACGCTCGAGACGGTCGGCCGCTGCAGCACCCAGTTCAGCGCGATCTGCGGGACCGTCTTGCCGGTCTCCTCCGCCACGGCGTCGAGGGCATCGACGACCTTGTAGACATAGTCGTCGTCGAGCGGCGGCCCCGCGTCGGCGGTCTTGTGAAGGCGACTCGTCTCGGGCAAGGGCTGCCCGCGCCGGATCTTGCCCGTGAGGCGTCCCCATCCCAGCGGGCTCCAGACGACGGCGCCCAGGCCCTGGTCGAGGCCGAGCGGCATCAGTTCCCATTCGTAGTCGCGGCCCACCAGCGAATAATAGGTCTGGTTGGCGACGTAGCGCGGGTAGCCGTGCAGGTCGGCGATGGCCAGCGACTTCATCACCTGCCAGCCCGAGAAGTTCGAAACCCCGACGTAGCGGATCTTGCCCTCGCGCACGAGTTGATCGAGCGTGGACAGCACTTCGTCGACCGGCGTCAGGGCGTCGAAGCCGTGCAACTGGAACAGGTCGATGTAGTCGGTGCCGAGGCGCTTCAGCTGCTGGTGCACCGTGGCGATCAGGTGATGGCGCGAGGAGCCGACCTGGTTCGCGCCTTCTCCGGCCCGGAAGGTCGCCTTGGTCGAGACGATGAGCGAGTCTCGCGGCTTGCCCTGCATGGCCGCGCCCAACACCTCCTCGGCCCCACCCCCCGAATAGACGTCGGCCGTGTCGAACATGTTGAGGCCTGCGTCGAGGCAGATGTCGATGAGGCGGCGCGCTTCCGCGACATCGGTCGAGCCCCAGGCCCCGAAAAAATCGCCGCGGCCCGCGAAGGTGCCGGTGCCGAAGCTCAGGGCCGGCACGGTGAAGCCGGAGGCGCCGAGTCGTCGAAATTCCATGGCCGTTGAGTCCTTCGTCGGGCGAGTCCGCGGGGCGCTGCGACGTCGGGATCGATCGGCGAGCGCCGGCGCAGATCACGCAACGTTCAAGCGGCGGCACTGGATCCTCGCGGGGCCCGCTCACGAGGCCGCAATGGCCAGTGCCTTGTCGGCCTGCCCGCGAGGGGATCTCTCAGCGACGGCCGATGGCGAGGAACTTGTCAGCCCGCGCCGTTTGGACCTGCTCGCGGCTCCAGCCGTCATAGAATCCGAGCGCGCTCTCGATCGCGTCGCCGGTGGCCGCGATGGCGGCATGAGGGTCGCGGTGGGCACCCCCGGCGGGCTCCGCCACCACCGCGTCGATGATGCCGAAACGGTGCAGGTCCTGGGCCGTGATCTTCATGCTGGTGGCCGCATCCTGGGCGCGGCCGGGGTCGTGCCACAGGATCGAGGCGGCGCCTTCGGGCGAGATCACGCTGTAGATCGCATGCTCCAACATGATGACGCTGTTGGCCGTGGCGATCGCGATGGCGCCGCCGGAGCCGCCCTCGCCGATGATCACGGCGACATTGGGTGTTCCGAGTTCGAGACAGGCCTGGGTCGAGCGCGCGATGGCCTCGGCCTGCCCGCGTTCCTCGGCCTCGATGCCCGGAAAGGCGCCGGCCGTGTCGACCAGCGACACGACCGGCAGGTCGAACCTGTCGGCAAGGTCCATGAGCCGCGTCGCCTTGCGATAGCCCTCGGGCCGAGCCATGCCGAAATTGTGCTTGATCCGGCCGTCGGTGTCGGACCCCTTCTCCTGGCCGATCAGGCAGATCGAGCGCCCCCGGAAGCGGCCGAGGCCGCCCACGATGGCCTCGTCCTCGCCGAAGGAGCGGTCCCCCGCCAGCGGGGTGAAGTCCGAAACGAGGCCCTTGCAATAGTCGGAGAAGTGCGGCCGCTGCTGGTGCCGCGCCACGAGGGTCTTCTGCCAGGGCGTCAGGGCCTTGTAGAGGTCCGCCAAGGCCTGCGCCGCCTTGACCTCGAGCCGGGTCAGTTCCTCCCCGATCGGAATGGCGTCCTCGTTGCTCGCGACCTGCCTCAATTCCTCGATCTTGGCTTCGATCTCCGCGACCGGTTTTTCGAAGTCGAGATAGAGGCGCATGGTTCCTGGAGCTTGGGACACCGCCGAGGCGGCGTGAGGGATCCGGGAGGTGCCCGGCGAAACGCGGGACGTTGAAGACTCACCGTCCCCGAGTCAAGGCATTGGCCGGGGTGGTAGTGGGTCCGTTTGAATTTTGGTGCTTGTTAGGGTCCCTCTCCAGCCCAGGCCATGTAGACCGAGTGCACAGCATCGTCGGGGGCGGCAGTGCGCTGTCCAGCACTGGGGTAGAAGCGGTTACTCCTCCGACAAGGATCATACTTCTTGTATTCGGGGTATCTCTTGCATTCTGAGATGAACCCTTGCAATACTTCCTCCAGCCAATGAGCTTCTTTCAGATTGAGTCGGTCAGCAAGTATCACCAGATGATTATATCCTTTCTGGCGATACTCTCTTTTTCTAACCAGCGATTGCCGTGACGTGTAGCCTATGACGTACTCGCGAACGTAGGGAGACGCCGCTATCGTTGCAACTGTGTAAGCGAGCATCTCGTGATGTGAGAAGCTGAGCCTTTTCACATGGCTTGAACGAACAACCCGCTGCTCAAGACGCATTTTGCTCCAACCTTTTTGTACGTCCCACGCTTCTTCGCAGGAGCCTCGGCAGCTTCCACCAGGGCGACGATATCCGCAACGTCCCACAAGCGATCCGAGACGCCAGCGGCCATGGCAGGGGTCACGCGGAGGGTCTTATGGAGGCGGACGAAGTTATAGTAGGTCGTGAACAGGGCCATGGAATGTGCGTGGTTTCCACTTTCTTTGAGAAAGCGTTCGTCAGCCGAGTGAAGGGGCGGACCCGTCGGAATCGGCGGGCTGCGCCGCCATGGTGAAGAATCGGTAAGGATTTGTCCTTAACGTCGCGTGAAGAGTCCTTTCCCCTGCATGTCCCGGCGAGACCGCATCGATGCCGCCCTATCCCGCAAGGCTCCCCGTTCCAGAGGCCGCGATTTTCGCCTCCAGCGCCCCCGCTCTCCAGGCGCGCGCCCTCGAAGTCGCTCCGGTCCCCGTTTCGGCCGATCCGGCCTCGTCCCGTCCCCCCGCGCTGCCGTCGCAGAACCCAGATGCAGGCGTCGTCGAAGCCGAGCCTGCGCGGTCGCCCGCGCCAACAGCCGCACCTTCGAAGCTGTCGCTGCGCCATGGTGGCGGCGCTGCGTTCCGAACGCTGGTGGCTCGCCTTGCGGCTTCGCCGTTCCTGTCCCTGTTCGGGCGGCACCGCCCGATGACGCCGACGCTGTCCCGACGGATCGAACCGGCCTTGGCGACGAGCGCCGAGCCGCCCCGCGCGGCCAGCCCGGTCCCGCCCGTTCCGCAGCAGACCGGCGCGAGGCGCACCGACGCGGCCGGGACCGAGACCGTCCCGGTGCTGGCCCTGTTGCCGCTGACCGGGCCGGCCGGCCTCCCAGGCATCGTGGCGGCCTTCGCGCGGGAGCCGGATGGCGCGCTGGCGCAGGCCGCAACGGAAGTGCACGCGACATTGAGGGCTGCCTTCGCCGACGCCGCCCCCGACGCCCCCATGACGGTGCTGGTCACGCCGCTGCGGGACCCGTCGAACCGCGATGCCGAAAGCGTGGCGCTGTCGCTTGCCCTGGCGGCGGCCGGGGCGGGACGCCGCGTTCTGCTGGTGGGAGCGCGGTCCGACGATCGCCTCCGCCGGACCCTGGTTCCGAGCGAGGTGCCTCTCTGCCTGCTCGAGCGGGAGGGCTCGCTCCGGCCGCTCTACAGGCTCGCGGCCGCAGGCCGTACCGTGGCGCTGCTGCCCGACGATCCGGAGGCGGTCGAGGTCTTCCGGTCCGGCTCCACTCCCGAGGCCGCCGGCATCCAGCGGCGGCGCGGATCGTCGGGGTTCGACACCGTGGTGGTGGTGGGCACCGGGGTCGAGGCGGATGCGGGTTCGCCGGACTGCGGCGCCCATCTCATCCTGATCGCGGCGCCGCAGGGCACGGCAGCGGCGGACTTCCGTGCCGCATCGCGCAGGCTCCGCAGGGCCGGTGACCGGCCCTGCGGTGCGTTGCTGGTACCGGCCGCGCCTTCCCTGGCGCCGATACCCTTCGAGCCGGCGACAGCCACGCCGGAGATGCCGGCCGTGGTCGGGGAGCCGTCTCGGTCGCCACGGCGCGTCGCGCCCGTGCCGACCGGCCAGCGGCGGAGCTTCGACGCGACGCGACGGCGCCGCAGCGCCTGATCGCACCACCCGGCTCCGCCGGAGGCATCCTTCCGGTCGCACCAGGCAACCCCGGGCCGGTGCAAGCCGTTCGTTGGACGCCCGCCGGCCGATCCACGAGGTCCGGACCGTCGGCGAACGGATGGGATGTCGGGGTCATGAACGAGACGAGCGTCACCACGGTCGAGGCCACCACGGCAGTCACGGGGCCCGAAGGCCAGAAGTATCTTGCGAGCGGGCGAACCCTGTCGATGCGCCTCTGGGAAGGCGAGGCCAGCGGGACCGAGAAGGAAGCGGTCCGGCGCGACTACGAGACGGTCGGCTACGTGATCTCCGGCCGCGCCGAACTGATCCTCGAAGGCAAGACCGTGTCGCTCGACAAGGGATCGTCCTGGGTCGTGCCCAAGGGTGCGTCGCACACCTATCGCATCCTCGAGGCCTTTACGGCCGTCGAAGCCACGGCGCCTCCGGCCGAAGCCCAGGGCCGGGACGCAGCCTGACACGGAGCTTGGCCTCAGCGGCCGGGCGGCAACCGCCGAGCCTTGATGGCGGCGCCTTTGCGCGCCACCTTCGAGGCCCGCTCCGGCGTTCACGTGAGGCTCGATGCAGGCCCGCTTCCTTCCCTGGTGCGACAGGTCCGGCCGCCTGTCGGTCTTCAAGCTTTGCACCTTCCTGGCGCTTTTCGGACCCGGTCTCTGGGTTGCGCTCGGCTGGAAGCTCGGCTGGCTCGCGCCGAAGCCCGCGACCGAAGCCATCCACGAAACCGGGCTCTGGGCCGTCAGAATCCTCATCGCGTCGCTGGCCGTCTCGCCGGTGCGCCGGATCGCGCAATGGCCCAAGCTCATCGCGGTGCGACGCATGCTCGGCGTGGCAGTGCTGGCCTATGCGGCGGTCCATTTCACGCTCTATGTCGTCGACCAGAAGTTCGACCTCCCGCACGTGGCGAGCGAAATCGTGCTCCGGTTCTATCTGACGATCGGCTTCATGGCTCTGCTGGGCTTCGCGGCGCTCGGCGCCACCTCGACCGACGCGATGGTCAGGCGGCTCGGCGGCCTGAAATGGAACAGGCTGCACGCGCTCGTCTATCCGATCGCCATCCTGGTCCTGCTGCATTTCATGATCCAATCGAAACTCGACGTCAGCCAGCCCGTGATCATGACGGGGCTGTTCCTGATCCTGATGGGCCAGCGTCTGTTGCAGCGCTACGGCCTGGGCGACGACGTCGCCGCGCTCGCGGGTCTCGCGGCCGCGGCGTCGATCCTCACGGCCCTGTTCGAGGCCGCGTGGTACCATGTCCGCAATGGCATCGACGTCGCCGACGTGCTCGGCGCCAATCTGGGCTTCGACGATGCCCTGAGGCCTGCCTGGTTCGTCCTGGCGGCCGGGGTCGCTGTGGTGGTCTTGCGCCTCATGCGCCGGTTCTGGGCGCGGCGCCCCCAGACGGCCACCCGCCTCCGGCCGGCAGGGTGAGACGGCTCCCGGCCGATCGGCGTCGAGCCAGGGCCGAGGCCCGCGCGGCCCGCGAGCGCAGCCGTGTTCCGTGCTTCCAGCGACTGACGGACGGTATGGGGAGGACGGGATGGCGTCACGGATGAAGCGGACGGCCCAGCGCGCCGCGTTGCTCGAACTCGGCGCCGCCGTAGCCGCGGAGATGAAGGTCGGGCAGGGGGGTGACGGCACCCGTACGGTGGTGGACATCCTGGCCATGATGCCGCAGGCCGCGCTGGAGGTCATGGCGCTCGTCGAGAAGGAGGCGCGCAAGAAGCGCCCCGACGCATATCTCGTGGCGGCGCTCGCCTACATGGCCGGGCAGGCGCTCGAACTGCTGCGCTACGGTATCGAGCGCGCGGATCCCGCGGCCGAGGCGCTGCTCGGCGAGGTTCGCCGGCATCTGGTCGCCCATGCGCGCTCCGATCGGGCCGATCCGACCGTGCTGATGTTGCTCGCCAAGCAGTTCGCCGCCGCCAAGCTCGATATCGGCGAAACCTTGCGCGACGCCATGGGCCGCATGATCGCCGAGGAAGCCGAGCAGGTGGACTATGCCGAAGGCGGGGACCTCGACATGGAGCGGCACTTGGCCGAACTCGGCGAGGACCTCGGCGATGATCCCTTCGCGATCCACACCGAACTTGCCGAAACCGCCTCGTCGTTCCCGACCGAGCATCGGCTCGCCATGGCGGGCTTCATGCTCGGCTCGGCTTCCGGCGCCGTCAGGGAAGCCGCCCTCGGCTGGCTGTTCGACCCGGACCCGCAGGCCAGGATAGCGGTCGCCGAGATGATGGGCGAGCAGGCCCGGGTGGGCCGCCTCGACGGCGTCACGCTGCGACGTATGGTGGCCGGCCGCAACTGGCTGCCCGCGGGCGAACGCGACAAGGTCGACGACAGCATCCGGACGGCCCGGCGCAAGGGCGCCGAGCCGGAACCTCTGCCAGCCGCCAAGGTGCTCGACGCGGTGGGATCGGCCTTCGACGGTTCGGGGGCCGGCAGTGTCTTCGTGCTGGTCAAGACCGGGCGCCGCTACGCGGTGGTGTCGCTGCTGTTCAAGCTCGGCGCCGGCCTGCGGGACGCCTGGGTGCAACGCGACCTCGGCAAGGCGGAGGCGCGGGATCTGCTCGACCGCGTCGCGGGCGAGATCGACGTCGTCGACGTGTCCATCGACTACGTCGGCCGGGCGCTGCGGCATTTCATCGAGGTGCTGGGGCTCGGATCGGTCAATCCGCAGGCGCTGTCGGTCGACGACGTCGTGGCCGAGGGGCTTGCGGCCGATCCGGAGCGCGAGGGCGACGATGGGATCCTGGCCGACAGCGCGGACTGGTTCGACCGCCACGGCTTCATGGAAAGCTGGTTCGAGGACGACGCGGAGGTCGACGCGGCCCTCAAGGGCAGAAAGGGCCTGTCGCGCGCCCGCAAGATCCAGCTGGTCCTCGAGGCCGTGGTGGCGCCGCGGCGTCGGCGCTGGGCGGAACTGCTGGCCTGGACGGCGCTGGTCATGGCGGAAGCCGAAGACGGCAAGGACGAGGCGGCGGCCTTCGCGCTCGTGGCGCGCGAGATGCTGGGCGACCGCCCGGCCGGCGAGATCCCGCTGCTGCGCGACATCGCCGAAGCCACGATCGAGGCGCGACGGATGCGGCGATGAGGGCGTCCATCGCTGCTTCGTTCCCCGAACCATGGCGCGTGAGGATACGCGTGCGCGAAGCGGTTCCCGGGCCGCCGCCCCGGGCAGCCCCGGCCCGGCGCCCTGCTGGATTCCCGCCGTCGATGAGGCTAAGCCCAGGCTGGGCCGCAGTCGGTAACCCACGCGTGGCCTCACCCGAAGACAAAAGCGTCGGCCGATGGATCGCGCCGCGGGCGCCGAGGATGCAGCATGTCCAATCCGTTGAACGACCTCGTCGCCTTCCTGACCGCCGAGACGAGCGACTATAACGCGCTCGGCGCCGCCAGATACGTCATCCTGATCGTTTTCTATGGCCTGCTGGTCGCCAGCTTGACGCTGTTCGTCGTGAATTTCAGGGACGATCTGGCGCAGCGTAGCGGACGGTCGCTGTGGGTCTGGCTCACGCGCGTGCTGGTCGGCTGCATGTGGTTCCAGGGCATGCTGTGGAAGCTGCCCTTCGGACCCAACAACGGCCTGCACTACTGGATGGAGCAGATGGCGGGCCGGGCCGCGTATCCGCAACTC
This sequence comes from uncultured Lichenihabitans sp., assembly GCA_964249275.1. Lineage (GTDB taxonomy): Bacteria > Pseudomonadota > Alphaproteobacteria > Rhizobiales > Beijerinckiaceae > Lichenihabitans. The sequence goes on from CAXUCF010000007.1 coordinate 35,903, forward strand.
GGGCAGTTCGTGTCGGATGTGCTGCTGCCCAACTTCGGCCTGATCAACCCACTGGTGTTCCTGGCCGAGTTCGGCTTCGCCACGGCCCTGATCCTGGGGCTGTTCGTACGGCTCGCCGGCTTCGGCGCCCTCGTGTTCGCCCTCACGCTCTGGCTCGGGATCTACAACCAGCGCCCCGGCGATCCCGCCGAATGGTCGTGGAGCTACGTGTTCCTGGCCATGCTGTGCGGGTATTTCGCGGTCTTCGCGGCCGGACGCGCGCTCGGGGCCGACGCCTGGCTGCGCCGCAACGTGCCGTCGGTGCGCGACAAGCGCGGGCTCGGCATCCTGTTGCGGGCGCTGACCTGACGGCCGCCCTCACGCTCGGCGCAGGGTGGCGGCGAGTCTCAGGAAGGTCTTCATCAGGGTCAAGGCGGCCGGCACCGAGGCCGAAACGTTGCCCGACACTTTCGACACTCCGCCGACCCGGCTGCGGCAACCGACCGGCACCTCGACGATGCGGAGCTTGCGGGCGGCGGCCCGCATCTGCATCTCGAGGTTCCAGCCATAGGTCGTCTCGCCCATGCCGAGCCGGTCCAGCGCCGGCTTCGCGATGGCGCGGAACGGTGCCATGTCGGTGTAGCGCACCCCATAGGCCGCAAACATCAGGAGCCCGGCGAGTCGCCCCGCCACGACCTGCTGAGGCGTGAGGCTGCCGGGCTCGCGTGGTCCACGCAACCGCGACCCGAGTGCGAAATCCGCCTCGCCCCGCATGACCGGCCCGACGATGGCTGGCGCGAAGGCCGGGATGTCGGAGCCGTCACCATCGATGAACGCCACGACGGCGGCGTCGGACCGGACGGCCGCGACACCGGTCGCGCAGGCGAGCCCGTAGCCGCGCCGGCGCTCGACCACCACCTCGGCGCCGGCGTCGCGCGCGATCTCGGCGGTGCGGTCCCGCGAGCCGCCGTCGACCACGATCACCTGGTCGAAGCCGAGGGAAAGCAGCTCACGCACGAGAGCCCCGATGGCGGCCGCCTCGTCGAGGCAGGGGATCACCATCGCGACCACGGCCACGCAATCGCCGATCTTCACGGGCGTGCCTTCGCGGCCGGTTTCCCATCGATCATGTCGGCCGTCGGACTCACAGACTCCAGCGCAGGCCGCAGTTGCTGCAGGCGGTGGGCGGGGTGTCGGATTGCAGGGCGTTGCGGAAGTCCTGGTAGCGCGCCCCGTTCCAGATCTCGCGCAAGGACTCCTGGGTGGCGTCGCCCAGCGTGTAGTTCTCGTAGCCGTGCTGGGCGAAGGGGGCGATGCAGCAGGGCAGGGCGCGGCCGTTGGCCGTGAAATACATCACGGTCCAAGGTCGGCCGCAGAGCGACCACGGGTTCCGACCCGTCGCCTTCTCGAGGCTCATGCCGGGCTCGGAGGCGGCGCCCGAGGCCGAGAACGTCACGCCGAAGCTGCGGGCCAGGTCCTCGGCGGCCCGGAGATGGATGGCCTCGTCGCCGTCCATGCGCTCGAACAGCGCCTGGTCGGGCCGGGCGAGACCCACGGTGTCGCGGTCGAAGAACACGAGGCGCTGCAGGTAGACCTCGCGCACGCCGATCTCGGCCGCGAGCCGCACGAACGCCGGCAGTTCCGCCACGGTCTCCTTCAGCCCGGTGAGCCAGGCCGAGACGCGGGGCCTGGCGAAGCCGCCGCGCTCCTGCAGTTCGCGGAAGCGGCGGACGTTCCTGAGGATCCGCTCGAAATAGTCGACGCCGCGCACCGCGAGATAGCTTTCGCGCGTCGACGCATCGAGCGACACGCGCAACTCATCGAGGCCGGCGTCGATCAGGGCGCGGCCGTTGCGGTCGTTCAGCACCGTGCCGTTGGTATTGAACAGCACATAGGTGCCGCGGTCCTTGAGGTAGCGCACCATGCGAGGCAGGTTCTTGACCAGCATGGGCTCGCCGACGCCGTGCAGCACGGCGCGCGACAGGTCGGGCAACTGATCGACAATGGAGCGGAAAAGGTCCCAGCCGAGGTCGGCCGGCGGCTCGAGCTCGACGTAGGTACGCGGGCAGGTGGTGCAGAGCAGGTTGCAGCGGTTCGTGACCTCGAGGTAGAGGCAGACGGGCGGCCGGGTCGCCAGCGCGCCGCGGCTCGGGTCGGCGGCCTCGTGGTATCGGCGTGGGTCGATGGCGGGGGCGAGCGCAGCCGTCGCGTCGGCCGAGACGGCCAGGGCTTCATCGATCTCTAGCGTCATGGATCACATCCTTATCGCGCCAGCGCCAGGCCGCGCCAGCGCCACAGATCCCGGACCGCCGCGGCCAGAATAAACGACATCAGGAGGCTCCACCGGACCAGGAAACCCGGCGCATCCTCGTGGAAGCCGTAGAGCAGGAAGCCACCGGTGGCGAGGGCGAAGGGGCTCCACAGGCCCAACAGCGAGGTGAAGGGTGCCGCGACGAGGAAGTACCACGGAAACACCGGCGTCAGTAGCATCAAGAACACGATGACGATGAGGGCCGTGCCACCGAGCCGCACTGGGAGCGCCGCGTCGCCCCGCCGCCGCGTCCACAAGGCGAGCGCCAGCATGACGAGGGCGGCCGTCATCCCATAGGCGCCGGTCATCCAGGGCCGGTCGAGGCCCGCCGTCTTGGCCATTGCCAGCGCGAAGAAGCCCTGTCCACTGTCGAGCCCCTGCTCGTGGGCGTAGTCGGGCAGGAAGCCGATCACGCGCACCCCGGCCGACAGGAACGGCAGGTAGCAGATCGCGACCACCGCGACGACGAAGAGCGGGAGCCTGATGCCGTAGGGCCGCCAGAGCGCCGGCAGGCCGAGTGCGGCGGTGGGCTTGACGAGAGCCCCGAGCGTCAGGGCGAGCGCCGCCCCATAGGAACGGGCCACCCCCCCGCACCAGGCGAAACCACCGAACAGGAACGCCATCACGGCGGCGTCGACGTGGCCGTTGCCGGCGATCTCCCACACCGGCGCCGGATGCAGCAGATAGGCGGCCAGCAGGCCATGTGGCCGTCCGAGCCGGTCGAGCAAGCGCGCGATGGCGAGCACCGCCACACCTTCGAGCAGCACCATGACGGCCTTCATGGCCACGACGCTTGCCGAAACGCGCGTCACCAGGGCGAACAGCACTTCGGCGACGGGCGGGTAGATGGTCACGGCGTAGTCGCGCTTGTCGATCAGCCCGTATTGAGCGGGATCGCGTAGCGACGCGAGGGCGGGGTCGGCCGGAACATGGACGTAGGGGTTGAAGCCCGCGCCGACG